>JAAFHT010000161.1 GCA_013297625.1 Actinomycetota bacterium | reverse complement strand
GGCAAGACGGGCATCAACACGGCCGAGGGCAAAAACCTTGTCGGAGCCTTCTGGGCACCCACGGCAGTTCTCTGTGACCTCGACCTGCTTGCCGACTTGCCGCAGAACGAGATCCTTGCGGGGTTCGCCGAGATCGTCAAGTGCGGCTTCATCGCCGACCCGGTCATTCTCGAGTTGCTCGAGGCCGATGTGAGTGTCGCGACCGACCGCACGAGCCCCGTCTTCCGTGAACTCATTGAGCGCAGCATCCGCGTCAAGGCCGCTGTCGTCAGCGACGACTTCACTGAGCAGGGCCGTCGCGAGATTCTCAACTACGGTCACACGCTCGGTCACGCGATCGAACACGCTGAGCGGTATCGCTGGCGACACGGCGCCGCGATCTCGATCGGCATGGTCTTCGCGGCCGAGCTCTCCCACCTCGTGGGCTCGCTGCCCGCTGAGCAGGTTGACCGCACGCGGCGCATTCTTGCGTCACTCACCCTACCCACGGGGTACCCGCTCGGTCGTTGGAAGACCCTTCTCGCGACGATGCAGCGCGACAAGAAGGCGCGCGCGGGCATGCTGCGCTTCATCGTTCTCGATGATGTTGCCAAGCCGCGCGTTCTGAATGGCACCGACGAGTCGATGCTCTTCGCCGCCTACCAAGAGGTAGGGGAGTGAGCGCTCACGCCGGTAGGGTGACGCCATGACCGCAGTCACTCGCGTGCTCGTGCTCAACGGGCCCAACTTGAATCGCCTCGGCACGCGCGAGCCCACGATCTATGGCACGGCGACGCTCGACGAGTTGCGCACTGAGCTCAGTTCAGCCGCCGAGGGTGGTGAGATTGATCTTCGACAGTCGAACGACGAAGCCGAGCTCATCGGCTGGCTTCATGATGCAGCGGATGCTCGCACCCCGGTCATCCTGAATCCTGCGGCGTTCACCCACTACAGCTACGCCTTGCGCGACGCGGTGGCCCTCGTGACCGAGGCCGGCATCCCGGTCATTGAAGTGCACCTCTCAAACCCGCACGCGCGCGAAGAGTTTCGGCACACGAGCGTCATCTCTGGGGTTGCGACCGGAGTAATTGCCGGGTTTGGATTCGGCTCGTATCGCCTCGCCCTCGCCCAGCTGCTGCACGCTCAATAGGGAGCGCGCACGCGCGTCGACTAGACTTTCGCGGCGGCGCGCTCGCGCGCTCGATTCTTCTGCTCCTCACCGAAACGGACTTCAGGTACTCATGGCGACCACGAACGACATCAAGAACGGCAGCGTGCTCAACCTCGACGGGCAACTCTGGAACGTCATCGAGTTCCAGCACGTCAAGCCGGGCAAGGGCGGCGCGTTCGTGCGCACCAAGATGCGCAACGTCATGAGCGGCAAGGTTGTCGACAAGACGTTCAACGCAGGCACCAAGGTTGACTTCGCGATTGTTGACCGTCGCGATTACCAGTACCTCTACCAAGACGGTGCCGACTACGTCTTCATGGACACCACCGACTACGAGCAGGTCACCGTGCCCGCGTCGGTCGTTGGCGACGCCTCGAACTTCATGCTCGAGAACCAGATCGTGACCATCGCCATGAACGAGGGTGCGCCGCTCTACCTTGATTTGCCCGCGTCGGTCATTCTCGAGGTCACGTACACCGAGCCGGGATTGCAGGGCGACCGCTCCACGGGTGGCACCAAGCCCGCCACGGTCGAGACCGGCTACGAGATTCAGGTTCCGCTGTTTCTTGAGACCGGCACCAAGGTCAAGGTCGACACGCGAACGGGTGATTACCTGGGCCGCGTTAGCGAGTAGTGAGCGCTCGCAGCAAGGCCCGCAAGCGGGCCCTCGACATGCTTTACATCGCCGATGTGCGACAGGTTCCGATCGCCGAGATTCTCGCTGAGGAGGCTCGGCGTGCCGCGGCGGCTACGCAGCGCGCGTCAAGCTGGGCTTATGCAGAGCAGATCGTCCGCGGAGTCGACGTTTCGCTCGCCGAGATTGATGCGCTGATCGAACAGCACGCGGTGGGCTGGACCCTCGCGCGCATGCCCGTCGTTGATCGCGCGATTCTGCGTCTCGCGACGTGGGAACTGCGTGAAAACCCCGACATCCCCACCGCCGTAGCGATTGCCGAAGCGATGGAGCTCGCGAGCGTGCTATCGACCGATGACAGTGCGCCTTTCGTGAATGGCGTGCTCGGAGCGATTGCCGACGACGTTCGCGCCTAGTCAGCGAGCGTCTGTGACGCTTGTGTGACGTTGTGTTTCACTGCGTGTCGTCGTGTGTCTGCCCGGTTTGCTGGGGCCTCGACGCCACTCGTACGGTGGCGTTATGTCGTTGACCGAGTCCACACCCGTCGCCGTCTCGCCGGCACTGCCGGTGTCGTTGCGCGGTGTCGGACGCACGTTTCCGGGCGTCAACGGTGGTGAACCGCGCGTCGTGCTTCGGGATGTTCAACTCGACATCGCCCCCGGCGAGATCGTGGCACTGCTCGGCCCTTCGGGCTGCGGCAAGTCAACGCTTCTGCGACAAATCAGCGGACTCGACCGACCCACCTCTGGAACTCTGACGATCGACCGCACCGCGGTGGCGCCCGCCGACCAGCGTTCGGCCGTGGCCTTTCAAGAGCCCCGGCTCTTGCCGTGGCGCACGGTCGCTCGCAACATCGAATTGGGCCTGCCGCGTGGTC
>JAAFHT010000172.1 GCA_013297625.1 Actinomycetota bacterium | reverse complement strand
GAAGTAGTTGACCATCTGAAAGAGCGCCCCCAAAACCGCAATCTGGGGGAACATGGTCATGGCCAGCACGGTGTAGAGCACGAGGCTGCGGCCGCGAAAGCGAAAGCGCCCGAGCGAATAAGCGGCGAGCAGGCCGAGCGCCAGCGACAGCGTCGTGACCGAAATGGCGACGACGGCGCTGTTTCTGAGCGCCATGAGAAAATTGTCGTTCTCGAGTACGATGCGATAGTTGTCGAGCGTGGGGTGCTCGGGCCAATAGCGGGTGGGCGTGGCGAAGAGCTCGTTGTTCGGCTTGATCGACGAGAGAAACGCCCAGAAAAACGGAAAGATGGTGTAGACGAGCACCGCCCCGACGAGCAGATAAAAGGCGACCCGGCCCGCCAGGCGCGCCGCGGTCGGGCGGGGCGCACGAGAGGCGGCCTGCATGACAGGCGTGGTAGGCGCTTCGTGCGGGCTGTGCGCGTCATGCGCAACGGGCTTGTCTGCGGTGGCGCCCATGGTCACACCTCTTCGGGGCGGAAGACGACGATGTAGAGGGCGATGAAGGCGGCGATCACCACGAAGATGGCGACCGAGAGGGCCGAGCCGTAGCCGACGTTCGAGATGCTGACCAGGTTCTGTTGGGCGTAGGTCGCCATCGTTTGCATGTCGGGGCGGCTGCCGAAGGTGACATAAAAGACGTCGAAAACGCGCAGCGAGTCGAGGGTGCGAAAGATGAGCGCGACCGCGAGCGAGGGGCGCAAAAGGGGCAGGGTGATGCGCACGAAGGTCTGCCGTCGGCTCGCGCCGTCGACCCGGGCCGCCTCGTACACGTCGGCCGGAATGAGCTGTAGGCCGGCGAGCAGCAAGAGCGCCATGAAGGGCGTGGTTTTCCAGACGTCGATGAGCACAATCGCGGGGAACGACGTGCTCGCGTCGGCCGTGAAGGCCACGTTGCGGCTCAAAAGGTGCAGGCGATTGACCAGCAGATCGTTGAAGACACCGTACACGTCGTTGTACATCCACTTCCACATTTGGGCCGAAACCACCGTCGGAATGGCCCACGGAATGAGAATGGCCGCCCGCACCGCCCCTCGCCCGCGAAAGTTCGCGTTGATGATGAGCGCGATGATGAGCCCGAGCACCAGCTCGCAGGTGACCGTGGCCAGGGTGAAGGCCACCGTGATGCCCACGGCGCTGAAGAAGAGGCGATCTTCGGCGATGTCGGTGTAGTTCTGCAGGCCCACGAAAGCCGCCGGCGCCGAAGAGCCCAGGCGCGCGTTCGTGAAGCTCAAATAGAACGTTTGCGCCAGTGGGTAGAGCGCCACGAACGCAACGATGACCAACGTTGGGAGCAGAAAGACCCAAGCGAACAGCGCATGTCGGCGCACGGCGAGCACTCTACTACGGCCCCGCTTTCCGTTGAAAGCTCGATGCCGGAAAAATTCGCTTCGTTGGTTGGCCGAGTCGTACCCCAAGAAGAACGAAAAAATTGCGCCCGGGTGTAGCTCGCGGCCCGCCTCGCCCGACGCAGCGTGGCCGCCTGGGCCGATCGCGCGGCGAGTGCTAAACGCGTCTGCATGAGCCCGAACGCCTCGCCGACGCGCGCCCCTTGGTGGCAGCGCGACGTCGTGTATCAAATCTACCCGCGCAGTTTTCAAGACGCCGACGGCGACGGGGTGGGCGACCTGCGTGGCGCCACCCAGCGCCTCGAGTACCTCGCCTCGCTCGGCGTCGGCGCCGTCTGGGTCTCGCCCTTCTACCCGTCACCCATGGCCGACTTCGGCTACGACGTCAGCGATTACAAGGGCGTCGACCCCGTTTTCGGCTCTCTCGAAGACTTCGACGCCTTCGCCGAGCAGGCCCGCTCGCTCGGCCTCAAGATCGTGCTCGACTTCGTGCCCAACCACTCGTCCGATCAACATGCGTGGTTCGTCGCGTCGCGCTCGTCGAGGGCGTCTGAAAAGCGCGACTTTTACGTCTGGGCCGACCCGAAGCCCGATGGCTCGCCGCCGAACAATTGGCTGAGCGTCTTCGGCGGCCCCGCCTGGACCCTCGACCCGACCACCGGCCAGTATTACCTGCACTCGTTCCTCAAAGAGCAACCCGATCTCAACTGGCGCAACCCCCGCGTCAAAGCCGAGATGCTCGACGTCTTGCGCTTCTGGCTCGATCGGGGCGTCGATGGGTTTCGCCTCGACGCGGTGCTCTTCTCGATGAAAGA
>JAAFHT010000092.1 GCA_013297625.1 Actinomycetota bacterium | reverse complement strand
GGCGCGGGCGGGCGCGAGTCACGAGCGGCAGGTACAACTGCCGTGATGCGTACGATGCTCGCCTGGTGTCCTGACTGGCCGGTCATCGCTGCAGCGCGCGAGAATAACCTGGCAATCGACGGGCTCATCGTGGTGATCGAGAAGGGGCGTGTTGCGGCATGCTCCGGGGCCGCTCGGGCCGAGGGGGTGCGGCGCGGCATGCGCGCACGCGAGGCACAGGCAACGACTCCGGCGATCGCGCTGCTCGACTACGACAGGGCCGTTGATGCACGACTGTTCGAACCCGTCGTTGTTGCCGTCGAGGCATCCATGGCTGGCGTGCAACTCGTGCGGCCCGGCATGGTCGCGACAAAAGCCAGCGGCCCCGCGCGCTATTACGGCGGGGAAAAAGCGGCGGGGATGCTGCTCGCCTCCCTCCTCGCCGACAACGGGGTTCCCGACGCACGGGTCGGTATCGCCGACGGCCCCTTCGCGGCGGAGCACGCAGCGCGGCGCGGACGGCCGATCCTCATTGTTCCGGCTGGCGAGTCCGCGGCCTTCCTTGGCCCCCTGCCGGTTGATGCCCTGGGGGATGCCAACTTGGCTGGCCTGCTGCGTCGGCTCGGCATCCACGATTGTGCCGCTTTTGCCGCGCTTCCCGCCGAGAGTGTGCGCACGAGGTTTGGCGCAACCGGAGCCCTTGCCCACGCTCTTGCGGCTGGCGCAGATGCCCGCGCCGTTGCCCCGCGCACGCCCCCGCGCGACTTTGCCGTGCGGGTCGACTTTGAGCCTCCGCTCGATCGCGTTGACCAGATTGCGTTCGGCGTCAAGCAGCGCGCAGAGCTGCTGATCGACTCGATGCTGCAGGCAAAGCTCGCCTGCACGGAGCTACGAGTGAGCATCACCACAGAGACAGAGAGCACGGAGCGTACATGGTTGCACCCGCGCTGGTTCACGGCAACGGATGTGCTCGACCGGGTGCGCTGGCAACTGCAGGGGCAAGGTGCAGCCCTCGCTTCGCCAGTCACCCGTGTGCAGCTGGAGCCCGCAGCCGCCGACCCGGTCGGCAACCATGAGGGCGGGCTGTGGGGCAACGGGCCGGATGCCGGCGTACACAACGGACTCTCGCGCATTCAAGGCATGCTCGGCCACGAGGGTGTCGTGACACCGGTGCGGGCCGGGGGGCGGTTGCTCAGCGAGCGGCAGGTGCTTGTTCCATGGGGTGACCGGCCCGACCCTGCCCTCGCACGAGAAGCGGGCAAGCCGTGGCCGGGGTCGTTGCCAGAACCTGCTCCGGCGACCGTGTTTGCCCAGCGCATGGCCGTCGTTGTGCGCGGCGCTCGGGGCGAGTCGCTGAGCGTGAACGAGCGCGGCGTGCTGAGCGGGCATCCGGCGCTGTTCTCCCCGACGGGCTCGCGCGGCGATGCGCGGCAGGTGGTGTCGTGGGCTGGCCCGTGGCCCGTACGCGAGAGGTGGTGGGATGCCGCTGCCGCAAGCTCGCTGCACCGCTTCCAACTCGTCGACGCGAGCGGTGCCGCGTGGCTGCTGCTACTCGACGGCGAGGACTGGGTCGCTGAAGGGCGGTACGACTAAGCGGTGGAGCTCAGAGCGAAGGCCATTTCTGGCCTTCGCTGCGACCCCAGCTCCGATGGCCGTCTCGGCCGTCGGTTAACACGTGAGCCGAAGCACAGTCACCACCCCGTACCCTAAACACATGGTGAGCCTCGGACTACTCGCAATGTTCCCCCTGCCGCAACAGATCAAGGATGCCTACGGCGTTGCCAGCGCGCAGCAACTCGCCGACCAGATCGGCATCACCAAACAGCCGAGCCTGTCGATGCGTGCTGAAGCAACCACCGCCTATGAGGCGCTGCAGCGCGGTGACCAGGGCCCGGCAATGACGCTGCTTGTCGAGCGTCTTGGCGCACCAGAGCAGAACGCGAAAGAGGCGCTGGCGAAGTTGCCTGCGCTCTAAAAACTAGGGTTCGCTCCACGTTGACTTATTCGAACATATGTTCGAAGGTTGAGGGATGGGATGGAACAATCCCGCCATGCCGTGGCGGGAGCTCGAGCAGCGCCTGAGCAGCGGCACGCCCGCGGTTCTTCCCGAAGACATCCCGATCAGTCGCAAGCGCGCGCCCTACGTTGCCCCGACAGAGTACGTGCCGGGCACGGTGCCGTACGCCGAGCTGCACACGCACTCGAACTTCAGTTTTCTCGACGGCGCGAGCCAGCCAGAGCAGCTGGCAGAAGAGGCAGCGCGACTCGGCCTGCACGGGGTTGGCATCACCGACCACGACGGTTTCTATGGGGTCGTGCGGTTCGCGGAGGCGGCGGAGCGGTACTCCCCGATGACAACAGTGTTCGGGGCAGAGCTCTCGTTGGGGCTCGAGAAACCGCAGAACGGTGAGCCCGACCCGCTCGGCTCACACCTGCTCGTGCTCGCGCGCGGGCAGGAGGGGTATCACCGGCTGAGTTCCGTGATCACGGGGGCACAGCTCGCTGAGGGGGCAGAGAAGGGGCACCCGGTGTACGACCTCGAGGAGGTCGCCGCGGCATCCGATGGTTTCTTTACGATTTTGACCGGGTGCCGCAAAGGTTCCGTGCGCCAGGCACTGCAGCATGGCGACCAGACAGCTGCGCGGGAGGTCGACCGGCTGGCCTGGCTGTTCGGCAACGAGCGACTGATCGTTGAACTCACCGACAGCGGCGACCCGCTCGACAGCGCGCGCAACGACGCGCTGTTCGCGATAGCTCGGCGTCGGGGGCTCGCGGCTGTCGCCACGGGCAACGTGCACTACGCCAGGCCAGAGCAACACGAGCTCGCCACCGCGGTCGCAGCGGTGCGCGCCCGGCGCAGCCTCGACGAGCTCGACGGCTGGCTGCCCTCAACGGGTGGCCTGCACTTACGCTCTGGCGCAGAGATGGCCGCGCGCTTCGCCCGCTACCCCGGAGCGATCGAGAGCACCGTCGACGTGGCCGACTCTCACGGTTTTCGGCTGCGCGGAATGAAACCCGGACTCCCGGGCCAAGAAGTGCCTGACGGCCATACGCCCATGAGCTGGTTGCGCCACCTCGTCTGGGATGCCGTGCCGCGCAAATACCCGAACCTCACGGAAGAGAACCGCGCGCGCATCGAACGCGAGCTCGAGGTGATCGAGCTCAAGGATTTTCCTGGCTACTTTCTGATCGTTCACGAGATCGTGCACTTCGCCCGCGGTCGCGGAATTCTGTGTCAGGGGCGCGGATCAGCCGCAAACAGTGCCGTCTGCTACCTGCTCGACATCACCGCCGTCGATTCGATTGGCTACAAGTTGCCGTTTGAGCGGTTTCTGTCGAGCATGCGCGATGAGGAGCCCGACATCGATGTCGACTTCGACTCCGACCGTCGTGAAGAAGTGATCCAGCACGTCTTCGAGAAGTACGGCCGCCGCAACGCAGCACAGGTCGCAAACGTCATCAGCTACCGGCCGAAGTTCGCCGTGCGCGACATGGCCAAAGCGCTCGGTTACGGGCCTGGGCAACAGGATGCGTGGTCGAAGAGGATCGAGTCCTACAGCTCAATCAAGGTCAGCGAGAGTGACGACATCCCCGCGAGGGTGCTCGAACTCGCCGGCGAGGTGCTCAAGTTTCCGCGGCACCTCGGCATCCACTCCGGCGGCATGGTGCTCACGTCACGCCCGGTCGGCGAGATCGTGCCGATCGAGCACGCGCGCATGGAGAACCGCACGATCGTGCAGTGGGACAAAGACGACTGCGCATCCATGGGGCTCGTCAAGTTCGACCTTCTCGGGCTCGGCATGCTCGCCGCTCTGCAGTACGCCTTCGATCTGATCCGGCTCGATCTTGGTGAGGAGTGGGCGCTCGACACGATTCCCAAAGAGGAGAAGGGCGTCTACGACATGCTGTGCCGTGCCGACTCCGTGGGTGTCTTTCAGGTCGAGAGCCGCGCGCAGATGGGCACCCTCCCTCGCCTGCAACCCCGCGAGTTCTACGAGCTCGTGATCGAGATCGCCCTGATTCGCCCGGGACCGATCCAGGGGGGCGCCGTGCACCCCTACATTCGCCGCAAGATGGGCAAAGAGCCGGTCACCTATCCGCACCCCTCACTCGAGTCGGTGCTTGAGCGCACCATGGGCATCCCGCTGTTTCAAGAACAGCTCATGCAGATGGCGATGGCCGTCGGCAACTGCTCCGCAGAAGACGCTGACCTGCTGCGCCGCGCGATGGGGTCGAAGCGCGGGCTCGAGAAGATCTCCAGCTTGCGAGAAAAACTGTACAAAGGCATGGCCGAGAACGGCATCGTCGGGGAGGTCGCCGACGGCATCTACGACCGCATAGAAGCCTTCGCCAACTTTGGGTTCGCCGAGAGCCACTCGATCAGCTTCGCCCTGCTCGTCTACGCGAGTTCGTGGATCAAACTGCACTACCCCGGCGTCTTTCTCGCCGCCCTGCTTCGGGCCCAGCCGATGGGTTTTTATTCGCCCGCGTCATTGACAGCGGATGCCCGGCGCCACGGTGTCACCGTGCTGCGCCCCGACATCACCGTCTCCGGCGTGCACGCAACGCTTGAAGGAGACGGCGGTCCGACGGGCCTCGCGGACTGCCTGCACCGCGAGCAACCCCCCGTCGGACTCTACGACCCGGCGACCGCGGAGCAAACGGCACCGCACCGCCGCGACGGCAACCACTCCGTGCGCCTCGGGCTCGCGGGTGTGCGCGGCATCGGGGTGACCCTCGCCGAGCGCATCGTCGCCGAGCGCGACCTCGCCCCGTTCCGCGACCTCGCCGACCTGTCCCGCCGGGTCGGGCTCACCGCGCCGCAGCTCGAAGCGCTCGCGACGAGCGGCGCGTTCGAGTCGCTCGGCATGGATCGCCGGGAGGCGATCTGGCAGGCGGGTTACGCCGCCCAAGACAAGGCCGACTACCTGCCCGACACCTTCGTCGCCGTGCAACCGCCGCTGTTCCCGCTGCTGAGCGCGGCAGAGCAAGTCGTGGCCGACCTGTGGGCGACGACGATCTCCACCGACGATCACCCGGTGAGGCACGCACGTGAGGCCCTCGACGAGCGTGGCGTCGTCACCGCGGCCGG
The DNA here is from genome assembly GCA_013297625.1 of Actinomycetota bacterium. Lineage (GTDB taxonomy): Bacteria > Actinomycetota > Actinomycetes > Actinomycetales > Microbacteriaceae > Microcella. Next base: position 1,948 of record JAAFHT010000092.1, on the reverse strand, counting down.
GCTGCGGCAGGCCGAGAGCGGGCGGCGCATGGAGGTTGCCGGTGTCGTCATCCACCGCCAACGGCCGTCAACGGCGGGCGGTGTGACCTTTATGAACCTTGAAGATGAGACCGGCATGATCAACGTGATTTGCACCGTCGGCGTCTGGAACCGCTACCGCCGCGTCGCACGGGAGTCGGCAGCGCTCATCATCCGCGGCATCCTCGAACGCTCACCGGAGGGCGTCGTCAACCTCATCGCGGATGCCTTTGAGCCGCTCGTGATCCAGGGCAAGACGGCAGTGCGCAACTTTCATTAGCGCACGCGTTGCAATACACGGCCGCCTGCCTCTCTCTCAAAACAACAGCTAAACCAGCGACTCCCGCCAGGCGGCGTGCAGCTGGGCGAAGCGCCCCGTGCCGCCGATGAGGTCGTCGGGCGTGCCATCCTCGATGATCTCGCCGTGCTGCATGACGAGCACCCGGTCAGCGATCGCAACCGTAGACAACCGGTGGGCGATGATGATGGCTGTTCTGTCGGCGAGCAGCGTCTGCAGACCGCGCTGCACCAACCGTTCACTCGGAATATCGAGCGAGGCCGTCGCCTCATCCAGAATCAGTACTCGCGGGTCTGCAATAAACGCGCGCGCGAAGCTGAGCAGTTGACGTTGACCGGCCGAGACGCGGCCACCGCGCTTGTTCACGTCCGTGTCGTAGCCATGCGGCAGCGAACGGATGAATCCGTCGGCCCCGACAGCGCGCGCTGCTGCTTCGATCTCGTCGCGGCTCGCTCCCGGCTTGCCGAGAGCGATGTTGTCAGCAACGGTCCCCGAAAACAGGTACGCCTCTTGGGTAACCATCACGATCGCACGGCGCAGATCTTTCGGATGCAGCGCCCGCAAATCAACGCCATCGAGCGAGACAGCGCCCTTTGTCGGGTCGTAGAAACGCGACACCAGTTTGGCGAGCGTCGATTTGCCTGCTCCGGTTGATCCAACGAGGGCAATCGTCTGCCCGGCCGGAATGTGCAGGTCAAACGATGGCAGCACAACACGGCCGGCGGAATACGCAAAGGTGACCTCGTCGAAGTCGAGACGACCCTGCGCTTTCCACAGATCGATCGGCGTTGTCGGGTTGGCGACGGTCGGCTGTTCTTCAAGCACTCCAGAGATCTTCTCCAACGCCGCTGCGGCGGACTGGTAGGAGCTATAGAACATCGCCATCTCTTCTACCGGAGCGAAGAACTGACGCGTGTACAGCAATACGGCGAGCAGCACACCGATCGCGAGCGAGCCATCGGCGACCCGAAAACCACCCACGAGTAGCACAATGCCGAGCGTGACGTTTCCGATGAGCACGAGACCCGGGTCGAAGATTCCAAACAACTGGATCGTCTTCGCGTTGACGTCGCGGTAGTCCTCGACAAGCCCAGCGAACTCCGTCTCATTGCGCTTCTCTTTGCGGAACGCTTTTACGGCCCGGATGCCGGTCATCGTTTCGACGAAGTGCACGATCACACGCGCCGATGCCACACGCGATCGCCGGAACAGTGTTTGCGTACGCACCTGGAACCATCGGGTCAATACGGCCAGCGGTACGAGCCCAACGAACAAGACGAGTCCGCTCACCCAATCGAGAGCGAACATCGCTGCGGCCGTGAACAGCATGTACAGGCCACCTTGAATGAGCTGGTTGATGCCGGAGTCCAGCAGCTCGCGGATCGAATCGAGATCGCTGGTCTGTCGCGCAATAATCCGGCCCGACGTGTAGTTCTCGTGAAAGTCGAGACCGAGTTCTTGCGTGTGCAAGAAGACACGCTTGCGCAGATCGAAAAGCATCGTCTGACTGATCTGGGCCGACAGAATCGTGTACCACGCGATCAGCAGCGCCCCACCGATGCCGGCGGTGAGGTATCCGACGACCGTAAGAACTATGGGTGTGCCATCGCCCCCAACAAGTGCGGGCAACCC
>JAAFHT010000015.1:19317-35185 GCA_013297625.1 Actinomycetota bacterium | reverse complement strand
CGCCGTGAGCGAGCACTTCGGTGCCGCAATCGAGCGAGCCGACGAGATCAACGCGACCGACACCGAGTTCTACACGAGCCCCCTCGACGACGAGGAGTACCAGGCCGTGCTGTTCGGCGCCTACGGCGAGAAGAGCGATGAAGCCATCGAGCTCACGAAGCAGGCCGATGAGCTCGACGCTCGCGGTGACTGGCTCACGCTGACCACCGTGCTCATGGCCATCTCGCTGTTCTTGCTCGGTGTTGCCGCCGTCGTGCGCACGCGCAAGGTTCAGTACTCGCTCATCATCATCGGCTCGGCCATCTTCGCGTTTGCCGCGGCGATCATGTTCTCGATTCCGATGACCTGGGTCTAGCCATCTGTGGCCTGCCGCTCGCGTGCGTTCAGCGTGCGGGCGGCAGGCTGATGCCGCGACGCGCGGCAATGAGGTCGACCTCGGGCACGGTTGCCGCGCCCGGCGGCACGCGACCGGTCTTCCAACGTCGCAACACGCCTTGCGGCACCTCTTCCACCGTCAGCGCGAAACAGAAGTGGTCGCGCCAGTCGTTATTGATGTGGATGTAACGGCGCCGCAGCCCCTCGTAGCGAAAGCCGAGCTTCTCGACCACGCGCAGGCTCGGCCCGTTCTCGGGGCGAATGCAGATCTCCATGCGGTGCAGCCCCACCGTGAAGAACACGTGGTCGGTCGCGAGCGCCACGGCCGTGGGCGTCAACCCGCGCCCGGCAAAGCCTGCCCCCACCCAATAGCCGATCGTCGCGGAGGCGAGCGAGCCGTAGGTCATGCCGCTCACATTGAGCTGGCCGGCCAGGCGGCCATCCGTCTCGATGATGAACGGCAAGCCGGCCCCCGCGCGCGCGTTCGCGATGAGATTGCGGATGCTGCCCTTGGTGTCCCAGTTCAAGGGCGCCGCGGGATGCGTGGCCTCCCACGGGCGTAGCCAACTGCGGCTATCGACAAGTTCGGCTTCGAGCGCGCGCGCATCGCGCACCCGAATGGGGCGCAACACCGTGGCCCCCTCACGCAAGGTGGGGATGATCGACACCACGGCTTAGTCCATGCGAGCGGCGAAGTCGCGCAGCCACGGGCGCAGCTCGGGGCCGAGGTCGTCGCGCTCGACGGCGAGCTGCACGATGGCCTTGATGTAGTCGAGGCGGTCACCCGTGTCATACCGGCGGCCGCGGAACACCACGCCGTAGACCCCGCCGGCCTCGGCGTCGTGGGCGAGCTCGAGCAGGGCATCCGTCAGCTGAATCTCGCCGCCCTTGCCGGGGGCGGTGTGCTCGAGGATGTCGAAAATCTCGGGCCGCAACACGTATCGGCCGATCACGGCGTAGTTCGAGGGGGCAGTGCCCGGCGCGGGCTTTTCGACGAGGTCGACGACGCGCACGACATCGGGGTCATCGGTGGGCTCGATCGTCGCGACACCGTAGAGGTGCGCTTGCGCGGGATCGACCTCGAGCAGGGCGATGACGCTTGTGTGGTGCTTCTCGTGCACGTCGATCATGCGATCAAGCAGCGGATCACGCGGGTCGATGATGTCGTCACCCAGCAACACGGCAAAAGGCTGACGGCCCACGTGCATGTGAGCGCGCAGCACGGCGTGGCCGAGGCCGAGCGGGTCACCCTGGCGCACGTAGTGCATGTCGGCGAGGTCGGTCGAGTACTCGACCTTGGCGAGCTTCTCGGTGTCGCCCTTGGCCTCGAGGGTTGCCTCCAGCTCGCCCACGCGGTCGAAGTGGTTCTCGAGCGCCGTCTTGTTGCGGCCGGTGATCATGAGCACGTCGGTGAGCCCCGCACCGACCGCCTCTTCGACCACATACTGAATGGCCGGCTTATCGACGACGGGCAACATCTCTTTCGGCATGGCCTTGGTCGCGGGGAGGAACCGTGTGCCGAGTCCCGCTGCGGGAATCACGGCCTTGCTGATTCTCGGGGTCATGCGCTCAGCGTAGCCCCGACGGTCGTTCACAACCCAGGAATACACGGGGCTTGTGTCAGCCCTAGCATGGCCGTATGGCCCCCGACCGCGACAGCGAGCTGATCGCCGCCAAGCGCGCGCTACGGGCCGAACTGCGCGAACGGCGGCGCATCCGTGCCCAGCACGAGCGCGAGATTGCGACCGAGGGCCTGACGCGTCAACTCATCGCCCTCGCATCGGCACTCGGGCCGCGCTCGATCTCGTGCTACCTCGCCACGCGCGACGAGCCCGAGACGCGACCGTTCATTGCGTGGGCCGCCGAGCAGGGCATCCGCGTGCTGCTGCCGGTCTCGCGCGACGACGGGTTGCTCGACTGGGCCCTGTACGACAGCGCCGACGAGGGCCTCGACGTCATTGGCATGCCCGTACCCACGACCGAAGTGCTCGGGCCGATCGCCATCAACGACGTGGGGCTCATCATCGTTCCCGCGGCGGCGGTCGACCGCACGGGCATGCGCATGGGCTGGGGCCGCGGCTATTTCGACAAAACTCTGGGCTCGATGGACCGCCGCCCGCCCGTGTTTGCGGTGGTCTTCGACCACGAGCTCGTCGACGAGTTGCCTCGCGAACGCCACGATCAAGGGGTCGACGGCGTCGTGACCCCCAGCGGCATCACGCGCTTCACCGCCTGACCCCGGTTCGGGCGGATGCTCTGGCCGCCGTATCCTGGAGGGCGGAGGTCTTTTCCATGCCCACGTATTCGTACCGCTGCACCGAGTGTTCGACCGCGTTCGACATTCAGCAGGCCTTCACCGACGACTCGCTCACCGAGTGCCCCACCTGCCACGGCAAACTCCGCAAGGTCTTCTCGGCCGTCGGCGTGACCTTCAACGGTTCGGGCTTCTACCGCACCGACAGTCGGGCGGGGTCGAGCTCGTCGTCAAGCTCGTCGAGTAGCTCTGCGAAGAGCGAGTCGAGCGGTTCGTCCGCGACGCCCGCGAGCGCGCCCGCGGCGGCCCCCGCCGCCGCCCCCGCGTCGAGCTAAGTAAACTCGCGTCGAGGTAGGCGCCCTCGTCTCGTTGAGCGCGGCCAGTACTATCGGCCCATGCTCTCTGGATTTCGTGAATTCATTCTGCGCGGCAACGTTATTGACCTTGCCGTCGCCGTCGTCATCGGGGCCGCTTTCACCGCGGTCGTGAACGCCATCGTCACCGCCGTGATCAATCCCGCGATCGGTGCCCTCTTAAACGCGGCAACGCTTGACAAGGCACTGCCCGTCGCCATCCCGACGGTGTCGGGCAGCGAAGCTGTGCTCTACTTCGGGGCGGTTATCGGTGCGGTGCTGAACTTTCTCATCGTCGCGGCGGTCGTCTACTTCGCTCTCGTGATGCCCATCAACTACGTGAAGCGTCAGGCCGAACAGCGTCGGCGCGCGGGCGAGCCGGTGGGTGACGAGGCCGCGGCCCCGACTGAGATCGAACTGCTCGCCGAGATTCGCGACTTGCTCGCGAAGCGCGACGCCGCCCCCTAGTCGGACCGTTAGGCGCTCGCGCTGAGCTCGACGAGAGCGCGCATCGCGTCATCGGCGCGTGCGGCCGGCACGAGCAGGTGATCGTGAAACGCGCCCGCGATGACATTGCAGCTGATGCCACGCTCGGTCAGGGCCGCACTGAACGCCGCCGTGAGCCCCACGGCCTCGAGCGATGAATGCACGCTCAAAGTGATCCACCGGTAGGGGTGCCCCGTGCCGAGACCGAGGCGCTCGGCCTCGGCGCGATCGACGAGCACCGACAGACCTTCTGACTCGCGCACGGTCGCGGCCGCGGCGATGCCCGCTGCCGACTCGACGGTGCCAAAGAACCAGTCGCCCGGCACGAGCTCGGGGCGCATCGAGCGCAGCAGCACGCCGAGTTCAGTCACGCCGCGATCGGCGGAATCGTGAGTGGTCATGATCAGTAGTGCGGCGGCTTCTCGGCCGTGAGCCGCTCGTCGTTCTCGTCGAGCCGGTGGCGGTCGGGCTCGCGCGGCGGAGCGGGATCCGACCCGGGCGGAGGCGCCGTGGTGACTCGGCGGCGCGTGCGGGTGCGGAGGGTCGGGGCGTGCCCCGCATCCGTCTCGCTCATGACTCCAGGGTACGCGGGCAGAGCGGCACGATCAGCGTTGGATCGGAATCTCTTCGGTCTGCATGCCCGAGGGCGCGGGCGCGCGCGCGGGAGCGGCGGGGGCTCCGCCGGCGAGCGCGTAGACGCGGTCGGCCACAGCCTCGGGGTTGCTGAAGAGTTCGAACACGTGCACGCGCGCGTAGTGCCAGCCCAGGCGACGGAGCAGGTCAGGGCGCAAGCGCAGTGACTCGCGCAAACTGAGGTGCGAGAGCGCGGCATCCGTCTCGACGGCCACGCAGTAGCCGCCCCGGCTCGCGACGAGCGGCAACTTGCCGCGGTGCCCGAGGGCCACGGTCATGCCGCGCGCTTCGAGGCGGCGGGCAAGATCGATGAGCATGGGTTCGCTGTCGTCGGGCATTTCGACCGCCGTACGACGAGCCTCGATGTCAGCGAAGAGGTCGGCGAGCGCGCGGGCACCGTGCGACAAGCGGTCGTCATCGAGGTCGCTCGGGCGAATGCAACTGACGATGCGCACGTAGCGACGCGCACGGGTCATCGCCACGGCAAGCAAGCGGTCGCCCCCAGGGCGGCCGAGCGAGCCGAACTCGGTGAGCACGCGACCGTGTGGCGTGCGGCCGAAGCCGATCGAGAAGATCACGCGATCGCGCGACTGGGCTACCGACTGCTCGATCGTGAGCACCGCGAACGGTTCGGCGCGGTCACCGAGCAGTACCTCGTGCAGATCGGGACGGTGCGTGAGCGCCTCGAGCACGGCGGTGTGCACGCGCGCGGCGTGCTTGGCGCTCGCTGTCACCACCATGAGTGATTCGTTGGGGCGCGCGGTGGCGTGCTCGATCACGAGATCGACCGTGCGCAACACTTCGGCGTCGACGCTCTCGATGGCTCCCGAGTCGGGGTCGGGCATGCCTTGACCGTCGTCGAGATAGTCGACGGCAATTGACGGATGCCCCAAGAACGACCCGGCCCACGGCAACGACTCGATGCGCCCCGCGTAGAAGCGACGGTTGACGAGTTCGGCGAGGTCTTCGCCGCCCGCGCGATACGAGCGCGTGAGCGAGAGCGCCGGCAACAGCTCACTGAGCTGAAAGAGAGCGGATGCCGCGTGCCGGGCATCGACGTCGACATCGACCACAGGGCCGCCGACCGCGATCGTGAACGGCGCAGGAGCCTGCGTGACCGGATCGCCCACGGCGACCACCTGACGGCCCCGACGCACCGAACTCGCCACTTCGGCCACCGTCACGGCACCCGCGTCGAGCAGCATCACGGTGTCGAACGGAATGTCGTCGCTGATCTGGTGCACGTTGTAGGGCGATGCAAGCCACACGGGCGCGATCGGGCGGCTCAAGTGCGGAGCCTCACGCTGCAACTGAGCGGGCGTGATCGAGCCGCTCTTCAGCAGAGTCTTGAGTGCGGCCGCCTCATCGGGCCAGTCGGTGATGCCGATTGACCAATTCTCGGCGAGCTGCCACGCGAGCAATTGCGCGCTCCCCGCGGCGTGCGCCTCATCGACCAAGCGGAAGTCGGCCTCGAGTCGTTCGAGCACGTCGGGCTCGGCGCCGAGCAGGGCACGGTCGTGCTGCAACAAACTGTCGAGCGCCGAGCGCCACCACGCGAGCTCGAGCTCGGCAGCAACCTGACCCTGGGGAACGTGACGCGCGGCGAGGTCACTCAGCAGCGGCGCCACATCCCACTTCTCGAGCCGCTGCAACAGCGCCGTGCGCTCTTGCAGGTTGGCGAGCACGTCACTCTCGGCAGCCAAGCCATCGAGCAATCCGTGCAGCTCGGCGAGCGAACGGTGGGCGAGCTGCTGGTCACGGCTGAGGTAGCCGAGGGGGGCATCCAGCGCCTCGAAATCGCGCTCGACCTGCTGGTAGGTGGCGGCCACCTCGGCGATGCCCACGGGCACCGACGGCGTCACGCCGCTCGGCACGAATCGCTGCCAGAGAACACGCTGTTGCTGGATGCGCTGCAGCGCCTCGTGCATGTCGCTCACGGCGACTCCGGGCCGCAAGTACTCTTTCGCGAGGCCTTTGAGGCGCCGACGCGTGGCCGCGGGCATCGTGTTCGACTCGCGGCGCGGCGCGGTAGCGGCGATGAGCTCGGTGAGCGAACGGTCGAAGACGGCCGGCTGAAACTTGTCGAGCGTGTCGCGCAAGTCGGTGAGCAGGCGCAGATAGACGCCGAGCTCGGCGATCGACTCGAACGGACGCATGGGCGTGGCGGCGATGAGCATGCGCCCGCGCTCAACAAGCCGGGGGACGAGCTCGAAGTGCAAGCCGCGAGCGAGTACTTGAGCGTGCGCCGCCTCGTCGGCCGTGCGGAATCGCGCGCCGTACCAGGGCGAGTCGCCGGGGCCGTAGCTGAACTGACCGAGCTCGGCCGCCTGCATCATGGCGTCGGCGGCTTCGCGGCGGTCAGCAGCGAGCAACTCGACCGCGGCGCGACTCAAGCGCGCACGCGTCGTCGGCGGGGTCGGCAGCAATTGCAGTCGGCTCAATTCGTCGACGCAGTCGAGCACGCTGATGCCGAGGTCGGCGTCGGGGCGCGCGAGGGCCTCGCGATACTCAACAAGCACCGAACGCAAGCGCACGAGAGCGTCATTGACATCAGCCACGCGCGGGCGCTGGGCCTTTTCGTTGCGGCCGATCGCGCGAATGAGGTCGCGGCGCAGGGTCGGCGCCGACACGGCCGCGCCCGTCAACCCAATGTCGGCGAGACGTCGTTCGATCGTGCGAAGCGTCGCGCGCCGAGGGCTCACGACGAGCACGCGCTTGTTCTGCGCGATGAGTGCGCCCAGCGCGTTGACGACCGTCTGCGTTGCGCCGGTGCCGGGCAGCGTCTTCACAACAATCGAGTTTCCGGCGGCAATCGATGCGACGACGTGCTCTTGCTCGGCATCGGCGTCGAGCAGCAGCAGGTCGGTCTCAGGCGGCCGCTGGTCGGCCGGCATGGGCTCGACCGGCGACTGGCTTTCGTTGACAGCCCACCGCGCGCTCGTGTTGCCCGCGAGGGCATCGAGCACGGGGTGCGACAGATCGTGGGCGTCGGCGATCATGGCGGGGCCCACCTCGGCAAAAGTGCTCACGACGAGTCGGGCGCTGATGGTGAAGCCATCGAGGTGTGCCGTGAGTCCGCGCAATCGGTCGAGCGGCGGGTTCGGCTTGAAGGACTCTCCGTCGTGCGCGAGAGCAACGAAGGCGGCTTCGTCAAGGTGCACCGAGAACTGGTCAGCGAGCGCGCGCACGAGGGCCGGGTTGACGCCGATGCGTCCGGTGAGGGTGAGCTCAACATCCCGACCCCGACGACGCAACCGCAAGGGGCGCAACAAGAGCGGGGCGCAGTAGGCGACGCCGCCGTGCATCCACGAGACGAGGCCAATGCCCAGGGCTACGGCATCGATGCCGCGCACGCTCGCAAGTTCGACGCCCGCATCGGCGATGCGCTCGGCGGCGACGCGCGCTTGCTTGAGAGCAACGTCGTCGCGCACGAGGTTGCTGAGCAGGGTCGGGCTGCCGGCGATGAACCGTGCGAGGCCACCGGGGTGGCTCGTGCCGAGCTCGATGCGACCGCGCGGGTCGTCATCGAAATGCAACAGAGTGCTCGCGCCGCCAGCACGCTCGAGTTCGTGGCGCCACTGCTCCCAGACGGGTGCCGCGACGTTCATGGGCACGACGCGAGGGTCGTCGAACCGCACCGAAGAGGGTGAGAGCGGGTTGAACCCGCTCGTCTCGTCGGCGTCGATCTCATGATCGTCGTATCGGTCGGCACGCCACACGCGGCCACTGTAGGGCGGAAAGCCCGAAATTCTGGGGATTTCGGGCGGTCTGCCCCCGAACCCGCATAGCCAGCCACCCTAGAATCACGGCGTGGAACTCGTGGGCGGAGTCATCTCAGGGCTGGTGGCGGGCGGCGTGACGCTGCTCGTTGTCGTGGCGGCCGTCATGATCGGTGGCATCGTCATCGTCTCTCGGCGACGGCGGCGGCCGGGTCGCCTGCTGAAAGCCCCCGACGACGTGCGCCGGCGCGCCGGTTCGGCGCTCGTGCGGGCCGATGACCGCATTGCCGAGGGCGAGGCCGATGTCGAGTTTGCGATCGCTCAGTTTGGCGAGCGAGCCGCGCAAGATTACCGAGCCGCCGTGCGTCGTGCGCGTGCCGACCGCGACGAAATCTTTCGCTTACACCGCCTGATCGATGATGAGCCCGATGCGGGGCTCGCCAATCGTGAGCGCGCCGACCGCATCGTCATGCTCGCCGACCGCGTCGACCGCGGGCTGGGCGAACAAGCCACCGCGTTTCGTGACCGCCGCTCGCTCGAGTCGACCGCTCCCGACCGACTCGAGCGATTGCGCACGCGCATCACCGAGGCGCGAGCGCGACTGACCGAGGCGACGCGGCAACGGGATGCCCTGCTCACCCAGCACGCCCGTGCGGCCCTGGGTGCTGCCGTCGACGCCCCCGAGCGCGCCACCCGCAGCCTCGAGCGTGCCGAAACGCTGGCAGCGGAGGCAGCCCCGGGCAGCGCGGCCGCCGCGAGCAGCGTCATGGCGACGATCAGTGAGGCCGAGCGCTTGCTGTTCTCGGCCGAAGAGGCGCTCGAGCAAGTGCCCGCCGCAGCGTCGCGGCTCGATGACGCGGTCGATGCTCTGCAACGCTTGCGTGACGACGCGCGTGAGGCCCGAACCGAAGCGCTCGAGGCCGCCGCGAGTGCCCCCGACGGCGACACGGGCTCCGCGATCACCGAGGCCGTGGCGCAGCTCGATGGCGCTGCCCGTGCCGAGGGCACCGACCCGCTCGAGCAACTCGGCGACTTGCGCGAGGCGATGGACGCCGTCGAAGTGTCGCTCGCCTCATCACGCACGCAAGCCCAACGCCTCGCGCACGCGCGCGAGGCGTACCACGCCGCACGCGTGCAGGCCGAGGCGCAGATCGCCGCGGCTCGCGACGCCGTCGGCTCGGGTAGCTCAGCGGGCGCGCGGTCACGGCTCGAAGATGCGGTTGACGAGTTGCGGGCATCCCGCGGCATGCTCGAGACCGACCCCGTGGGGGCGCTCGATGCCGTGCGTCGAGCGCTCACGCACGCGCGCGACGCCGAAGTGCTCGCGCGTTACTGAGCCTGCAGCCAGGCGAGCACGGCAAGAACGCGCCGGTGGTCGCCCTCGGCCGCATCGAGCGCGAGCTTGGTGAAGATGGCCGAGATGTGTTTCTCGACGGCACCAACGCCGATGAAGAGCGCCCCGGCGATCGCGCCGTTCGTGCGGCCCTGCGCCATGAGTTCGAGCACCTCTCGCTCGCGCGCCGTCAACGGCTGCAGCGGGTCGACGCGCCGGGCCATGAGCTGCGTGATGACCTCGGGGTCGAGCACGGTGCCGCCCGCGGCAACGCGGTTGAGGGCATCCCGAACCTCATCGAGCGAGACCACGCGGTCTTTCAGCAGGTAGCCCACTCCGCCGGTGCCGGCCGCGAGCAGTTCTTGCGCGTAGGCGACCTCGACGTATTGCGAGAGCAGCAGAATCGCGATGCCCGGATGCCGACGGCGCAGCTCGATCGCGGCCCGCACGCCCTCGTCGCGAAACGTCGGGGGCATGCGCACGTCGAGCACCACCGCGTCGAGCTCAAGCGCGGGCAGAGCCGTGAGCAGGGCCTCGGCATCGCCGAACGCGGCGACGACCTCGAGGCCCGCATCACGCAGCACGCGAACCAGCCCTTCGCGCAGCAGCACCGAATCATCGGCAACGGCTACGCGAAGGGCTGACATGCCTTCCAGACTAGGCACTCGGCTCGCTAGCGGCGGCAGCGGATGCTGCGCCCACGCCCGCCATCGGCAGCGTCACGCGCACGGCAGTCGGGCCGCCCTCGGGGCTCGAGACCTCGAAGGTGCCGCCCATGCCCGCCGCGCGGTCGCGCAGCCCAGCCAGGCCGTGTCCGGTCTTCTCAACCGCCCCGCCCACCCCGTCGTCGGATACCTCGACCACGAGTGCCCCGTCAGCCGTCGTCACACGAAGCGTGATGCCCGCAGCCTGCGAGTGCTTGGCGGCATTGGCGATCAGCTCGCTCGCCACGAAGTAGGCGTTGCGGGCAACCTCGTCGGGCAAGTTGGCGGTTGCTCCGAGTTCGGTCTCGAGCGTCACCGGAATACTCGAGCGCGTCGCGAGCGACTCGAGGGCCGCGAAGAGTCCGCGGTCGAGCAGCAGCGGCGGCGCGAAACCCCGCGACAGGTTGCGCAACTCGTCGAGGGCGTCGTGGGCCTGACGGCGGGCATCCTGAATCAGGCCAGCGGCTTCATCGGGGTTCGAGGCGAGGCGGCTTTCGGCGGCAGCGAGATCCATCTGCAGGCGAATGAGGCGCTGCTGCGGGCCATCGTGAATGTCGCGCTCGATGCGGCGCAGCGCTGAGCCTTCGGCCGCGACGGCCGCCTGACGCGAGGTAAACAGGCTCGACACCTGGGCTTCGAGTTGCTCGTTCGTGAAGCGACCCAAGAAGGGGCGCGCGATCGCAGCGTGCAGCCACGTGAGGCCGCGCAGCACGTAGGGCAGCGTCACGATCGCGACGACGCCCAGTGCGATGAGAACGACCATCGCAACAGCCCGGAAGTCTTCGCCGAGGCCGCCGAAGCGAATCGTGTCGCCCCAACCGAAGAGCACGGCGAGCGGCGCAAACACGGCAGAACCGATAATCGCGAACGATACGACGAGAACGACGAACGAAATCGTCGCGATGATCGGCGCGATCACGACGGCGTGCAGCAGGGCGAGCCAGTAGCGACCGTTGGCAAGCGGGCGCAGCCAGCGCCGCCACCACACGGCCGTCGGGTCGGCAGGCCACACAGGCTCGCTGATGGGCGTTTCGCCCGAGAGCCGCAAGCGAGCGATCTCGAACTGCCCCGCATAGCGAGCGAGCAAGAGCGTGAGCGAGATCAAGAAAATGCCGACGATAACGATGAGCAAGCTCACGGCCGTCGAGAAGATCGAGCTCAAGACGCTCATGACGACGATCGCGATCACGAACGTCGGAATCAAATAGCCGAGCGCGCGCGGCACGCGACGCCACAGGGCTCCGTAGCTCCAGCTCGTGGCGGCTGCCGGCGCCGCAGTGGGCGCCGCCGCGGTAGTCACAGGTGCGGTGGTCATGGGTTTCTCCTGAGGTCAGACTGCCACGCAGCACGGTGCTGCGAGCGTGAACTCAGCCTCGCGATTCGACGCGCGCCGCGGCATCCGGCCGACCCACGAACCGGACGGGGGATATCCCCCGCCCTCTCGTGCACGAACTACTGCAGAACGGCGCGGTTTCGCGGCGAAGTCACGATCGGAGCATTTCTGCCGACACTCGTGCACACTTACGCGAGCTGCAGCGTGACGATTGAGACGGCAATGGTCACGCTGATGGGCGCCTGCCACTCGGCGAGCACCTTCTCGACCTTCGCGCGGTCTTGGTGAAACGCGTTGGGGCCCATGAAGACCGAGTCGAGCGCCTGCTCGACCGAGAGCTGCACGCGCTGCCGCACCTCGTGCACGCTCACGACGTGCGCATCGGGGATGCTCGCCGCCGCCTCTTCTGCCTTGCCCGCCGGCACCTTCATGAGCTTGAGCCCGTGGCCGAGCTCGCGCAGGTGATCAGCGTGGGGCACGACGAACACGACAGTGCCGCGGGGGGCCAGAATGCGCCGCACTTCGGCGGCACTGCCGGGAGCGAAGATGCGCAGGGCAACAGCAACGCTCGCGTCGCGCAGCGGAATGCCGGTCCACACATCGGCGCTCACGCCGGCCAACCGCTCGTGCGCGCGGGCCGCGATGCGCACCGCCGGCGCCGAGGCGTCGAGCACGACTCCGCGCAGCTCGGGACGAGCATCCAGCACCGCGGCGGCGTACCAGCCAGTGCCGCCGCCGAGGTCGGCAAGCCAGCCCCGCGCATCCGTCGGCACTGCCGCGAGCACGGCGTCACGAATCTCGTCGTGAAAGCCCTCGCCCTGAAAGCGCTCGCGCGCCTCGAGCATCTCGGGGGTGTCGCCACTCGCGGGCGCGCCCTTGCCCTTGTGGGCGGCGCGCAAGCTCAAGTAGCCCTGGCGCGCCTGGTCGAAGTGGTGGCGGTTGGTGCACGAGGCGCCGCCCTCGGCGGGAGCGAGCGGCTCGCCGCAGCTCGGGCACTGCAGAATGTCGAAGGCCGCGTCAAGGGTGCTCACGTGCGCAACCGTACAGGGCGCGGCGGGCCCCACCGCGCTCGGTAGGCTGAGCGCGGCGACTCCCGAGCAGGTTCGGCGGCCATTCTCTCGGCGCGAAGGTCATGTCATGGCGGTCGTCTACATCCTGATCAACGCGCTGTTCATCGCCGTGAGCAACGTCATGGGCGGCGTCGCTGCTCGTCGCATGCCGCTCATCATCGTCGTCGCGATTGCGGGCCCGACGACCGTCGTGATTGCTCTGCTGCTTGCTCTCGTCGTTCCGGGCACGCCGAGCTGGCCCGGTTTCTGGATCGGCTTCGCCGCAGGCCTCCTCGGCGGTAGCGGCCTGCCCGTGGCCTATCGCGCGTTCGCCATCGGCCCCGTCGGCATCGCGGGCGCCGTGCTCGCCGTCGTCGGCACGGGCATGCTCGTGCTCGTGGGTGTCATCACGGGCGACTCGATCACCCCGCTGCGCGGCGCGGGCCTCGCGCTCGGGCTCATCGCCATTTTGCTCGTGACCTACCGCCCGCCCGTCGACGGCGTGCGCCCGAGCCTGAAAGGCCCCCTCCTCGCTGCCGTTGCGGCCACGCTCTTCACGGGATTCATCGTCACGATCAACGCGGCCCCCTCAACCGACGGTCTCTGGCCCATCGTCGGGGCCCGCTTCGGCGTCACAACCATTGCGATGGTGCTGCTGGGGTGGATGCTCTACCGCCACGGTGCCCGCACCGTCGGCGGTCACTTCCGCACGCGGTACGTGCTCTTTCCGATGGCCACGGGAGCCGCCGACATTCTCGGCAACCTGTTCCTCGTGCTCGCGCTGCAGACGGGCGACCTCGTGCTGCTCGCGATTCTCGCGCCCGCCGCACCCGTGTTCACGGCGATCATCGGCCGCGTCTTTCTCGGCGAGTTGATGACGCGATGGCAAGTGCTCGGGCTCGTCGTCGCCTCGGCCGCGCTCATTCTCGCTTCGCTCTAGCCGCTGCCCTGTGCTCCACTGTCCCGCGCCGCACACTCGCGCGCGATGAGCTCGATGACCTCGAGCGGCAGCGGCTTCGCGTGCAGAAAGTGCACCGAGTCGGTCTTCGCGCGAAACGGCCCGACCGCGGCCTCGAACGCCTCGTCACCGCGGTAGATCGGGTAGAGCGCGAGGTGCTGCTTCCAGTTCGCGTAGTGCAGCCCGTGGCGCGCGTCGACCATGACGGCGGGCATCCCGTAGCGAAACGCCTCGGTGCCGTTCGGGATGCACCGCAACAACGCCGCGCGCACCGCGACGAGTCGCTCGCGCGCTGCCTCGGGAGCCGCGGCGATATAGTCGTCGATCTCGCTCATGCGCGAGCGGCCGCCACGCGGGCGAGCGCGAGTCGGTCAGCGGCATCGAGCGGCGTGATGCCCTCAAGCGTGGCGAGAGCAAGCACATCGGCGAGCGTGTGTCCGATGCCGCGCAGCCGCTCATCGACGGTCTCGGGGCTCTCGCCGCGTTCGGTGAGGGCGAGGTGAATGACTCCCCCCGCGTTCACGACATAGTCGGGGGCATACAGGATGCCCCGCTCAGCGAGCGCGTCAGCCCCACTGCGCTCGGCGAGCGGGTTGTTCGCCGGCCCGCACACGGCGCGCACCGGCAGCTGCTCAATCACGGGCCCGGTCAGGATTCCGCCCAGGCCAGCCGGCACAAACACATCGGCGGGCGTTGACACGGCTTCGGCCGCGTCGATCCACGTGGCGCCGAGCTGGTCGGCGAGCGCGAGGGCGCTCGGGTTGATGTCGGTGACACTCAGCACCGCTCCGGCATCGGCCAGGCGCCGCGCGAGTCGCGAGCCGACCTGCCCGAGGCCCGAGATGACGAACGTGCGCCCCTCGACAGAGGCAGAGCCGAAGACCGCGAGCAGCACCTGCTCGATCGAGGCGAAAACGCCGAGCGCCGTACCGGCGGCCGGTTCACCCGCGCCGCCATCGGCGGCGGGGAGGCCCACGACGTGCTGGGTCCGCTCGCGCACGACAACCATGTCGTGCTCGGTGACTCCCACGTCTTCGGTCGTGATGTACGCGCCGCCGAACGACTCGACGAGGTCGCCGAGGTCGAGCAGGGCATCCCGTCGCTCAGTGGGGTCAAGAAGACGACCAGGCGGGAGCGCGATGACGGCCTTGCCGCCGCCCGCTCCGATGTCGGCGAGCGCGTTCTTCATCGTCATGGCCTGGCCGAGACGCATGGCGTCTGCAACGCCATCGAGCCAGTGCTCGTAGGTCCACAGGCGGCAGCCGCCGAGGGCGGGGCCGATGGCACTCGAGTGCAGCGCGACGGTGATGTGCAGGCCTGAGCGGGGGGCCGTGACGGTTGTCACACGCTCGTGCGTGAAGGCGGGTAGGGGTGCGGCAGTCATGACGTTCCTCCTTCGTGGGCGCCACTTGTGGCGGCGCATGCGTTCCGCGGGATGTGCGGTCAGCACCATCCTGGTCTAGCATCGCGCGAGTGGGTGATATTCAGTCGCACCTGACCTGCAACGTCGAGCAGTTCAGTCAGCGCATCAAAATGCGTGACAACGTCGACGCCGCTCGCGAGGTCGAGCACTTCGCCGACTTCGCCGCCATCAAGCATGCTCGCTCAGCCGGCACTGCCCTCGAGAAGCTCGGCTACAGCGTCACGGTCACTCGTCGCCGTCTTTTTCAGGGCACCCTGCGCGCGGCCAAGCTGGCCACCGTCGACGTCGAAACCGCCGACCGCATGGTGCACGAAGTGTTCGCCGTCGTGACGGCGCACCAGGGCGAGTACGACGGCTGGGGCGCGCCGGTCGTTCAGAGCTGACGCCGCTTAGTCGCCGGCACCTTCGAGGTCGCCGACACTCAGCGACACCGCGTCGACGATGTCGAGCGGCGTGGCCGGGCGAGCGGGCATCCACGTCACGCGTCTCTTCCAGCGGCCACGACCAAAGCCGCCGACGAGCGAGCGCAACACGGCCGTCTCGTCGAACCCCGCCTCGACGAGCGCCGCGAGCTCAGCCCCGTTGAGGCCGAGCGGCTGCTCGCCGTTACCGAGGTCGCTGCCATAGAGCACCTCGCCGCCGGCCGCCGAAAAGGACCGCACGTTCTCGATCGCGGTCGCGCGCTCGGCGGGGGCGTGAATCGCGAGCGTCGAGATCCAGCGCTGCCCCTGGGTGACGGCTTGCTCGACGAGCGCTGCCGGTAACACCTCGCTGAACGGAGCGTGCGCGAGCACGTCGACGCCAGCGGCAATCGCGCGAGCTACCTGGCCCTGGCCCTCGACGTGCGCGACGACGGGGAGCCCCGCGGCACGCGCTTCAGCGATGACCTCGGCGAGCAGCGCGTCGTCCCACACGGGCCCTGCGCTCGCATTGAGCGCGATCTTGATGCGGGATGCCCCTGCCGCCACCTGCTCGGCCACCGCGAGCTCGGCATCATCGGCCGAGGAGATTGCGCGCCACGAGTTGGCGGGAGCCCACGCCCGATCGCTCGGGTAGCCACCCGGAGCGGTCAAGAAGGCGCCCGCAAACTCGAGTGCCGCGGCGAAGGGATCGGGCTCGGCGAGCACCGCGAGCACATCGGGGTCGCCCCCGAGGTCGATCACGCGCGAGAAGCCACCCGCTGCAAGGGGCTCGAGCGCATCGCCGGGGTGCAACTGCACGTGCACGTGGTGGTCGGTGAAGCCGGGC
>JAAFHT010000015.1:0-19307 GCA_013297625.1 Actinomycetota bacterium | reverse complement strand
CGCACCGCGTAGAGCTCGGGAAAGAACGTGAGGTCGAGCGCGCGCTGCAAGAAGTCGACGCCCGCTGACCCGCCCGTGCCGCGCTTGAACCCGATCGTGCGTCGCACCGTGCGCAAGTGGCGGAAGCGCCAGAGTTGAAAGTTGTCTTCGAGGTCGACGAGTTCTTCGCACGCCTCGTAGACGCGCCAGTTCGACTCGTCGGGGCCGTGGGCCCCCTCGTAGATCTCGACGAACACAGGAACGAGTTCAGGCGTGAAGACGTGCGCCTTCGTGACGTCGCGTTCGAGCACGCTCGCCGGAATCGCGACGCCGTGCCGCGCGAGGTACCGCAAGAACTCGTCGTAGAGACTGGGCTCGTGGAGCAAGCCCGTCAGCACCGCGTGGGCCTCGGGGTCGCTCTCGAAGACGCTGAGCATGCCCGCGTGCTTGTTACCGAGGATGAACTCGATCGCGCGGTACTGGTGGGACTGGAAGCCCGAGGAGTTGGCGAGAAAGCCGCGGAACTCCGCGTATTCGGTGGGCGTGAGCGTCGCGAGCACGCTCCACTGCTGGATGAGCGCCTCTTGAATGTGCTTGATGCGCGCGATGCGCTTGAGGGCGCCGCCGAGGTCGTCATCGATGAGGCACTGCCGAGCCGAGCGGGCCTCGTGCAGCAGCAGCTTCATCCAGAGCTCACTCGTCTGGTGCTGGATGATGAACAACAGCTCGTCGTGGTGCTCGGGCTCGCTGATCGGGCGCTGCAGTTGCAGCAACTCATCGAGCGCGAGGTACGAGCCGTAGCTCATGCGCGTCGAGAAGTCGGTGACGACGCCCTCCTCGATCGGGCGGGTGTTGTCGCTCATGTCAGCTCCGGAGTGTGCGGGGGCGGCACGCGCGTGCCACCGAGTGCGGACCCGGGCCGAGTGGCCGAGGCTTCGAAGGCGGCCCCAAAGGCGAGCAGTCGAGAGTCATCCCACGCGCGGCCCGCGAAGGTCAGGCCGATGGGCATGCCAATGTCGGCCATGAGCCCCATCGGCACTTGCACGCACGGGATGCCCAGGTGCCGCGGAACGAGGTTGCCGTTCGCGACCCACGTGCCGTTGCGCCAGGCGAGCTCTGCACTCGCGGGGTTCACGTCGGCGTCGGCGGGCCCCACATCGGCGACGGCCGGAAAGACGACGGCGTCGAGGCCGAGCTCGTCCATCCACGCCTCGAGGTCGCGGCGACGCGTCTCGTTGAGACCGCGCACGCCCTCGGCGATGGTCGGGATGCTCTCGAGCGCGAGCACACCCGTCGCGCGCGCGCGGTGCACGTAGTCCTCGAGCGGAACGTCTTCGGGCGCGAAGCGGCTCAGATGATCGTCGTACCGCCCGGGCAGAGAGCCGGGAGGGGTCGGGAAGATGAGCTCGGGGTCCACATCAGCAAGCCGGTGCAGCGCCGGGTCGCCGTTCGCCTGCAAGAACTCGTCCCACCCCCACATGCTCAGCTCGTAGAGCTCGTGGTCGGCGAAGTGCGGCGGCACGAGGCCGCGCGCGACCATCGAGCGGTCATGCGCCCGCCCCCGGCTCTCGTAGTTCGTGACCACCGGAAAGTCCACCTCGACGACGGTTGCGCCTGCCGCCTCAAGATCGGCGCGCGCCTTCTGCCACTGGGCGATCACGGTGGGCCGCGTCTCGATCGGGTCGTCGCCGCCGTGCTCGGCGCCGAGATACAGCCGCGGCACGCCGAGGCGCACGCCCTGCAGCGCGGCCGGGTCGGCAAGCGCGGGGTACGACTCCGGTCGTAGCGTCGATGACGGCGGGATGCTCACCCACGGCTGCACCCGCCAGAAGTCTCCCCGGGGTGTGCCCTCTACCCCAGTATCGTCGGCCACGACCGCGTCGAGTACGAGCAGCAGCTCGGCCATTGTGCGCGTGTAGGGAACAACAACGTCCATCGTCGGCACGAGCGGCCAGTTGCCGCGCACCGAGATCACACCCCAGCTCGGGGTATAGCAGCACAGTCCGTTGTTCGAAGCGGGGCCCCGGCCGCTCGACCAGGTCTCTTCGGCGAGCGCGAAGGCCGCGAAGCTCGCCGCGAGCCCCGTGCCCGATCCGTTCGACGAGCCCGAGCCGAACGGCGCCGTAAGGTACGCGGGGTTGTACGGGCTCTCGGCGCGGCCATACAGCCCGCGTTGCATTCCGCCGTTGGCCATGGGCGGCATGTTCGTGAGGCCAAGGCAGATCGCGCCGGCCGCGTGCAAGCGCTCGACCGTGAAGGCGTCGTGCTGGGCGACGAGCTCGGCGAAGGCGGGCGAGCCGCTCGCGACCGTGAGGCCGCGCACCATGTAGCTGTCTTTCGCGAGGTACGGAATGCCGTCGAGCGGACCAAGAGCGGCACCGGATGCTCGCCGCGCGTCACTCGCCCGCGCCTCGTCGAGCGCCCCCGGGTTATCGACCACCACGGCGTTGAGGGCGGGGCGCGCGCCATCGCTCGACGGCGCACGGTCGAAGGCCGCGATGCGGTCGAGGTAGCCCTGCACGAGGTCGACGACGGAGGTGCGGCCGTCGGCCAACATCGCGGCCAGAGTTGCGATGCTCGTCTCGACCAACTCGACGGGCCGAGCGTCGCGGCTCATCGCGCGGCGCTCTTCGCGCCGCGGGGCTGCTGCTGCGTAATGCAGTGGATACCGCCACCGCGCGCGAAGATCTCGCGGGCGTCGACCGTCACGACCTCGCGGCCGTAGGCCTCGGCGAGCGTGTCGCGAGCGCGAGCATCCGCCACGTCATCACCGAAGCCGCACGCGATGATGCCGCCATTGACGACGAGGTGGTTGACGTAGCTGTAGTCGACGAAGCCCTCGTGGTCGCGCAGTTGCGCCGGAGCCGGCAGCTCGATGAGCTCGAGGCTGCGGCCGCGCACGTCGGTCGCCTGCCGCAGGGCGTCGTAAATGGCGGGCATGACGGCGTGGTCGGGGTGTGCGGGGTCGTGCTGCGCGTGCACGAGCACGCGGCCGGGGCTCGCGAAGGTCGCAACGATGTCGACGTGCCCGCGCGTGCCGAGTTCGTCGTAATCCCGCGTGAGTCCGCGCGGCAGCCAGATGGCCTTGGTCGTGCCGATGGTGCGAGCGAGCTCGGCTTCGACGCGTTCTTTCGTGGCCCACCGGTTGCGGTCGGGGTCGAGCTGCACGGTGTCGGTCACGAGCACGGTGCCCTCACCGTCGACGTGGATTCCGCCGCCCTCGTTGACGAGCACGCTCGAGATGCGCGTCAGCCCAAGCTCGTCGAGGATGCGCGCGGCGATGAGCGCGTCATCCTCGCAGTCGGCGCCTTGACCCCAGGCGTTGAAGATCCAGTCGACGCCGCCGAGCTCACCGGTGACGTCGTCGATGACGAACGTCGGGCCGAAGTCGCGCATCCAGAAGTCATTGAGCGGCGCCTCGATGATGTCGATCTCGGCGCTGAGCATGCGGCGAGCGCGCTCGCGCTCGGTCGGGTCAACGACCATCGTCACGGGCTCGAAGGGCACGATCGCGTGGGCGACGGCAGTCCACGCGGCATAGGTCGACTCACGCGCGGCGGACGAGTCACCCATCACCTCGCCTTCACGCGGAAACGCCATCCAAATGCGATCGTGCGGGGCCGTCTCGGCGGGCATGCGCCAGGTCATAGATGCTCCTCACTTCACTCGTGCTCGGGCTTCGTTGCCCGGCACGGGTCGGCCAGCAATTCTCCCGCGAGCCTAGCCCGCGGTGGTCACTGACCGGCAACCACAGCCGAATAGAATTCGCGCGCCCGTCTTGAAAGGACACCCGTGTCTCGACCCACCCTGCCCGAGCGCCTCAGCTATTGGTTTGACTCCGTGATGGCGCGAGGAACCGTGTCTCTCATGGGGCTCTTGGCGCTCGCGAGCGGCGCGTTCATTCTCTTGGTCACGGGCATCGTCGTGGTGTTCCAGCTGTACCCGACACGCCTTCCCGACGGATTCACCTCGCTCGAGCCTGACGAGATTCTGTGGGGTTCACTCGTCCGCGTGCTGAGCGCTGGCTCATTCCGTGAAGACGAGGGCTGGGGCTTTCGCGTCGCCATGCTCGTGGTGACGATCGCCGGTCTCATCGTGGTGGCGAGCCTCATCGGCATCGTGTCGAGCGCGTTCGATCGTCGCCTGCTGGAGTTGCGCAAGGGTCGCTCTCGAGTGCTCGAGAACGGACACACGGTCATTCTGGGGTGGAGCAGCAAGGTCGTACCGATCGTCGCTGAACTACAGCTGGCGCAACGCGACAGCCGGCGCGCGCCGATCGTCATTGTGAGTCCTCGCGACAAAGTCGAAGTGGAAGACGAGCTGCGCGCCCGCGTGAGCCGCGAGCGCGGTTCGCGCGTGATCGTGCGCAGTGGCGACCCCATGGACCCCACCGATCTCGCGATGGCGAGCCCTGAAGCGGCGAGCTCGATCATTGTGATTTCGCCCGACGGCGCGGCAGAGCCCGACTTCGAGGTCATCAAGTCGGTGTTGGCTCTCACGCGCGTTGTCACGAACGTGCCGATCATCGGAGAGTTGCGGTCGGCCGCCAACCTCGAGGCCGCGCGGCTCGCGGGCTCAAGCGCCGTGCGGTGGATCATCGGAGACGAGCTCATCGGCCGTCTCACTCTGCACAGCGTTCGTCACGACGGAATCAGCGTGGTGTCGCGCGACTTGCTCGACTTCGAGGGAGACGAGTTCTACGTGGCGGCGCGACCCGAACTCGTCGACGTGCCCTATTCCGAGGCACAGCGGCGCTTCGACTCGGCAACACTCGTCGGGCTTGTTCGAGAGGGGCAGGTGCACCTCAACCCGGTCGGCAACCTGCGCCTGCAGCGCGAAGACGAACTCGTTCTCATCGCGCCGAACGAGCGCGCCATCGGGCCGGGTACGCCGCAGACCTTCGATGCCGAGCGCATCGACGTCGCCCACGTGCGTCGTGAATCGCGGAGTCGCACGCTCGTGCTGGGCCAGCACTCCGGCATGCGCTCGCTCGTCGCTTCGCTTCACTCGTACTTTCCTCCCGGGTCAACGGCGCACGTGGTGAGCAGTGAGCCGTTCGAGTCGTCAGAGCCCATCGAGCACGTGACCTGGCAGCGTGCCGACACCACGAGTCGCGCTGTGCTCGACTCGCTCGACCTTCCCGCGTACGACCACGTTGTCGTGGTGCCCTACAAAGACGCCCTCCCCACCCACAGTGCCGACGCGCGCACGCTCGTCACGCTGCTGCATCTTCGAGACATTCGACGGATGACCGACGCACGATTCGCGGTGGTCACCGAGATGCTCGACGATCGCAACGGCGAGATTGCCGACGCCGACTCAGCCGACGATGTCATTGTGAGTGACTTGCTGGTGAGCCGCTTGCTCGCGCAAGTGTCACGTACGCCGCGACTGGTTGACGTCTTCGATCAACTGTTTGGCCACGTTGGCAGCGAGACCCACGTTCGGCCGGTAGAGCAGTACGTGACGGGCAGTGGCCCGGTGACTGTGTCGACGCTCATCGAAGCGGCGTCTCGTCGTGGAGAGACATTCATTGGCTATCGCATCGCTGCGCGAAGCGCACAACAGCCCGACTTTGGTGTGGTCATCAATCCGCGCACGTCGGGCTCTGTGACCTTCTCGACGGGTGACCGATTGATCGTGCTGGCCGACCGTTAGCGGGGCATCCCACTCCCCCAGACTCTGCCGTGAGTCGGGATGAGAGGACGCGTCTGCCCGGGCAGGGTGCCATACTGCGAGCCGCAGCGCTCTTCGCGCCGATGTTCGGCGATGGAGGAACAATGGGCACTCTCACCTACGACTCGATGCTGTCAGCAGACTTTGATGACCGCACGCTCGCACACTTGCAAATGGTCGTGGGAGCCAAGTTGCGTCGCAACGAGGCCTTCTACTTCAGCTGGAAAGATGACGCCTCGATCGGCAATGGCCGCAGTGTCATTTGGATGCACCCCACGATCCCGATCTCGTTCAAGTTCTTTGGCAGTCGGGCCCCGACCATCAATCGCGACTGGATCGACGAACTCATGCTTCTTGCCAACACCCCGTCAGGGCTCTACGTGATTACCGAGCCCACTGGGCCCGCGAGTGCCGCCGTGGACGACTCGTAATGCGCACGACCATTCACTACGACGGTCAGGAATACATCGTCGCGAAGCACTCGATCGACGTGAAGAGCGAGATCGAGCGCATCTTGGCGTCGGGCAAGGCCGGGTGGTTGCGGGTCAACCACGGCCGTGGCCAATTGAAGACGGCCGACCTGCTCATTCAGCGCGGTGTGCAAGTGGGGCTCGTCGACACGAGCGACCCGCAGCACGAAGCAGGCGAAGAGTAGCGGGGCACACGCACGACGAGGGGCCGGTCACGTCATGTGACCGGCCCCTCGTCGTAGTGGTGAGCTAGCGCCGTGAGCGCGAGCCGCGCGTCACGAGGCCATAGATCAGCAGCACGACAATCGCGCCACCAATCGCGAGCAGCCACGTGGTGATGTCAAAGAAGCCTTCGAGGCCAATGCCAAAGATCTGGCTGCCGAGAAAGCCGCCGAGCACGGCGCCCACGACGCCGAGCACGAGAGTGATGACCCAGCCGCCGCCTTGGTTGCCCGGCAAGATGGCCTTCGCGATCGCGCCGGCCACCAGTCCCAGAATGATCCATCCGATGATGCCCATGTCGACCTCCGAGTCGATTCGGTCGTGCGACCCCGTCGTTCAGGGCCCGAACGAGGTAACCACAGGCCGGGCGGCGGCCCCCACCCCTTGCCGCATCCACGACAAGCTGATACACGCGCGCCCGCGCGAGCGGTCGGTCTTTAGCGGAACCGGGCGCTAGCGCACCGAGCGAATCGGCAGCACGGCGAGCGCCCCGAGCACGCTGAGCACGATCGCGGCGGGAAACAGCCCCACGAATCCGAACGCCAACACGACGAGCCCGGCGATTGCCGGGGCAATGGTCTGGGGCAGCGTGGCCGCAATGTTGATGACACCGAGGTCTTTCGCGTGCGCGTGCGAGTCGGGCAGCACTTGCGAGACGAGAGCCGTGTCGACCGCTTGGAAGGCTCCGAAGCCAAGCCCGGCGAGAAGAGCAAACACGATCATGCCCTCGAAGGTCGGCCACACCCAGGGCACCACTTGAGCGAGCGCGACGATGAGTGACGAGGCCACGACGAAGGGCTTGCGGCGGCCAACGCGGTCGCTCCACGGTCCGGACACGGCAACCGCAAGAACGAGCGTGGGCAGCGCTGCTGCGGAGACGAGAGGCAAGAGGGCGACGGCATCAGCCCCGAGTCCGATGTAGTCCTGCAATAAGTAGAGCTGGTACGCGACCACGAGAAAGTAGCCCGTATAGAGCAGCAGTCGGCCCGTAAAGGCCCAGAAGAAGTCGGGATGTGCGACCGGGTTTACCCAGAACGTGCGCGCGGCATCCGCGAGTCGAAACGGCGGACGCGGCTCGCCCCGGTTGTCGCGCGGTTTCGTGAACACGGCGAAGAGGGTGAGCAACACGAGCGAGGTTCCGGCGAGAACGAGGTACGCGCCGGGGATGGTGGCCGACAGCAGCGAGGCAAGAATGACGCCGCCGAGCGAGCCCACCATCGTCATGGCGCCGATCATGGCCGCGAACGTGCCGCGCACCGATTCGGGAACCCGGTCGGGCAGCATCGCCGAGAACGGCCCTTGCACGACGTTGAACGAGACCTGCACGAGCACCCAGCAGAGCGCGACCATGAGAATGCTGCTCGAGAGCCCGAGGGCCACGAGAGCCGCACCGCCGAACAGCGCACCACCCACGATGTAGGGCGCGCGGCTGCCGAAGCGCGTGCGCGTGCGGTCGCTGATGGTGCCCGCAACGGGCTGCATGATCATCGCCGCGAGGGCCCCGATAGTCGTGACGATCGCGAGGTTGGCCACCTTATTGGCGGGGTCGAGTTGCTCGACCTGCAACGGCAACAGCACGGTCGGAATCGCGCCCCACAGAATGAAGATGCCGAGCGTGCCGGGCATGAACCACAACAACAGGCTGCGCAGTGGGCCCCGGATGCGCACGCGCTCGGCGGATTCGCTGTCGCTGGCGGCCTGCGGGCTCGAGGTGGTCGACATGGGCTTCCTCCCGTGGCGCCTCGTTGCGCCAGGGCCAGCGTACGACGCGTGCGGTGCGCACGGGCGACGACATAGTCTCGAGAGCGTGACGACCCGCATCGACGCGACCACGCTGAGCACCGACGAGCAGCTCTCGCTGCTGTCAGGAGCCGACTTCTGGCGCACGCGCGCGCTGCCCGAGCACGGCATCCCCGCCGTGATGATGGCCGACGGCCCGCACGGCTTGCGCGCGCAGCTCGAAGCGACCGATCACTTGGGGCTCGCGAGCAGTGTGGCGGCGACGTGTTTTCCGCCCGCGGCGACGCTCGCGAGTAGCTGGGATCTCCACCTCGTGCACGAGGTGGGCGAGGCCGTAGGCCGCGAGGCGCGTGCGCTCGGCGTCGACGTCGTGCTCGGGCCCGGCATGAACATCAAGCGGCACCCGCTGTGCGGCCGCAACTTCGAGTACTACAGCGAAGACCCTCTGCTCAGCGGGCTGTTGGCGTCGAGCGCCGTGCGGGGCATCCAGAGCGCTGGCGTCGGGGCGTGCGTCAAGCACTTCGCCGTCAACAATCAAGAACACCGGCGCTTTGTCATCGACGCGATCGTCGACGAGCGCACGTTGCACGAGCTCTACCTGCGCGGCTTCGAAGTCGCCGTGCGCGCGAGCGCCCCGCACATGGTCATGGCCGCGTACAACCGAATCAACGGCGACCACGCGACCGATGCGCGCTGGCTACTGACCGACACGCTGCGCGAGCGCTGGGGCTTCGACGGAGTCGTCGTGAGCGACTGGGGCGCCACGGCCGACCGAGCCGCAGGTGTCACCGCGGGCATGGACCTCGAGATGCCCGGCGGCGCTGGCACCGAACCCGCCCTGCGCGCCGCCCTCGCCGCGGGCTCGCTCGACCCCGCGCACGTCGCGCTCTCAGCCCAGCGGGTCATCGACCTCGCGGTGCGGGCACAGGATTCTCGTGCCACCCAAGCGCCCACGATGGCCGAGCTGCTCGACCCCCACGACGCGCTCGCTCGCCGCGCGGCCGCCGCCAGTTCGGTCGTGCTCACGAATGACGGGACTCTGCCGCTCACGCCCGGCACCCGCGTTGCTCTCATCGGGGCCTTCGCCGAGCACCCGCGCTTCCAGGGCAGCGGCAGCTCGCTCGTAACGCCGACGCGCCTCACGACCGCGCGCGCTGCGCTCGAGGCCGCCGGATTCACGGTGTCGTTCGCGGCCGGTTACGAACCCGTGCGCTCACGACCCGATGCCGCGCTCGTTGCCGAGGCCGCCGCCGTCGCGGCGAGCGCCGACGTGGCGGTCGTCATGGTGGGGCTTCCCGGCATTGCTGAGAGTGAGGGCTTCGACCGCGAGCACCTCGCTCTGCCCGCCCAACACGACGCCCTCGTCGCGGCGGTCGCCGAGGCGCAGCCTCGCACGGTGGTTGCCCTGAGCGTGGGCTCACCCGTGCTGCTGCCCTGGCGCGACGACGTGGCCGCGATTCTGCTGAGCTACCTCGGTGGTCAGGCGAGCGGTGGCGCTCTTGCCGACGCGCTGCTCGGGGTCATCGAGCCGGCCGGGCGGCTCGCCGAGACGTGGCCGGCCGCGCAGCACGACGTGGCGGCCGACCCGTACTTTCCGGGCGACCTCGCCCAGGTGCACTACCGCGAGGGCGTGTTTGAGGGCTACCGGCACGCGACGACCGCGGGTGTCGCCCCGGCCTTCACCTTCGGGCACGGCCTCGGCTATGGCTCGAGCGACTGGGGCCCCGCGCGCGTGAGCGCGCCAACCGTTGAGCCCGGCGGCTCTCTCACCATCTCGGTCGAGGTCACTAACCCGGGCGAGCGGCCTCGCGCCGAGGTCGTGCAAGTCTACGCGCACGACCGCTCGGGGGTCGTGCTGCGCCCACGCCGCGAGCTCGTCGGCTTTGCCCGCGCGCTGATCGAGCCCCGATCAACCGTCACGGTCGAAGTCGAGGTGACCGCCGAGTCGCTGCGCTTCTGGGATGTGCGAGTGCACGACTGGGCACTACCGCGCGGCACCGTGGCGCTCGAGGTTGCGCGCTCGAGCGAGACGATTGAGGCCGTACTTGAGATCGAGGTGCTCGGCGCGGCATCCGACTCGGCGGAGGGGCCGGGCAGCCCGGAAATTGCGGCGAGTGATGAGCAGTGGGCGCGGCGCCTGGGCCGCGCCATCCCGAGCCCGACACCGGCCCGGCCGTTCACGCGCGAGTCGACGCTCGGCGACATCGGTGGCACCCTGACGGGTCGGGCATTGCGCGGCGCCGTGTTGCGCATGGCTCCCGTGAGCGACGACGACCGCCGCGACCCTGCCTCGATGGCCCTCATCGAACGCAGCATCGACGAGCTGCCGCTGCGCGGGCTCGCCCAAATGTCGAACGGGCGCATGTCGTGGGCGATTGTGGATGCTGTGGTCGCCTTCGCAAACCGCCGCCCGCTGCGGGGCCTCGGCGCCCTGCTGCGGCGCCGCTGACTGCCACGGTCAACCTCGCGCGCGGGCGCACTCACCCGAAGAGTGCACCCGCGCGGGGTGGCGCGCGGCGAAGCCGACGGCGCCTGAAGAACGCTATCCCCCTAGCGTTCTTCTTCCTCAGCGCGCGTGAGGCGCTGAGAGATGTAGACCGGGATGAACGAGAGCACGATGAGCACGGTGGCAATCACGTTGACCTGAGTTGCCTCGTTCGGTCGAGCCATCTGGTTGAACATCCACAGCGGCAGGGTCTCGACGCCCGCCGGTGCCGTGAAGATGGTCACGACGATCTCGTCGAAGCTGAGGGCAAAGGCGAGCAAACCACCCGCGACGAACGCCGTGCGAAACTGCGGAAAGGTGACGAGGCTGAACGTCTGCCACAGGCTCGCCCCGAGGTCCATCGAGGCCTCTTGCATGCTCGGGTTCATGCGTCGCAGTCGCGCAAAGACGTTGTTGAACACCATCACGATGCAGAACGTCGCGTGGGCAACGATCATGCCGAAGTAGCCAACCTGAATGCCGATGGGCTCGAGCACGTTGTTGAACGAGTTGCTGAAGGCAACACCGGTCACGACGCCCGGCAGGGCAATGGGCAACACGATGAGCAGGTTGACGGTGTGCTTGCCGAAGAAGTCGTAGCGCTGCAGTGCAAAGGCCGCGAGCGTGCCGAGCAAGAGCGCAATCACGGTCGCACCGGCGGCAACGACAACCGAGTTGCCCACGGCCGTCCAGAGTGCTTCGTTCTGGAAAGCGCGCACCCACCAGTCGAGAGTGAAGCCCGTGATCGGCCAACTCGCGATCGGCGCGACGTTGAACGAGTTGATCATCACCAAGAACAGCGGCACATACATAAACAGCAGCACGATGGCCACGACGATGCCGAACGCGACGCGGGTGCCGCGAGTGAGTCTCAGCATGAGCCGCTCACATCCTCTCGAGGGCGCCGGTGCGCCGGGTGGCCAGCAGATAGAACACGACGAAGGCAATCGGGATGACCGAGAACGCGGCCGCAACGGGCGGGTTGAGGTTGATATTCGAGGCGATGATGCTGCCGATCATTTGCGCGTTGGCTCCGCCCACGAAGCGCGCCACGATGTAGTCGCCGAGGCTCAGAGAAAAGGTGAAGACGCTGCCCGCGATGAGGGCGGGCCAGAGCAGCGGAAGCACGACCGTGCGAATCGTCGTGAAGCCATGCGCACCGAGGTCGGAAGAGGCGTCGAAGAGGTTCACCGGAATCTGCCGAATCGCCGTGTAGACGGGGAGCGCCATGTACGGAAACCAGAGGTACGTGAGCGTCAGCACGACCGTCAGCACGCTGAATCCTGGCCCGGTGATACCGAAGGGCGCCATGACCGAGTTGAAGAAGCCCTCTTCGGTGAAGGTGATCCGCATGGCAAGAATCTTCACGAGGTAGCCGGCCCACAGCGGCAGAGTGATGGCGACGGCGAGCACCGCGCGCATCCAGGGTGAGGCGAGCTTGGCCATGAAGATGCCGAGGGGCACGGCGAAGATAGCGCTGAGCACCGTGACGGCGAGCGCGATGCCGAGCGTGCGAAGCGATGTCGCGATGTAGGCCGGCTCACTGAAGATGAGCACGAAGTTCTCGAGCGTGAAGCCCGGAATCACCTTCGAGGTGAACGAGTCGATGTACCAAAAGGCCGTGACGAGAAGCAGAGCGAGCGACACGATGTAGAGGCCGATGAGCCAGGTGAGCGGCAGGCTCAACAAGCCAACCAGTCGCATCCAGCGGTGCCGGTACAGCAGCGTTGAGAGCGGCTTGCTCGTTCTCGCCGGTGTCGTCGTGATGGTCACGGTTGTCCTTCGTGCGTGCAGGGAAAGAAGCGGGTGGTGCGGAGGGGCGAGGCGGGCTGCCCCGCCCCTCCGCGGTTGGGGTCTAGCCCTTGATGGTCGCCCAGGCGTTGGTCCAGTCCTGGAACGAGGTGCAGGTCACCTCGGTGCGGCCGTCGATGCATTGCTCGATCGGGGTCGTCCAGTACCAGACGTTCTCGAAGTACTCCTCGTTGAGCGCGTTGAACTGCTCACAGTGAGCAGCAGCCTCGTCGCTGAGCTCGCAGAACGCACCGTTGGCGGGAGCCATACCGAAGTTCGTGGCGATGGCGCCGTTCACTTCGGCCGAGCTCGTGTAATCCATCCAGAGGTAGGCGCAGTTCGGCGCGTCAGACTTGCTCGAGATCATCCACGCGTCAGACCAACCGGTCGAGCCCTCGACGGGCAGGGTGCCGCCGAACTTCTCCGTGTCTTCGGTGAACTTGCGCAGCACCTCCCACGAGGTGCCCGCCACGGTCGTGCCGCCGAGGAACGAGGTGATCTGCGCGACCGGGTCGGCCCAGTACTCAGCAACGATCGTGTTCTGCTGCTTGAGCAGGTCGACCGCGGCGGCGAGCTGCGTCTCGTCGAGCGCGTAGGGGTTCTGGATGCCCAGCTCAGGCTGGTGGTACATCAGGTACACGGCGGCGTCGGCGATGTAGATCGGTGCGTCGTACGCGGTGATCTGACCGGCGTAGGGGCTGTCGGCCTCCCACACGATGTCCCAGCTCTCGGGCGTCTCGGTGACGACCTCGGTGTTGTACTGCAGGATGTTGGCGCCACGGCCGATCGGAACGCCGTAGACCTTGCCGTTGATCGTGTCGTAGAGCTGGCCCTGCATGCCGGGAACGATGTCGTCACCGAAGTTCGGCAGCAGGTCGCGGTTGATCGGGGCGACGTCGCCGCCGACGATCAGACGCAGGCTCGCGTCACCGGAGGCCGAGACGAGGTCGTAGTCACCGGTGCGCATGAGCTGCACCATCTCGTCGCTCGTGCCCGCGACCTTGCGGTTCACGACACAACCCGTGTCTTCGGTGAAGGTGTCGGCCCATGCCGGCTCCACGAAGCCCGACCAGGCGATGATGTCGACCTGGCCTTCGCCCTCGCCGAGCGACTCGAGCATGGGCACCTCGGGAACGTCGAAGACGAGCTCGCCTGATCCCGAGTCAGCCGGTGCGGCACAGCCGACCAGCATGAGCGCCGACACGGCGGAGACCGCCGAGAGCGCCATCAGTTTCTGTCGCATGTTTTCTCCTTGTGAGTGGGGTGGTGCTGAGGTGATGCAGGGGTGGTGCTGTGGTGGTGCGGTGAGCGTGAAGGTCAGGGAACGATCGCTGCGTGCTCGGTGACCCACACCGCTCGAACCGCGTCGCCGCGGTGGTACGGGGCGGTGTCGCTCGGGGCGTGATCGTTGTGACGCTCGGCAACGACGCGAAGACCGTCAGCGGTGTCGACGATGTAGCGCGTCGTCGGGCCGGTGTAGACGGTCTCGACGATCGTGCCGTCGACACTGGTTTCGTTGGCGGCAGGCTTGGTGCGGGCATCCACAAGGCGTACCCGTTCGGGTCGCACGCTGATGGGGGTCGCGACGCCCGTGAGTCGCTTGGCGTGTTCAGCATCGATGAGGTTCGAGATTCCGAGAAAGCCTGCAACAAAAGCGGTCTGCGGGTATTCGTAGACCTCGCGCGGCGTACCGACTTGCTCAACGCGACCGTTGTTGAAGACGGCGATGCGATCGCTCAGCGTGAGGGCCTCTTCTTGATCGTGCGTCACGAAGATGAAGGTGATGCCGACCTCGCGTTGAATCTGCTTGAGCTCGATCTGCATCTGCTCGCGCAGCTGCTTGTCGAGGGCACCAAGCGGCTCGTCGAGCAGCAACACGCGCGGCTGCAGAATGAGGGCGCGCGCAAGGGCGATGCGCTGGCGCTGGCCGCCCGAGAGTTGGTGCGGCAAACGGTCGGCAACGTGCGTGAGACGCACTTGCTCCAAGGCCGTCGCGACGCGCTCGCGCTGTTCGGCTTTCGCTACTTTGCGAACCCGAAGACCGTAAGCGACGTTCTCGGCGATCGTCATGTGCGGAAAGAGGGCGTAGTCCTGAAACACCGTGTTGACGGTGCGGTCGAACGGCGCAGCGGACGTGACATCGGTGCCGGCGATCGCGATCGAGCCGCTCGTGACCTCTTCGAAGCCGGCGATGAGACGCAGCACGGTGGTCTTGCCCGAACCGGAGGGGCCGAGCATCGAGAAGAACTCGCCCGATTCAACCGAGAGCGTGAGGCTGTCGACAGCGGTGGTTTCGCCGAAGCGCTTGGTGACGGCGGTTAGTTCAACGCCACCCTGCCCGCGTTGTGCATCAGCGGGGCCGGGAGCGTCGGGGGCGGTCGTCGCATGAGGGGCGGACATGGCGGCGGAATTCCTCCGAAACATCGTTGGTCGGTGCAATAACTGTAAACGTATAGTTTCATATCTTTTATTTCAATCGCGTAACGCCGGTGTAACGCTCATGGTTTTGTGTCGGACAATGGGGCCATGAGCATCCGCAGTGCCGCGCCCCGCTCGGGCCGACCCACCCGGTTGCACAGCGCCGTCTTTCAGCCCATCGGTGACGAGGGGCGCGCCGCCCTCGTCGAGCGCCGCATCGCCGAGGCGATCATGGGCGGCGTGCTCGCCGCCGGTGAGCGGTTGCCGGCCGAGACCGAGCTCGCCGCCGCATTCGGCGTCGCCCCCGCCACCGCGCGCGAAGCCTTGCTCGCACTGCGCGAGCGCGGCCTCATCGTCACCCGCCGCGGTCGCACCGGCGGCAGCTTCATCGCCGAGAGCGCCGACCCCGTGCGCTTCGCGACCCGAGCCCTGCTCGACGGATCACGCGTCAGCCTGCGCGATACCGCACAGCACTACCTCGCCATCACGGCCGCGTGCGTCGACCTCGCGGCTCGCCGCGCTGATGCAAGCGAGATCGCGATGATCGTTGCGCGCCTCGAGCGCGGAGACGATCGCGACCTCGCGGCCTGGCGCCGGGCATCGGACGATGCCGTCATTGAGCTCGCCGCCCTCAGCCAGTCGGCCCGCCTCACGCGCGAGCAGATGAAGCTGCAGGGGGAATTCTCGCCCCTGTTCGCTCTCATCGACACCGACCCCGAGAGCCGCGCGGCCGGCCGCGCGCAACTGCTCGAGGTATTGCACGCTGTCGGCGAGGGCGACGCCGAGGCCGCTGTTGCGGTGCTGCGCGCGAGCATGAGCGCCACGATCGACTGGCTCATCGCCTACCGAGAGCGGCACGCCGCCGCAACGACCACCCCCATCGCGACCGTACCGGTACCGCTTGCTCCGGGCCCGGCCGCGTCGACCCGCACCGAGAGGAACAGCGCGTGAGCATCCACCCCGCCCCAACCGCACCGCGCACCGCCGCCCAGCACCCCGTTGAGCTCGTGGCCGAGTACTTCGGTCGCGCCATCGGCGCACTCACTGAGTGGAAAGACCAACTGGCGATCGACATTCAGACCGCCCGAGCCGACGAGCCACTCACGACCGACCGCCTCGACGCCCTCGTCGAGCCCTCAGCGCTCGGTCTGTTCGACTCTGTCGACCTGCCCGTCTACGGCTCAGGGTTCATTGCCGCGCTCGACTCGCTCGCTGACGCCAACAGCCACCTGGCCTGGTGGCAAGGCCCCGAGCGAGCGCAGCTCGTGCTCGCGGCGCAGTCGGTCAACAAAGAGCACATCGACTACAGCGAGCTCGAGTGGTATCGGGTGCCGCTCGCGACCGGTGAGCCGCACGTCGCTGGCCCCTATGTCGACTACCTCTGCAGCGACGAGTACACGATCACCGTGGCGGCTCCCGTGCACGTCGAGGGCGAATTCGTGGGCGCCGTCGCGCTCGACCTGCTCATCGACCGCGTCGAGCGCGACCTCACTCCGCGACTTGCCGCGTTTGGCGACGACATCTCCATCGTCAATGGCGTCGGCCGCGTTCTGCTCTCGACGAGCCCTGCGCGAGCGACGGGCGACACCATTCGCGGCGACGACCTCGCGGCCTTCGAGCGCTTCGCTTGCGAAGGTATGGCGCTCGACGTGCTCATCGCTCGCTGAGACTTCCTACCCGACGAGCAGACCCGCAAGCCACGTCAGGTACGGGATGCCCAGCACGAGGTTGATCGGGAACGTCACGCCGATGCTCGCCGCGAGCGGGATCGCGAGGTTTGCCTCGGGGAACGCGAACCGCAGCGCCGCCGGCGCGGCGATGTACGAGGCGCTCGCGCAGAGAATGGCGAGCACAACAGCGCCGCCCTGCCCCATGCCCAGGGCGACCGACAGGGCGACGACCGCGCCACCGATCACGAAGGGGAAGAGCGCGGCGAAGACGAGAAGCCCCGGGCCTGCTTCGCGCAACGAGCCGAGGCGCTGACCGGCTTCGATGCCGAGGCCGAGCAAGAAGAGCGCAAGCACCCCGCGGAAGGGCTCATCGAAGAAGCCCTGAACGCCCGCGTACCCCGCGTCGCCGATTGCGAAACCCAGCACGAGGCCACCGGCGAGCAAGACGATCGACTTGCCGGCGAGCACCTCGTGCAAAGCTCCAGCCCACTTCACGGGGCCTTTCGCGGCGCGACTAGCGAGCAAGATGCCCACGACGATGCCGGGAATCTCGAGCACCGTGAGCAAGGTGGGTGCGTATCCGGGATACGCGATTCCGGAGGTCTCAAGAAAAACGAGCGCCGCTGTGAACGTCACGAGCGAGGTCGAGCCATAGTGGGCCGCGACGCTTCCGCGATCGAGCGGGCCGAGTCGAGACATCACGCGTAAAGCGCCGTAGGCAACGATCGGGATCACGATTCCGAGCGCCAATGCCAGCAGCACGGGCCCGATGACCTCGGCAAACGTGGCCGCCCGCAGTGCGACGCCACCCTTCACACCGATCGCAAGCAGCAGGTAGATCGAGATCGAGGTCGTCAGCGCCTCGGGCAATCGCAAGTCACTGCGCACCGCAACCGCGACGAGCCCCAACACAAAGGCGAGCACGGGCGCCGAGAGCAGGTTGGCGGCAGCGGTTTCGAGAATCATGGGGTGGCTCCAGGGGTGGAAGCGAAAGGTGAACTGAAGTTCAGGCGTCACGCACTATACATGCAGTTTGTTTCATTCGTAGTACGAGCAGGTGGCCGTGACTGGCACAATGGCGGAATGTCGTCGTGGACCTTTCTCACGCACCATGCGCACGTCTTGCTCGAGGTTGCCAAGAATCCCGACGCGACAGTGCAGCAGTTGGCTGACGAAGTCGGCATCTCGACCCGCTCGACCGTGACGATCTTGGGTGACCTCGTCGACACCGGCTACCTTGAGCGCGAGCGCCGCGGCCGCCGCAACCACTACGCGGTCATGCCGAGTGCACCGCTGCGCCACCCCTCGAACGCCGGGCACACGGTCGGCGAACTCATCAACGCTCTCGCCGAGCTGCGCTAGGCCGAGTGGCGAGCGGCGAGCATCCGTGCCGCCACTAAGCTCGCACCATGTCTGATCACGATGACCGCCCCGTAGGGTTTCTCGGCAAGTTGCGCAGCATGAAGGTCATCACGTGGGTGTTGATCATCGGTCTCGTCGCCATCACCCTCAGTGGCACGACGCTGCTGTTTGTGCTGCTCGGCAGCTAGCTCAGCCTCCCGAGCTGTCGCCGAGCGGCTCGACTTCGAAGGCGTCCATGGCCGGGCTGAGCTGCGCTCCGCCGGTTCCGGGCATCATCTCGAAGCCCACCTCGAAGTGCACGAGCATGGTCGCGAGCCACTGCAGAACACTGAGATCGCCCTCGGCAATGGCGCGCCCGTCAGCAATCAGGTTCGGCAGCCCTTCAGCGCCCATCATGGCGAGCTCGAGATTGCTCCGGTCGATCGTGAGCGTGAGATCGGCGTTCTCGGCGCGAAAGCCCGCGAGGTTCGTCAACGTGGCGTTGCTGAGCTCGACGACGAACTGTTCGCTCGTGTCGGGCGTCACGAGGTTGATCGTGAACGCGCTGTTGGCGGCTGCCGCACTATTCAGACGAATGCCCAACACATCGAGAAACTGACTCGTGCTGAGCGCGCGAATCATGTCGGGGCCCGATGACTTGGGCGAAGCGCCTTGGGGGATGCCCGAGCGCAACTCGAAGGCAGCGGCCAAGAAGCTATTGCGCACGCTCGGGCTCTCGTTCTGATAGCCGAGTTGCTCAAAGGCGTCGGCCAGCACCTGCTTCGCCTCGGCATTGTCGGGCTCGGCGTAGACGAGCTTCGTGACGATCTCGGTCGCGAGCAAGTAATCACCCGCAACGACAAGCTGACGACCGCGCGCGATGATCGCGGCAGCACCGCCCATCATCTCGACATACAGCGGCGCCGAGTCTTCGGGCGAGAGCGGAACCAGCGTCGTGGGGTTGCCATCCCAGTAACCGAGGTAGCGGTTGATGACCGCTCGCGCATTGTGCGCGACCGAGCCGTGATAGCTGCGGGCTGCCCAGTGATTCTGCAGGCTCGCGGGCACCTCGTAGCGATTGTGAATCTGGTTGATCGTCACGCCCTGATTCGCGAGATGCAGCACGCCATTGTTCAGATTGCCGTAGGTGTCGCGCTGCACACGCATGACCTCTTGAATGCGCTCGTTGCCCCAGCGCGGCCACGAGTGTGACGCGAACATGACCTCGGCGTCACGCCCAAACTCGTAGAGCGCGCGGTTGATTTGCCGCGACCACTCGAGGGCGTCTCGCACGAGCGCCCCGCGCAGCGTGTAGATGTTGTGAATCGTGGCGACGATGTTCTCGGCAGCCCAGAACGCCTTGAGGTCAGGAAACCAGGTGTTCATTTCTGCCGGAGCCTCGGTGCCGGGAGTGTTCTGGAACACCATGCGAATGCCATCGACCGTGAGCTCTTCGATGTCGCCCTCGATGTAGCGGGTCGGGGCGATGAGCCCCACCGAGCCCGAGGCCACGCC
>JAAFHT010000122.1 GCA_013297625.1 Actinomycetota bacterium | reverse complement strand
ATAGACGAGGGCACCGGCGAGCCCGAGAACAACAGTGAGCACGGGGCACACCTCCTGCCGTCGATTCTGTCAGGCCTCACGGCCAGGCGGCCTCGCTAGGGTGGCGACGTGACTTTTCGCGATGACGCCGACATCTCTTCGTCCACCGTTCGCCGCTCGGGCGCGCGGCGAGGCCTCGCCATTGGCGGCGGCGGGGGCATCGTTGCCGTCATTGCGGTGTTTCTCATCGCGCAGTTCACGGGCGTCGACCTCAGCCCGCTTCTCGGCGGCGGAACCTCGGGCGGCTCTGCCTCCGAGTCGAGCGAACTGAGCGAATGCAAGACGGGCGTTGACGCCAACGCGAGCATCGACTGCCGCATCGCCGGTGCCGCCGTGTCGCTCGACGACTTCTGGCTCGCCGCGGCGCCGCAGATCGGCGTCGACTACCGCACTCCCGGCGCGACCCTCTTTGAGCAGGCGATCGACACCGGATGCGGCGGCGCAACGAGCGCGGTCGGCCCGTTCTACTGCCCCGCCGACGAGACCATCTACCTCGACACGGGCTTCTACGGTGAACTCCGCACGCAGTTCGGTGCCGAAGGGGGGCCTCTCGCCGAGATGTATGTCGTCGCGCACGAGTGGGGTCACCACATCCAAAACCTCGCGGGAGTGCTGGCCTCGGCCAACCTGGGCGACTCGGGCCCCGCATCCGATGCCGTGCGCATTGAACTGCAGGCCGACTGCTTCGGCGGGGCCTGGGCGGGCGCAGCATCGGAGGGAGCGGATGCTCTGCTCGAGCCCATCACGCGTGAGCAGGTAGCCCAAGCCCTCGATGCGGCTGAGGCCATCGGTGACGACCGCATTCAAGAGCAGACGACCGGCCAAGTCTCGCCCGAAACGTGGACCCACGGTTCAAGCGAGCAGCGCCAGCGCTGGTTCGCCATCGGCTTCGAGCAGGGCGTCACGGCGTGCGACACCTTCTCGGTATCTGGCGCCGAGCTCTAGCCGATCGGGAATCATCAGCCCACTCGCGCCGTTGTCGATACGGGTGGCCCTCGGGCGTTCGTCACATTCGGCCAACCCTCGCACTGCGCCCGTACGCTAGCACCACACGACTTTCTGCAAGGAGACCCTCATGGCCCGCATCTACTCCGACATCACGCAGGTGTTCGGCAACACCCCGCTCGTGACGCTCAACAACGTCACCGACGGAGCCGGGGCCACGGTGCTCGCCAAGCTCGAGTTCTACAACCCCTCGGCGAGCGTGAAAGACCGCCTCGGTTTCGCCATCGTTGAGGCCGCCGAGAAGAGCGGTGCACTCAAGCCGGGCGGCACGATCGTCGAAGCCACGAGTGGCAACACCGGCATTGCGCTCGCGATGATCGGCGCGGCCCGCGGCTACAAGACCGTGCTCGTCATGCCCGAGTCGATGAGCAACGAGCGCAAGATGCTGCTCAAGGCCTACGGCGCTGAGCTCATCTTGACCCCCGGTAGCGAGGGCATGACCGGCGCGGTCGCCACCGCCCAGAAGATCGTCGCCGATCGGCCGGGCACGATTCTCGCCAACCAGTTTGAGAACGAGGCCAACGCCGAGATCCACCGCCGCACGACAGGCCCCGAGGTCTGGAACGACACCGACGGCGCGATCGACATCTTCGTCTCGGGCGTCGGCACCGGCGGCACCATCACGGGCACCGGTCAATACCTCAAGCAGCAGAAGCCCGGCCTGACGGTTGTTGCGGTCGAGCCTGCTGAGAGCCCCCTCCTCAACGGCGGCGCCCCTGGTGGGCACAAGATCGCCGGCATTGGCCCCAACTTCATTGCCCCCGTGCTCGACCGCGAGATCTACGACGAGGTCATCGACGTGAACATCGACCAGGCCGTGAGCATGGCCCGTCGACTCTCGAGCGAAGAGGGAATCCTCGCTGGTATCTCGTCAGGAGCCACGGTGCACGCTGCCGTTCAGCTCGCCCAGCGCCCCGAAAACGCGGGCAAGCTCATCGTGGTCATCGTCGCCAGCTACGGCGAGCGGTACCTCTCGAGCGTGCTCTACGACGACTTGCGCGCCTAGATGGGAATGCGGGAGGACATCCGCACCGCCCGATTGCGCGACCCGGCTGCGCGATCGGGCCTCGAGGTCTTTCTCACCTCGGCGGGGGTGCACGCCATTTGGTGGCACCGCATTGCCCACTGGCTCTGGACGCACGGCTTCAAACTGCTTGGCCGCATGGTGGCCCAGGGGGCGCGCTGGTGGACGGGCATTGAGATTCACCCCGGAGCCACGATCGGTCGGCGCTTCTTCATCGACCACGGCATGGGCGTGGTCATCGGCGAGACGGCCGAAATCGGCGACGACGTCATGCTGTACCACGGCGTCACACTCGGCGGTCGCACCCTCGAGCGCGGCAAGCGCCACCCCACGGTCGGCAACGGCGTGCTGATCGGCGCCAACGCCACGGTGTTGGGCCCCATCACGATCGGCGACCGTTCGCAGATTGGCGCGCTCGCTTTGGTGACGAAGGATGTTCCGGCCGACTCGGTCGCGACCGGAATTCCCGCGGTCTCCCGCCCCCTCGATCGCGGCGCACGCGGCACGGGCGCTGACGGTTTTCTCGTCGACCCGGCCATCCACATCTAGCCGCCAACCGACCGGCACGGTCAGCCCTGCCGACTAACCTGGGGCGAGTGACCACGACCGCGACCACACCTCAGCAGGTGCTTGAGCGCGTCTTCGGCTACCCGGCCTTCCGCGGCGAGCAGCAGGCCATCATCGACCACGTCGTGCGCGGCGGTGACGCCCTCGTGCTCATGCCCACGGGCGGCGGCAAGAGCCTCTGCTACCAAATCCCTGCGCTCGTGCGTGAGGGCGTTGGCGTCGTCATCTCGCCCCTCATCGCGCTCATGAAAGACCAGGTGGATGCCCTCGAGGCCGTCGGCGTGCGCGCCGCGTTCCTCAACTCAACGCAGGGTCCCGACGAGCGACGGGCCGTCGAAGCTGCCCTGCTCGCGGGCGAGGTGGACTTGCTCTACATGGCGCCCGAGCGCGTCACCGTGCCGAGCACCGCTGAGCTGCTCGACCGCATCCGTGTCTCGCTCTTCGCGATCGACGAGGCGCACTGTGTGTCGCAGTGGGGCCATGACTTTCGGCCCGACTACCTCGCGCTCTCGCTGCTGCACGAGCGCTGGCCGAGCATCCCGCGCATTGCGCTCACGGCCACGGCGACGGCCGAGACAGCCGCCGAGATCGTGCAGCGGCTCGACCTCGGGCACGCCCGGCGGTTTGTGGCGAGCTTTGACCGGCCCAATATCCAGTACCGCATCGAGCCGAAGAACCAGCCGGTGCAGCAACTGCTGCAGTTGATCCGCACCGAGCACCCGGGTGACGCGGGCATTGTCTATTGCCTCTCGCGGGCATCCGTGGAGAAGACGGCGATCGCGCTCGCCGAACACGGGATCGCGGCGCTGCCCTACCACGCCGGTCTCGACGCGGCGACGCGCTCGAATCACCAGTCGCGCTTCTTGCGCGAAGACGGCATCGTCATGGTCGCGACGATCGCGTTCGGCATGGGCATCGACAAGCCCGACGTGCGCTTCGTCGCGCACCTTGACCTACCTAAGAGCGTCGAGGGCTACTACCAAGAGACCGGGCGCGCGGGTCGTGACGGCCTGCCGTCGACGGCGTGGCTCGCCTATGGCCTGCAAGACGTTGTGCAGCAGCGGCAGATGATTGACCGCTCTGAGGGCAACGCGGCCTACAAACGCCGCATGAGCCAGCTGTTGGATGCGATGCTCGCGCTCTGCGAAACCGTCGAGTGTCGGCGCGTGCAGTTGCTGGCGTACTTCGGCCAGAGCTCGACCGCCTGCGGCAACTGCGACACGTGCCTCGCCCCGCCCGAGAGTTGGGATGGCACCGTGCCGGCGCAGAAGCTGCTCTCGACGATCGTGCGGCTCGAGCGCGAGCGCCGGCAGCGCTACGGCGCGGGGCAACTCATCGACATCTTGCTCGGCAAGCGCACGCCGCGCGTCGAGCAACTGGGCCACACCG
Source organism: Actinomycetota bacterium (assembly GCA_013297625.1). Lineage (GTDB taxonomy): Bacteria > Actinomycetota > Actinomycetes > Actinomycetales > Microbacteriaceae > Microcella. Next base: position 464 of record JAAFHT010000122.1, on the reverse strand, counting down.
ACCTCGCCACCTTCGGCATCGGCACCGAGCTCACCGATCAAGAGTGGCGCGGCGTTGTGCGGCAGTTGCTCGCGCAGGGCTTGCTTGCCGTGCACGGCGACGGCTACGGCACCCTGGTGCTCACGGAGGCGAGTGGCGCGGTGTTGAGCGGCACGCGCGAAGTGCGGTTGCGGCGTGAGGTCGCTCGGCCGACGCGTTCGGCTCGGCGTGCGGCGCCGAGTGACCTGCCCGCTGCCGCGAGTTCGCTCTTCGAGCGCTTGCGTGCCTGGCGAGCATCCACCGCCCGAGCGCTCGGAGCCCCTGCCTACGTGGTCTTCGCCGACGCCACCCTGCGCGGCATCGCGCTCACCGAGCCGTCGACGCTCGACGAGCTCGCGACCGTCAGCGGTGTCGGTGCCGCCAAGCTCGAGAAGTTCGGGGATGCGGTGCTCGCGATCGTGCGCGGCGACGAGCCGCCCGCTCCC
>JAAFHT010000061.1 GCA_013297625.1 Actinomycetota bacterium | reverse complement strand
GCGATACGCAGGGAGTTCCCGCAGCTCGCGGTTACTACACTCACTGTGGAAGGCGTAACCGACACCGCGAACGTCGCGGCCACCGCGGCACCATTTCTTGAGCGGGCATCCGCGAGACTTGCGGAACGGCCGGAGAGCGAGTTCCCCGAGATATCGGCCTGGCGGCGCGGGTTCAGTCAGATGGGCCTAAAACCGACTCAATACCGGTGCGCCTCGGAGGCGCTACTGCGCCGTTTCAAGAAAGACGGCGAACTACCCTCGATCCATCCGCTCGTCGACCTCTGCAACGCAGTATCCCTTGCATACGCGATTCCGATCGCGGTGTTCGATCTCGACCAAGTCACAGGCGACCTGACCGTCACCCACGCGGCGGGCACCGAAACCTATCAGAGCTTCGGCGGAACGCTTGAGACACCTGAGCCTGGCGAAGTGATCTTCCGCGACGCCGCCGCCAATGCGCACGCCCGAAGATGGACGAACCGCCAGAGTGCCCTCTCCGCCATTCGCCCGACCACCTGCCGTGTTCTCATCGTGAGCGAAGCACTTCACGACACTTCGGCCGCCGACGTCGACGCGCTACGTACCGAGCTGGCTGGGGCCCTCGGTCAGCACTGGTAGGCGCGCCGACAGCCTACGATGCGGATGGCCGCATCACCCCAATATTCGTGGCGTCTTCTCCCTCCGGTGGGTTGAGTGGAGACTGCGCTGCTCGCTTCGGTCGGGTGTTTCCGTAGGCAAGACGGCGACGAAGTTGCGACCTTAGAGTTAGTAGCGTGGTCCCAGCGGGACTATGAAGTTGGTAATTCCGATCGGCAATCGAACGGCGACTCCGGTTTGTTCGAGACCGCGGAGACCTCATGGCGGCGGCACGGGAGTCGCCGGCGGCGGTGTCAGCGCCGGCTCGAGGAAGTTCGCTTGTGACCAGGTATTTCCCATCTTCGCTGTGGATGCGGCGGAACAGGATTATTGCCAGCCTCGGCTGGGCGCTTCACCCCAGACAGGGGGTACCACTTCCTGCTCGGTGGTGCATTGAGATTGTGTTTGAGAAACTCGTTGGCCCGTGAAGGTGGTCTCTGTGGCTTGCCGCTCGTTGCTAAGTCGAGCGGACAGGCTGCAGGATTCGACTCTTGCCGACACCGGTGGGCTCGACAGCAGCGAGGGACTTGTCGCTGTCTCAATAGTCGATCGTCTGTGAGACGGCGCCACATCCGATCACGGTTGGCGGGAGGACTCGCCGTCCACTAAACCCGGTGCGATTCACCGAGACTGGTGAGCCTCATCCCGTCCCCGGAATTCGAGATGGACGGACCGACGCAGCCGACGCTCGACATCCGACGTCAGACAGAGGCTCGCCTCACAAGTCGAATCAACTCTTCATGGTGTCAGCGGCCCGTGTTAGCCTTCCTTCATCACGACTGGTCGTCATTCCCGACAAGGGGAGGCGGCCAGTTTTCTTTAACATGGCATTATCACTAGCAGCTACGGAAAACCCTTCCTCGATGTCGACGGTCAGATAGACCGCTTGATCGGCCGTGGGCTGGTCGTTGTCGACCGCGAGCTGGCGTACCGCGAACTTCAAGCGATCGGCTACTATCGCCTCTCCGGCTACTGGTACCCCTTTCGTCAACACGCCACGAGTGAAGGCGACCCGCGACCGTCGGACTTCCAGCCTGGCACCGAACTCGCGGAAGTCCTCGGCATCTACCGTTTCGATGAGCGTCCGCGCACAGAGGTCATTTACGCGCTCGCGCACGTTGAAATCGCAATGCGATTCCGTATCGGACACCTGCTCGGCCGACGAGGGCAGTTCGCTCATCAGGAGCCCGCCGCTCTGGACCACGGATGGACCAAGTCCCAGAATCGGACGGCCGTTGGTCCGAATTGCACTGGTTCCTGCGACTACCTTGAAAGCGACCACGCCCAGTGGGTTCGCAAACAGCAGCGGAACGAGGAGATCTCGAACGAGGCCTTCATTAGCTACATCCACTCACACTACGGGAAGCCGTTGCCCGTTTGGACGGCAACCGAGGTGATGTCGATGGGTGACCTGAATAGCCTGTTCCGTGGCCTGGCGCAGCGGGATCGCCAGCAGATCGCCGTTGACTTCGACCTTTACCTTGACGACGGGAATGGCGACGCCGCGGCGTTATCGAGCTGGCTGGAACATCTTCGACAAACGCGGAATTACTGCGCCCACCATGCGCGCCTATGGAACCGGAATCACTCGGCGCCTTTGAGCGTGCCAACAAAAGCCACTGAGATGGATCACCTTCGCGGAGAAGCCTTGGTAGGCCAGGGCGCAGAGGGCGTGTCGCGGGCAGCGAGCCGCATTTACGGGACTCTTGTCGTGATCGCCTACCTGCTCGCGCGAATCAACGACTCCAACGATGTTCGAGACCGGTTGTTGGCCTCCATCCTCAAGTTTGCAGATGCGAAGCCAGAACGATTGTCGGCCATGGGTTTCCCTGCTGGGTGGCAGAACGAGGCTATCTGGCAGCGTGATTACGCTCGAGACGCGAACCTCGCTAGACAGGCACTCATGTTGCGCGACGTTGACTTGCTCTACACCGCAGACGCGGCTTCTCTGCTCACAGTCAAGCCGACTCCAAGCAAACAAAGAGGACTCCTCGGCTTCTATCGCAAGAAAGGGGCCGCACTATCTGTACCCGGGACGGAGGCTCACCGTTACCCCGGATTCCAGTTCGACACCGATGCAGGTGACCTCTTTCCGCTGGCGATCACGGCGAACCGGCGGCTTCTAAGTGATACCGCCGGCACTGACGAGGAGAAGTGGTCTGCCCTGAGTTGGTGGTTTTCGCCTCAACCCTCGCTCACCGGCGGCGTGAGCCCGCGACGGGCACTGGTCGAAGGTTCGCTTACGCGGGAGCACTTGGACGCATTTCTCGCGCCCCGTGAGGACGAGGAGTCGCAAAGCTAGACGCCGGTACATCCGAAACTGAATCCCCCCGATGTGTTCGGACATTCGTGGGCTGGTCTTCACCCACTCACGTCAGGAGCACGGTGGGAGGATTCGTGTGATGTACGCCTCCGTCGGGATGTGCGACGCCCTGATCGACCGGGTTGGGTGGTTGAAACAACGCACATCGTGAAGATTCGGGCCGGCGGGGTCTCAATAGAGGATCCTCTTTGAGACGGCGCCTAGTCTGACCATGGTTGTTGGGAAAACTCGCCGCCCATTCGACCGGGGGCGATTCAATGCCCGCTGGCCCCGAGTCGGCCTGCCAGCCCGACGGGGTCAGGATGCTTGATCTCGAAGTTGACCCCGCGCCCGAACGGCGCCTCGAGCTGACCAGTGATCCATCCTCCAGGCTCAACCTGTTCGAGCATGATGAGACTCGTGCCAAGGCGCACCATGGCAAACTCCGGGTCTGTGCGGCGATCGACAACCTCGAAACCGAGCGCATCGACATAGAAGAGGAGCGAGGCGACGACGTCGGTGACGAGGGACTCGGCCACGAGCCCTGGCCAGGTCTCCATGCCATCGGGCCCCTGGCGATCCATAGCTCGATTGTAGGAGCGAAGGGCCACGCCAAGAGTCGACTGGGAGTCGTCGACATACCGACCGCCTAGTCGGTCGGTATGGGACATTAAGCCATGACTATACGCACGGTGATCCTCGATGCCGCACGGGATTACGCCTCGACACACGGCCGGTTGCCCTCGCTCGACGTTCTCGCTGCTGCGGCGGGAGTTTCGAAGGGCGGCTTGATGCACCACTTCTCCAGCCGCGCTTCTCTCGTGGCCGCGCTGATCGTCGTGGTGCTCGACGAGACAGATCGTGAGATGCGAGACGCCTCCGCGCGCGGCGAGGTCGTCGATACCTGGTTGCGCCTGTCGGCGCAGCCCGTGGTCGGTGGAACCCCGCTCACAACGCTCGTGGTCATTACCTTCGGCGCGAACGATGACCTGGGTGACACGGTTGAGCAGATTCGTGATGCCACAGAGAGGTGGGAATTCCTGCTCGAAGCCGAACTGGGCTCGCTCGAGAAGGCGCGCATGGTGCGGCTGATCGGTGATGGCATGTTGCTCGGGCGCCTCATCGACGACCGTGCCCCGGTCGTGACCGCCCAGCAGATCATGGCGGTTCTCGGGAGGGCGTCATGAGCGGCGAGTTGCTCGCGCTCATTGCGGGCCTTGCGCTGCTCGACTCGCTCAACCCCGCCACGATGGTGGCGGTCGGGCTGATCCTGCTCACCGCGCAACGCCGCCCGGCACTCACGGCTGCCGCTGTCGTCGTGGGCGCAGCGCTCACCGTCGCGACCGTGGGTGCCGTGCTCTTTCTCTCGGCGGGCGCGGTGGCCGGTGCCGTGGATGGCGTGTTGATCGGCCTGCGCGTGGTGGCGTTCGGCGCCGCCGGCACTGCCCTCGTGATCGCGGGCGTGCGTCGCCTGCGCGATCGCCCGCGTCGCCCCCTCGAGTTGCCGCCGTGGTTCACGCCGGCAACGGCTCTGCCCTTTGGCGTCATCGTTACGGCAGCCGACCTGCCGAACGCCTTTCCGTACTTCATTGCCATCGAACGGATGCTCGCCGCCGACACCGACGTCGCCTCCGGTCTGCTCGTCATCGCGGTCTACGCGGTCATCTACTGCGTGCCGTGTCTCGTTCTCCTCGGCGTAGGGCTCGTGAGTCGGGATCGCACGCGGTCGTGGCTGCAGACCGTGACGCGCCGCTTCACCGAAGGGGTCGTGCGGCGCTCGGTGCTCGCGGCCGTGCTGCTCATGGTGACGGGTGTTGCCGTGGCGAGCATCCCATTCATTCTCATGGCGGTGGCTTAACGGCATCGAGCCCCGCCGCGAAGACCACCACAGCCTCGCGACGGGGCCCAGCTTTAATCAGTGACGGGCTGATTGCGCCATCACGAGAAAACCGGTTTCGGGCTCACGCGGCCGATGGCTCGTTCATACGTGGTGGTGTCCTTGCCGGCGTACCACGAGATCCATCGTGCAGCGGCGATCAAGAAGTTGCCGCGATCGGGATGAGTCGAGGCCCGGAACTCTTCGAGGCACGAGTGCAAGTGCTTGACGTTGTGCATCAGGGTGCCGTCGTCAGTGCAGGCCGCGCGCACGAGCGCCGTGATCAGAACGTCCGCATTGCCGCCCCCTCGCAGGTAGGCGGCGACGGCGGCTGTGGCCGTGCGCTCGTCGTGAGCGAACATCGCCGTCTGTAGTGTGTCGAGAAGCGCATCCGGGGTCAGGCCCTCCAGGGGCTCACTGTCTTCGGCATAGGGGTACGCGCGGTCAGGTTCGAAAGGGACGAACTCAAACTCCTCGTTCAGCACACTCGGCCCGCGCTCAAGAAGACAGCCGCCCATGACGACGGCGAGCGCCTTGGTGCGGCTCTTCATGCGGGGTAGCGATGCTCGCAGAATGTTGAGTGTTGTGCCGATGTGGACCGGCGCGACCTCGCGGCTGACGGCGTCGTAGTCGTCGTGCGGAACCGGGCGAACCTGAAGGTACATGTCACAGGCCGCCAACGAGAGCGCCGACATGATCGTCTGAGCGTTGAGGTGCCGATACTTCACGGCCTTCGCGACGAGCACGGGTCGTTCTTCTGCTGCAGACGCGAGAAACTCTGTGCGTAACAGTGCGGCTTCGGCCGCGTCGACGTCACCCTCGGTAATGATGTCGGCAAGCCCGAGGTCGTCGACCAGGTGAGTTGCGCGGCGGTACGGCTCGAGATTGCGGGGGAAGGTGCACGAGTAACGCATGGTTCCGCGCAGCATTGCGAACCCTGCTTCCCAGCCGGTGAGCTGCATCATATCGAGCGACAGCGCAGGCGTGATGAGCGTGTGGTCGTCGGTCACGATGCCCTCGAGGCCGATGTCGAGCAGGAGATCGACAAGGTCTTCGCGGTGGATGCGACGCTCGAGGCCAACAATGCGGTGATCAGCGCGCATCCACTCGCCGAACTTCACGTCGTTGCGCAGCTGCACGATGCTCTCCTCGACGGTGGCTTCCTCAATGCCCCACACATCAAGGAGTTCGTAAGGAGCGAAGCACGGGTCGTGCAAGTCGACGACCACTTGAGCCAGCGCCTGCACCAACAGCAGCCGCTGAATGTCATCGGGTTGGCCCAAGGCCGCCTGGCGAGCGTCTTCGCACCCGATCATGGCGTGAGAGACGAAGCCGAGCAGGTTTCTCGCCTGGTTGCTGATGTGCTTCGACGCGGTGAGAGCGCCTGCCGCCCAGAGATCGTCAATGTCGACCCCCGAGTCGAGCTTGTCGATAACCTCGTCGACCACTCGCTCGTGAGTAGTGTGCCGAAGCCAGTGGATCAGGTCGTCGCGCGTCATGGACATGGGAAAGCCTTCCGTTGGGAGAGTGCAGTCATGGTGCAGAAACGTTCGAGGCGAGAGCGATGGCGAGGCCACGGGGGGCGAGGGTAGCGACACGAGGGGGCAAGCCACGCGTGCCATGCAGCGGTGCGGCGACGCCCCACAGCCCACCAGCCCCCGGACTATTCGCGCGCTCTGACTCACTCAGCAAGACGGAGGCCGTGGTGATGATGAGCGTGTTGTCGGCGTCGAAGGCGACCGACGTCACGTGATCGAGGGGGAGAAAGACCGTCGCGTCGACGGAGCCCGACGCGTCGATGTGGACGACCCGCGCGCCACCCCACATCGCCACCCACACTCCACCGGCATCATCGGAGCACAGACCATCGGGCACGCCCCACTGCTCAGGCAAACTGACCCACGCACGTGGCGCCCCGAGGTTGCCATCGGAAGGGTCGATCGCGAGCCGCATGAGCGTGCGGGTCGGGCTGTCGACCCAGACCAGAGCGCTGCTGTCGTCGGTGACGTCGATGCCGTTGGGAATCGTCGCGCCGTCAACCACGCGGATGCTCTCGCCATCACCGAGCACCCTGACGAGCGAACCGCGGCCGGGCGTGAGGTCTCGATCGACGATTCCGACGGCGACCGTGCCGTCGGGCAACACGGTGCCGTCAGAGCAACGCACGGAGTTGTCCCCGCCCGTCAGGTCCAGAGTCCAGGCCAACGCGCCGTCGGGGGTGACGGCTTCAAGCCCTGCGCGGGTGAGCGCGAGATGCCCACCGGACCACGGCAGAACCTTGGATACTTCGTGGCGGTGGGTGGCGACGAGGCGCGAGTGGTCATCGGAACGCACGTAGACCTCGCCCCGGAGCAGATCGACCCAGCGCAGCGCGCCATCGGGAAAGAGCTGCGGCCCCTCCCCCAAGAGCGCGCGCACGGGTTCTTGTAACTCAGCGTGCATCGACCGCCCGCCACACTGTCTCGAGATAGGTGGGCATGAGGTCGTCGAGCACCTCGTGGCGCCGTGCACGCTCAGCAGCATCGCGCAGCATGGTCTCGGCGATGCGGTCGTGTGCCTCATCGACCTCGTAGCGATTGACCAGCACACCGTCGGCCACACGCTCGACGCCCGCGATGATCACTGTCTGCGGCACCTCGAGGGTGCCGTCGGTCCATTCGACGCGGTCGAGGCTGCTGTCGACTCCGGTGGCGCAGGTGCCGCCGACGGTCAGGGCGTGCTCAGCATCCGTTACCGTCAGAGCGCGCAGCGCCACAGACATCGGCGTCGCGGCGCGATCAGCACTGTCAAGACCGACCCCGAAAGACACCCCAGCCGCGCGCCAGCCGTAGACGTTTGCCGTGCCAGCGGAGAGCAGGTGGTTCGAAAGCGGGCAGGTCACGAGGCTCACGCCGAGGTCGGCGAGCAGGTGCAACTCGACGTCCGTGAGCCACACGCCGTGAGCCAAGCTGGTCTGCGGCCCGAGCAGCTCAGCGCGCTCCAGTCGCGTAATCAGGTCACCAGCCCACGACCGTTGGCTGGCGCTTTCAGCGGCATGGCTGTGCACGCGGTAGCCTTGCTGACTGATCTCGCCGATGGTGTGAAGCAGCGCGTCACTACACCACTGCGGGCCCACGGGTCCGACCCCGAACGTGATGTCGGGGTACCGTTGCGCTGCCTGCGAGACGACGCCCCCGAACTCGTCGGCGCTCAGGCGCCGCGGTGCTCGCGCCACGTTCTCGAGGCCAGCTGTCGGTACGCAGGCGGGCGGAAAGTACTCGGCCTGGTCGGTCGTACCCAGCACGATGAGCGCCCGAATGCCGGAGCGGCGCACTCCGGCGAGAGTCGCGTCGAGCGCTTCGAGATAGTCATCCCCATCGCCGAAGGTGTGGAACATGACCTGCACGCCGGTCACACCTTTCGCGATGAGCTCGGAGCAGGCCACGAACGCGTCGTCTTCCATGTCGACAGCTGTCATCGCGGTCATGCGAAGCAGGCCTTCTTCGAGCGTCGCACCGCCGATGCCGTGCTCGGCATACGAGGTCGCCCGAAGGTGGCTGTGAGCATCGATGAACCCCGCGGTTGATCGCCGAGTCGTTTCCGGGGCCGGCGCGTGGGAGGTTGTCATCGGGTTCGCCTCGGTGTCAGCCCGCGAGGCCGAGCAAGCGTGCGAGGTTTCCGCCCTCGACGAGCGCGCGATCTGCCTCGTCGGGAATCGCCCGCGCGATCTTCGCGCGCTCGAGGTCGAAGTCGCTACCTGGCCAGTCGGTTCCCATCACTATCTGCCCGGCACCGACTCCGCGGTAGGCAAGCTTCACATCCAGCAGTTGAGCGCCTGAAGTCTCGAGGTAGATGTGGGGATTGCGTTGCGCGACCAAGATGGCTTCGTTGACGTTCCAGATCGTGCCCATGTGAGCGATGAGCACCGAGGTGTTCGGAAAGTTCTTCGCGATCTCTTCGATGGAAAGGGGTGCGCAGAAAGGGTCGTCTAGTGCGTTCACGAGCACGACAAGACCGTTGCGATCAGCCGCCTCGAAGATGGGGTCGAGAAGCCCGTGGTCGGCAAAGTGGTAGCCGTGCATGGTCGGGTGTAGCTTGAGGCCCTTGAGGCCGAGCTCTTGCGACAAGTGATCGATCGCGTCGACGGCATCGGCGTGGCGGGGGTTCACTTGGCCGAAGCCGATGACTCGGTCGGGGTGACGCTTGACCGTTTCGGCGATGAAGCTGTTGTCGACCATCTGGCCGAGCGAGCATCCCACCGCCATATCGACACCGGCTTTGTCCATCGACCTCAGCATGTCGTCGGGGGTGTACGACTCGGCGGTCAGGTAGTCAGACGTGCCGGCAGCCTGCCAGACGTTGTTGTAGGCGTCGATGATCACGAGGGTGTCTCCTTTGATTGTGTTGGCCAGTCGCTCACCATTCGCCACATGACTCGCGAAACAAGGTCGAGGTCGGCGATCGGTACGAACTCGTCCGCGGTGTGGGCGCGGTCGGTTGATCCGGGGCCGAACACGGTGCACGAGGTCGAACCCGTCAGTGCGGCCACCATCGACGCGTCGGTGTAGGCCTCGTGCCCATCGTCGTCACCCTGGGGCAACGCCGTTCCTTGCTCCGCCAGGTACGCCGCCCGAAGCCCTTTGATAATCAGTGCGTCTTCAGCCGCGCGCACGGGTGGCCGCGCCGCGCCCTGGGGAGAGATCTCGCAGGTCGCGCCGGGGAAGTCGGCGAGCACCTCGTCAACGATCGATTGCACCATTGGCACGACATCGTCGATCATCATCGGCGGAACGATGCGCACATCGAACGAGGCGTGCGCGGTGGGCGGCACGACATTGGTGGCGACGCCCGCCGCGAAGGTGCCGCACGTAAACCGCGGCCGACCGAGAATCTCATCGACGTGGTCGAGGCCGGCCACATGCGCCTTGAGCCGGTCGACAATGCGCGCCATGACGTGCGCCGAGTCGATGCCGAGATGGGCGCGGCCAGCATGCGCCATGCGGCCGGTCACCGTGAGGTGCAGCCAGCGCAGACCCATTTGCGCGATGCGCAGTTTGGTGCCGGTGGGCTCGAGCGCGATCACCTGATCGGTCGGCCGCAGCACCCCGCTCGCCACGAGGCTGTGCGCACCCGCCATATCGGGGGCTTCTTCATCGACGGTCGCCACGAAGACGACGTCGCCCGCGGGCGTGACGTCGCGCCTGATGAGCGCTTCGAGCAGCCCGAGCCCGACGGCGAGGCCGCCCTTCATGTCGCAGGCACCGCGGCCGTAGATGTTGCCGCCGTCGATCTCACCTCCGAGCGGATCCCGCGTCCATCCTTTGCCGATCGGCACCGTGTCGAGGTGTGCGAGCACGACGAGCCTCGGAGCGTCGCCTCCGCTCACCGTTGCGACAACATTGCTGCGCGCGCCATCGACGCTCATCACGGCGGGGGTCAACCCCATGCCGGTGAGCCGATCGTGCACCCATTGACCACACGTGATTTCTTGAATGCCGGGGTTCTGGCTGTCGATGCGAATGAGTGCTTGCGTGTCAGCGACAACCTGGTCGAGCGAGATCATGGGGTCCTTTCCTCAACGAACGATCGCGTACGCGGATCGCCGGGGATCGGCGCCGGCTGACAAGACGGTCTCGCCCGCCGCAGTGCGACTGCTCGCGACCATCTGCACGCTTCCGGCGTCGAACTCCCAGTCGGGCCAGCGGATCACGGTGTGGCCCTGGGCTTCGAGCTGATCCGTCTCTTCGGTCGGAATGCGGCCTTCTGCATACACGAGCCGGTCGGCGGTCGGATGCGGGTGAAAGGCGCTCGGGGCATTGAATGCCGCGATGCGCGGAGCCTCGACGGCGGCTTGCAGGCTGAGCCCGTCACTAATCACGCGCCAGGCGACTTGGGCCATCGCGTGCACGATGACATCGCCACCGGGGCACGCGATCGCCCACGCCTCGTCGCCATTGAGCCCGATCATGGGCGCCGGTGTGATTGTCGGACGCCCGCCGGGCCGAAGGCGGTTGGGGTGAGCGGGGTCGAGCCGGCTCTGCACCCCGCGTGGCGAGCACATGATGCCGAGCTCGGGAATGATCGGGCCGCCGTCGAGCGTGTCAGAGGGAGAGCTTGCGAACGTCGTGCCCGCGGCGTCCATCGTCACGACCGAGGTCGTGCTCGTGCGAATCTGGCCGAACTCGTCCGTTTGCCCGGTGCGACCGGGCAACGCGGTCTGAGAGACGGTGCGGGCGAGCGCGTCAAGGTGCTCGTCCGATAGCAGATCGACAATGGCCCGTGTCATGTGGTCGGGATCGCCCAGGTAGTCTTCGCGGTCGTTGAAGGCGAGTGTGATCGCCTCGGCGACGTGGTGCCATGAGGTCGGAAGTCGTGACAGCAGGCCGAGAATCATGAGCGCGACCGGCCCTTGACTCCACGAGGGAGTGCTGAAGAACTGCCAGTCGTTGACCGTGAGCGACACGGCAGGAGCCACGTCGGCCTCGAACGTTGCGAGGTCATCGAGCGTGAGAAAGCCGCCGTGGTCCGTCACCCATGACGTGAGCGTGCGGGCGATGTCGCCCTCATAGAACTCGACGTGGGCGGCACGGATGCCCTGCTCACGGCTGCCGCCCGACCGGGCTTCGGCCGCAACGAGGCGCTGCAGCGTGTCGCCGAGAGCCGGTTGGCGGAGTCGCTCACCGGGCAGCATCGGCGTGCCGTTCGGTTGATACACCGCGAGACTCGATGGCCAGCGACCGAAGCCTCCCGCGGCCAGCCGCAGACTCGTGGCGGTGGCGGCATCGAGGAGGAAACCCTTCGTGGCGAGCTCGATGGCGGGGGCGGCGACCTCGGCCAGCGACATTGTTCCGAATCGGGCGAGCGCTTGCATCCAGGCCGCGGGCGCGCCCGGCACGATGGCGGGTGCCCCATCGAGAGGCAGCGAGCCTCCGTAGCGTCGCACCATGTCATCGAGCGACGCCGAAGTGCTCCAGCGGCCGACACCCGCGATCGAGGAGACGTCAGGGCTCCCCGCGGGGCGCACGACGATCGGGGCGATTCCCCCGAAGTTCGCCATGTCAACTTGGACGACGTTGCTCGCGAGGCCAGCGGCGACGCCGGCATCAACGGCGTTGCCGCCAGCGGCGAAAACATCGTGGGCAACCATGCTGGCGATCGGATGCCCGGCCACGACGGCGAACTTCTCGCCGGTGAGATCGGGCCGGAGCGCGGCTGGAGGGGGATGGGTGCCGGGCACCAGCCCACCGCCCATACCGCTTGCAGGCGCTGACGTTCGCATCGCCCCCCCTTACTGTGTCGTCAACATAACATGATACGTTTCAACGGATCCGCCACGCGGCGAAAATTCCGCTGTCTCACCTACGATATGGATTGTTTCGTAACAAAGATGTTCACGCTCTCGGAATCCCGTCATCACGCCGGAATGGCGTGCAGTTCCGCCCTGCGGAAGTGGCAACAGGTATGACATCCCAGACTCCGTCGATACCGCGCGATCTCGGGATCGGGTTTCTGGTGGGGATCTTTTCGGGCCTCTTCGGCCTTGGCGGCGGCGTGATCCTCGTGCCGTTGCTCGTCTTGCTGTTCCGAGTCGAGCAACGACGCGCGCAGGCCACCTCGCTCGTCGTCGTCGCGATCGCCGCGGTCAGCGGGGCCGTGTCGTACTCGGTCGGCGCATCTGTCGTGTGGGAGGCCGTGCCGTTTCTCATCGGCGGCGGGCTTGTCGGCGTATGGATCGGCTCGATTCTCGTGCTGAAGATCGCCGTGCGGTGGCTGCAGATCGCACTCGCAATCGTGATGGTCGTCGCCGCGGTTCGGCTCGTGTTCGAGAGCCTGGACGAGTCATCGAGCGACGTGCCAGACCTCGGGGTCTGGGTCGCGCTCGGTTACCTCACGGCAGGCCTCGTGATGGGACTCTTCTCGTCGATGCTCGGGGTCGGCGGCGGTGTGGTCGTCGTACCCATGCTCGTGACCTTCTTCGGCTTCTCGCAGCAGCTCGCGCAAGGAACGTCGCTCGTCGTGATCGTTCCGCTTGCCCTGCTCGGCGCGTGGCGGCTCACCAAGTCGGGCTTCACCCAGTGGGGTGAAGGGGTGCGCATGGGGCTCGCCGCTGCCGTCGGCGCGGTCGGCGGTGCGGCGATCGCGCTTGCAATCGCCAGCCAGGTACTCCAGGTCGGCTTCGCCGCTGTGCTCGTTTTCGCCGCCATCCAACTCGTACGAAAGGCGCTGCGATGAATCAGACCGGAGCATGGGCCTGGCACCACACGGGCATCGCGGTCGCCGATGTCGACGAGGTGCTCGAGTTCTACTCGACGACGCTCGGTTTCGGGCCGGTCTTCGAGGCGCGGGGGATGACCGACTTGATCAGCCAGATGACGGGCGTCGTCGGGCTGACGGCAGACCTCGTGCAGTGCCAGTCGCCGAT
>JAAFHT010000108.1 GCA_013297625.1 Actinomycetota bacterium | reverse complement strand
CGAGGCTGAGCTTCGCGCCGCTGTTGCCGAGGCCGAAGACACCATCGCCGACCTCACCAACCGCCTCAAGTAACCTGCGGGGCTTCGCGCCCCGCCCCCTTTTCGACACAGGACGCCACAGCCCCTCATGCAGACCGCCGACATTCAGCGCCGGTGGCTCGAGTTCTTCGGTACTCGCGGTCACACGGTCGTGCCCTCCGCTTCGCTCGTCAGTGACGACCCCACGCTGCTCTTCACGGTCGCGGGCATGGTTCCGTTCGTGCCGTACCTGACGGGTGTGGTGCCGGCGCCGTACCCGCGTGCGACGAGCGTGCAGAAGTGCATCCGTACGAACGACATCGAAGAGGTCGGTAAGACGCCGCGCCACGGCACTTTCTTTCAGATGAACGGCAACTTCTCGTTCGGCGACTACTTCAAAGAGGGCGCCATCTCGTACGCCTGGGAGCTCTTGACGACGTCGCAGGGCGACGGCGGCATGGGCTTTGAGGAGAAAGACCTCTGGGTCACGGTCTACAAAGACGACGACGAAGCGATCGCGCTGTGGAAGAAGATCGCGGGCCTGCCCGACGACCGCATTCAGCGACTCGACATGGACACCAACTACTGGTCGACGGGGCAGCCCGGCCCGGCCGGCCCGTGCTCCGAGATCTTCTTCGACCGGGGCAAGGCCTACGGCGTTGATGGCGGCCCGGCCACCGACGACGACCGCTACGTCGAGATCTGGAACCTCGTCTTCATGCAGTACCTCCGTGGTGAGGGCACTGGCAAGAATGACTTCGAGATTCTCGGCGAGCTGCCGAACAAGAACATCGACACCGGCATGGGCATGGAGCGCGTCGCGTTCCTGACTCAGGGCGTCGAGAACATGTACGAGATCGACCAGGTGCGTCCGGTTCTGGATGCTGCGGCAGCGATGTCCGGACGCCTCTACGGCGCCAACCACGACGATGACGTGCGCATGCGCGTCATCGCCGACCACGTGCGCTCGTCACTCATGCTCATGACCGATGGCGTTGCGCCCGGTAACGAGGGGCGGGGCTACATTCTGCGTCGCTTGCTGCGGCGCAGCATCCGTGCCATGCGATTGCTGGGGGTGGATGCGCCGAGTTTCGAGGTGCTTTTTGCCGCTTCGCGCGACGCGATGAGCTCGGCGTACCCCGAGATCACCGAGCACTATGACCGCGTTTCGCGCCTCGCCCTCGGCGAAGAAGAGGCGTTCTTGCGCACGCTTGTTGCGGGCACGACGATTCTTGACCTCGCCGTGGCAGAGACGACGGCCGCCGGCGCGACGACGCTGCCGGGCGACACGGTGTTTCAGTTGCACGACACCTTCGGCTTTCCGCTCGACCTCACGCTCGAGATGGCCGAAGAGAACGGACTCACCGTCGACCGTGCCGAGTTCGACCGCCTCATGGCCGAGCAGCGCACGCGGGCGAAGCTCGACGCGAAGTCGAAGAAGGGTGCTCTCGCCGACGTCAGCGTCTACGGCGAGTTTCGCGCCGCGGGCGAAACGGCCTTCCTGGGCTACGACGAGCTACAGGCCGAGACGACCGTGCTCGGCATTCTCGTTGACGGTCAGAGCGTTGCGGTTGCCCAAGCCGGCGACATTGCCGAAGTGATCTTGGCCGAGACGACGCTCTATGCCGAGTCGGGTGGTCAAGACAGCGACGAGGGCTCGATCGTGGGTTCGGGTTTCGACCTCGAGGTTCTCGACGTACAGAAGCCTGTCAAGGGGCTCATCAGCCACACCGTGCAGGTGCGCTCGGGCGAAGTGCACGTAGGAGATGCCGCGACGACGCAGGTTGACCCGGTGTACCGCCGCTCGGCGAGCCAGGCGCACTCAGCCACGCACGTTATTCACGCGGCCCTTCGCCAGACTCTCGGCAACGACGCCCACCAGTCGGGGTCGTACAACAAGGCTGGCTACATGCGCCTTGACTTCAGTTGGAACCAGGCGCTGAGCGCGGCAACGCGCAGCGAAATCGAAGAAATCAGCAACATCGCTGTGCGCGATAACCTGCCGGTCTCGACGCGCGTGATGGCGCTCGATGAAGCGAAGTCGCTCGGCGCCATGGCGCTCTTCGGTGAGAAGTATGGCGAGACCGTGCGGGTCGTCGACATCGGCGGCCCCTGGTCGCGCGAACTGTGCGCGGGCATCCACGTCACCGGCTCGGCCGAGATCGGCATGATCAGCCTCGTGAGTGAGTCGTCAGTCGGCTCGACCAACCGTCGCATCGAGGCCCTCGTTGGTCTCGAAGCGTTCCGTGAGTTCGCGACCGAACGCGCTCTGGTGCAGCAATTGACGAGCAGCCTCAAGACGCCGCGCGACCAGCTTGCCGACCGCATCGCTGACTTGAGCGCGCAACTCAAGGCGGCCGAGAAGACGATTGCGCAGTATGAATCGGCGCGGCTGCGTGAACGCGTACCTGCCCTCGTCTCGGCCGCTTCGACCCTGGGCCCGTACACCGTGGTCGCCGAGAACCTCGGCGCTCTCGGCTCGGCGGATGACGTGCGCACGCTCGCAACCAGCGTGCGGGGCCGACTCAATGATTCGGCGACCGTCGTCGTGCTGGCAGCAGAGGTCGCCGGCAAGGCGACCGTCATTGTCGCCACAACGCCCGCGGCGCGCGAGGCCGGCGCGAAAGCGGGCGTTCTCGCCCGTGTCGCGTCAGGCGTGCTTGGCGGTGGCGGCGGCGGTAAAGACGACCTCGCTCAAGGCGGGGGAACTGACCCGTCGGCGATTCCCGCGGCGATCGACGCCGTGCTCGCTGAGCTGCGGCGCTGACGATGCGAACCGGCGTGCGACTCGGCATCGACGTGGGCCGAGCGCGCGTCGGTGTGGCGCGAAGCGACCCGCACGGCATGCTCGCGACGCCGGTCGAGACGCTCGCTCGGCGCGAGGCACCCGTTGAGAGCATCCGTCGCCTCGTGGAGGAGTACGAGGTGATCGAAGTGATCGTGGGGCTGCCGCTGTCGTTGAGTGGTGCCGAGACCGCGTCGACCGACGATTCGCGAGCTGTCGCCGATGAACTCGCCGAGGCGCTCGCGATTGCGGTGCGCTTGGTCGATGAACGCCTGACAACCGTCAGTGCCGCGCGAGGCCTGCGTGAGGCGGGGCGCACTGCCAAGAACTCACGTTCGGTCGTTGACCAAGCTGCCGCTGTTATTCTGCTTCAGCACGCCCTCGACCTCGAGCGTTCGACCGGGAACCCGCCTGGCACGCTCGTCGAGCCGCACGAAAGACGACCGATCGCGTGACCGATAACGACCCCTGGGACGACATCTTCCGCTCACAGCCGACTTCATCACCCGCTGCTTCGTCAGCGGATGCTCCGGCCGAGAGTGCAGTACCGTCGAGTCGTCGAGCCGCCCGCGAGAGTGAATCGCGGCGCGGTAAGCGGGGGCGCTCGTCGTCGCCCCAGCCCACGCGCCGCCGTCGCCGGTGGCCATGGGTGGTGCTCGGCATCTTCTCTCTTCTCCTCGGCATCGGTGCTGCCGGCGCGTGGTACGTCTGGTCGAACTACGAGAGCCAGGTGCGCGAGGTGCTCGGTTGGGAATTGCCCAACGACTACGCAGGAACCGGAAACGGCACCGAGGTTCTCGTCACGATCTACTCGGGTGAGATCGGCTCTGACGTCGCGACGTCGTTGTTCGAACAAGGCGTCACGATGACGTTTGACGCGTTCTACGACCTGCTTCTTGCTGATCCGACCCTCTCGTTCGTGCCCGGCACCTATCGCTTGCAGGAAGAGATGTCGGCTCGATCGGCGCTCGATGCCTTGCTCGACCCCGCCAACAAGGTCGAGTTGAGTGCGACCGTGCGCGAAGGGCTGCGTGCCGGTGAAGTGATCGAGGCTCTCTCTGCCGGAACAGGAATTCCCCTCGCTGACTACGAGGCGGCGATCGCTGATCCGTCGATCTACGGGATTCCCGATGTCGCCCCGAACATTGAGGGCTATCTCTTTCCGGCGACGTACACCTTCGAACCCGGGTCGACGGCAGAAGACCACATTCGGCGCCTCGTTGACGAGACCTTCATTCGACTCGACGCTGCGGGCGTGGCCCCGGAAGATCGCCACACGGTGCTCACGAAAGCCTCACTGGTCCAGCGCGAAGCACGGCTTGCCGATGACTTCTACCGAGTGTCTCGCGTTGTGCAAAACCGACTGGACAACGGCTGGCGCCTCGAGCTCGATTCGACGGCTCAGTATGGCGCGGGTGAAACCGGCTCGGTGTGGTCAAGTGGTGACGCCCTCGGCGCCGACAACCCCTACAACACCTATGTGATCGAGGGGCTACCGATCGGGCCCATCGCGGCGCCGGGAGACCTCGCAATCGACGCGGCACTCAACCCTGTTGAGGGCCCGTGGTTCTTCTTCGTGACCGTGAACCTCGCCACCGGCGAGACCGTGTTCTCTGAGACCGTGGCTCAGCATGAGCAGGCAGTCGCTCAGTTGCGCGCTTGGTGCCGTGCCAGCGAGGAAAACGCCGCGTACTGTGAGTAGGCAGTTGGCCGTACTCGGGCATCCGGTTGCGCACTCTCTGTCGCCCGTGTTGCACGGCGCGGCGTATGAGCACCTCGGTCTCGACTGGCACTACGGGCGCCACGAGGTGCGCGAGCACGAGCTGGCGGGCTTTCTCGACGGCCTCGACCGCTCGTGGCGGGGAATCTCCGCGACGATGCCCCTCAAGGAAGAGCTCTTTCGGATCGCGGATGAGTGGGATGACGCGGTCGCCCTGACGGGTGCTGCCAACACGCTGCTGCTCGCCGATGACGGGCGCCGCATCGCGCGCAACACCGACATTGCCGGCATTGAACGAGCACTGCGTGACGCTGGCGTTGATGAGGTGCGACACGCGGTCATCGCAGGAGCGGGCGCCACGGCGCGCTCAGTACTCGTTGCCCTTGCGGGGATGGGCGCGCGGAGCGTCTCGGTCGCCGTTCGTGACGCGGGCCGCGCAGGGGCTCTCTTAGCCGTTGCCGAGCAGCTGAACCTCGAACTCGATCTCGTGCGCCTCGGTGACCTCGAGCACGTCGTGGAGGGAGCAGACGTGGTCGCGTGGACACTCCCGAATGGCGTCGGGCTCAGCCAGGCGATGCCGTTCGACGCGCGCACGACGGCCGTGGCGCTCGACGTCACCTATCACCCGTGGCCGGGCCCCCTCGCTGCTCAGTGGCTCGAGGTTGGTGGCCGCGTGGCATCGGGTCGCGACATGCTGCTGCACCAGGCGGTGCGGCAAGTGCGGTTCTTCGTCTCCGGCCAGACCGATGAGCCGCTCGACGACGAAGCGGGCCTCGAGCTCGTGATGCGCACGGCGCTCGACGCGGCCTGAGGGTTCGGGTGGCTCGCGGCGGGCATCCCGCCCCCTGCACGCATGGGAGAATGTCGACATGCTGCGTTGGTTGACCGCCGGAGAATCCCACGGCCCTGAATTGATCGCCGTTCTTGAGGGGATGCCCGCCGGCGTTCCCGTGCTGCGCGAGTCGATTCAAGCCGACATGCAGCGGCGCAAGCTCGGCTACGGTCGCGGTGCTCGCATGAAGTTTGAACAGGACGAGCTGACGATCTCGGGTGGCGTGCGCCACGGCCTCAGCATGGGGAGCCCTATCGCTCTGCGCATCGGCAACACTGAGTGGCCTAAGTGGACCACGATCATGAGCGCCGACCCGGTCGACCCGGCTGAGCTCACGGGCGCGCGCGGCGCACCTCTCACTCGACCCCGACCGGGCCACGCTGACCTCGTCGGTATGCAGAAGTACGGCTTCGACGAGTCACGCCCGGTGCTTGAGCGCGCGAGTGCTCGAGAGACCGCCGCGCGCGTCGCCCTCGGCGCCGTCGCCCGATCGTTCCTGGGTGAACTTGGCATTCGCCTCGTTGCGCACACGCTCGCCATCGGGCCGGTTCGCGTTCCCGACGGTGCGCCTCTGCCCCTCCCTGACGATGTCGACCGCCTCGACGATGACCCGTTGCGCTGCTTGCACGCCGAGACGAGCGCGGCGATGGTCGCCGAAGTCGATGCCGCTCACAAAGACGGTGACACGCTCGGCGGTGTCGTCGAAGTGCTTGCCTACGGTGTGCCCCCGGGGCTCGGCTCGTACGTGCACTGGGATCGCCGGCTCGACGCCAAGCTCGCTGCCGCGCTCATGGGCATTCAGGCCAT
>JAAFHT010000167.1 GCA_013297625.1 Actinomycetota bacterium | reverse complement strand
GCGCCCCGTCGTCGCCGCGATCAAGGAGTTCTTCGGAACCTCGCAGCTCTCGCAGTTCATGGACCAGAACAACCCGCTCGCGGGTCTGACCCACAAGCGCCGCCTGTCGGCGCTCGGCCCGGGTGGCCTGAGCCGTGAGCGCGCCGGCGTTGAGGTGCGCGACGTGCACCCCTCGCACTACGGCCGCATGTGCCCGATCGAGACGCCTGAAGGCCCGAACATCGGCCTCATCGGGTCGCTGGCCTCGTTTGCTCGCATCAACTCGTTCGGCTTCATCGAGACTCCGTACCGCCGCGTCATCAAGAGCAAGGTCACGGGCACGATTGACTACCTGACCGCGAGTGAAGAAGACGACCACGTCGTCGCCCAGGCCGGTGCGCCGCTTAACAAAGACGGCTCGTTTGCCGAAGAGCGCGTTCTCGTTCGCCGTAAGGGTGGCGAGGTCGAGCTCGTTCCGTCGGAGCAGGTCGACTACATGGACGTCTCGCCGCGCCAGATGGTGTCGGTCGCGACGTCGCTGATTCCGTTCCTTGAGCACGACGATGCGAACCGAGCCCTCATGGGTGCCAACATGCAGCGTCAGGCTGTTCCCTTGCTCCGCTCCGAGTCGCCGCTCGTCGGCACCGGCATGGAAAGCTACGCAGCCGTCGACGCTGGCGACGTCATCACCGCCACGGCGGCTGGTGTCGTTGAGTCGGTGTCGGCCGACTCGGTCACTGTGCAGCTCGACGAGGGCGGAACGCAGGACTACGTGCTGCGCAAGTTCGACCGCTCGAACCAGGGCACGAACTACAACCACCGAGTCGTTGTCAGTGCGGGTGACCGCGTTGAGCTCGGCGAGGTCATCGCTGATGGCCCCGCGACCGAGAATGGCGAGCTCGCGCTCGGCAAGAACCTGCTCGTCGCGTTCATGTCGTGGGAAGGCCACAACTTCGAAGACGCGATCATTCTCAGCCAGAACCTCGTGAAAGACGACACGCTGTCGTCGATCCACATCGAGGAATATGAGGTGGATGCCCGCGACACGAAGCTCGGTAAAGAAGAGATCACCCGTGATCTGCCGAACGTTAGCCCCGAGCTGCTGGCCGACCTCGACGAGCGCGGCATCATCCGCATCGGTGCCGAGGTGCGCCCCGGCGACATCCTCGTCGGCAAGGTCACCCCGAAGGGCGAGACCGAGCTCAGCGCCGAAGAGCGACTGCTGCGCGCGATCTTCAACGAGAAGTCGCGCGAGGTGCGCGACACCTCGCTCAAGGTTCCCCACGGTGAGCAGGGCACGATCATCGGCGTCAAGGTGTTCGACGCGCAAGACGGCGACGACGAGCTGGGCTCGGGCGTCAACCAGCGCGTGGTCGTTTACATCGCCCAGAAGCGCAAGATCTCTGAGGGCGACAAGCTCGCCGGTCGCCACGGCAACAAGGGCGTCATCTCGAAGATCCTGCCGGTCGAAGACATGCCGTTCCTCGAAGACGGCACCCCCGTCGACATCGTGCTCAACCCGCTCGGCGTACCCGGCCGCATGAACTTCGGCCAGGTTCTCGAGATTCACATGGGCTGGGCGGCATCGCGCGGCTGGAAGATCGACGGCAACCCCGAGTGGGCTGAGGGCATCCCTGCCAACGCTCGTGAGGCAGCGCCCGGCACCAAGATCGCCACCCCGGTGTTCGACGGTGCTCGTGAAGACGAGATCGCTGGTCTTCTTGACTCGACGCTCCCGAACCGTGATGGCGTGCGCATGATCGACTCCACCGGAAAGGCGCGTCTCTTCGACGGCCGTTCGGGCGAGCCGTTCCCTGACCCGATCTCGGTCGGCTACATGTACATCCTCAAGCTCCACCACCTCGTCGACGACAAGATTCACGCTCGCTCGACGGGCCCCTACTCGATGATCACGCAGCAGCCCCTGGGCGGTAAGGCTCAGTTCGGCGGCCAGCGGTTCGGTGAGATGGAGGTGTGGGCACTCGAGGCGTACGGCGCTGCGTATGCACTGCAAGAGTTGCTGACGATCAAGTCCGACGACATCCTCGGCCGTGTCAAGGTCTACGAGGCGATCGTCAAGGGCGAGAACATCCAAGAGCCCGGTATTCCCGAGAGCTTCAAGGTGCTCATTAAAGAGATGCAGTCGTTGTGCTTGAACGTCGAGGTGCTCTCGGCCGATGGCACCGTGCTGAGCCTGAAAGACACGGATGACGAAGTCTTCCGTGCCGCTGAAGAGCTGGGCATCAACATCTCCACCCGCTTCGAGTCGTCGTCGATCGACGAGATCTAAGCCGGGCTTCACACCTTTCGCACAACGCTGATTTTCGCTAGACGCAGAAGACTGCAAGAGAAGAGATAACACGTGCTCGACGCAAAAACTTTCGATGAGCTCCGCATCGGCCTCGCGACCGCCGACGACATTCGTCGCTGGTCGCACGGTGAAGTAAAGAAGCCGGAGACGATCAACTACCGCACGCTCAAGCCCGAGAAAGATGGCTTGTTCGGCGAGCAGATCTTCGGGCCGTCCCGCGACTGGGAGTGCTC
>JAAFHT010000026.1 GCA_013297625.1 Actinomycetota bacterium | reverse complement strand
CGGTGTGCCACTGGCCCGCCACGATGGCGACCGTGAGGCCCGTGCCGTCAACAGAGAGGGTGGGGGATCCTGCGCCGCTCATGCGGTTTTCCCTTCGATGGTGGCAAACACGGGGGCACTCGTGATGCTCTCGGGCAAACGGTGACCCATGCGGTCGCGCTTGGCCGAGAGGTAGCCCTCGTTGTCGTCGCCGACGCCGACGACGAGCGGAACGAGAGCGCTCACCTCGACACCGTACTGCGTCAGCTGACGCTGCTTCTCGGGGTTGTTGCTGAGGAGGCGCACGCGCGAGACGCCGAGGTCACGCAGCATGTCACTCGCGGCTTCGTAGTCGCGCGCGTCGGCCGGCAGACCCAGCGCGAGGTTGGCGTCGAGCGTGTCGTAGCCGTCTTCTTGCAAGCGGTAGGCCTTGAGCTTGTTGATGAGGCCGATCCCTCGCCCTTCGTGCCCGCGCATGTAGAGCACGGCGCCACCCTGGCGCTGGATGACGTCGAGTGCGGCGTCGAGCTGCGGCCCGCACTCGCACTTGAGTGAGCCAAAAGCTTCACCCGTGAGGCACTCAGAGTGCACGCGCACGATCATGTCGTCGTGGGGCATCCCGCTAACAATCGCCACGTGGTCGGCGCCCGTCTTGCGGTCGCGGTAGGCGCGCATCGAGAAGGGCCCGTGCGTAGTCGGCACCGTGGTGGCGACCTCGAACGTGACGCTGCTCGCGCGCTCGCCGGCGCGGGCGGGCGAGCCAGCGGCGAAGTCTTCTCCCGACTCGAGGTAGGCGATGAGGTCGACGATCGTGATGACGATGACGCCCTCTTGCTCGCCGAAGCGAATGAGTTCGGGCAAGCGCATCATGTCACCGTCGTCAGCGACGACCTCGCCGATCGCCGCGACGGGGCGCAGCCCCGCGAGGTGCATGAGCTCGACGGCGGCTTCGGTGTGACCCGCGCGCTCGCGCACGCCGCCATCAACCGCCCGCAAAGGAAGCACGTGACCCGGGCGAATGAGGCTCGTGGGCGTCGACGCCGGGTTGGCGAGCGTGCGCAGCGTGTGGGTGCGGTCGCCCGCGCTGATGCCCGTGGTGATGCGGTCGGCGGCGTCGACCGTGACCGTGTATGCCGTGCGGCGCGGGTCTTGGTTGTCGGTCACCATGAGCGTTAGGTCGAGCGCGTCGGCGATCTCATTGGTCATGGGGGCGCACAAGAAGCCACTCGTGTGGCGAATCGTCCACGCGATCCACGCGGGGGTCGCGAGCTCGGCCGAGATGATGACGTCGCCCTCGTTCTCGCGGCCTTCGTCGTCGGCGACGAGCACGGGCTTGCCCTCGCGAAGGGCGGCGAGTGCCTGGGGGATTGTTCCGATGCTCATGACTCGGTCCTTCCGTCGGTTGCGCCAAAGCGCACCAGTCGCGCCACGTGGCGCGCGAGAATGTCGGTTTCGATGTTGGCGGTGTCGCCGACCTGCTTGCGGCCGAGCGTGGTCACGGCGAGGGTTTCGGGAATCAGCGAGACCTCGAACCAGTCGTCACCCGCCGCGCTCACGGTGAGGCTCACGCCATCCACGGCGATCGAGCCTTTGTCGACCACGAGCGGGGCATGGGCGGCGTCGAGCGAGAAGCGCAGCACACGCCACGCGTCTTGCTGCCGCACCTCGAGCACGGTCGTCGTGCCGTCGATGTGGCCTTGCACGATGTGCCCGCCGAGGCGGTCGCCGACGGATGCCGCGCGCTCAAGGTTGACGGGCTGGCCCTCACCCCACGTGCCGATCGTGCTCATCGCCAGGGTCTGCCCCATGACGTCGGCCGTGAACCAGTCGTCGCCCTGCTCGATGACGGTGAGGCACACGCCGTTGACCGAGATGGAGTCACCGTGCGCCGCATCGCTCACGACGAGCGGCCCGCGCACCGTGAGCCGGCCCGCGTCGCGGCGGGGCTCCCAGCGCACCATGGCGCCGAGCTCTTCGATCAATCCGGTAAACATCGTTCAGTCCTTAGGGGTGGGTCGGTGGGGGCGAGCGACAACGAGCAGGTCGTCGCCGAGCGATTCAATGTGATGGATGCGCAACTCAACGGCCTCGCTCATGGTCGTGACTCCCAGGTCGTCGATGGCCGTCTTCGGCCCCCCGAGCAGCAGGGGAGCGAGGTAGACCAGCACCTCGTCGACGAGTCCCTCGCGCAAAAAGGCGCTCGCCAGAGTCGGGCCGCCCTCCACGTACAGGCGTCGGATTCCTCGCAGGTACAACTCGCCCAAACCCGTGCCGAGGTCGCGGTGGCCGAGTTCGATGAGTCCGGCAGGGTGCTGCCGCAGGCGGGCATCCGTCGGTACCGGGGTTGATCCGAAGACCACGGGAATCGGCTGGTGCGGCAGCAGTTCGCCGCCGTCGCCGCGGGCTGTGAGCGTGGGGTCGTCGGCGAGCACGGTGCCCGTGCCCACGGCGATGGCGTCGTGGGTGGCGCGCTGCTCGTGCACGCGCTGGCGTGCGGCGGCTCCCGTGATCCACTGGCTCGTGCCGTCGGCCGCGGCCGCGCGCCCGTCGAGCGTCGACGCCCACTTGACCGTGACGAACGGGCGGCCGAGGCGCACGCTCGTGAGCCACGGGCGCAGCAGTTCTTCGGCTTCGTCGGCGAGCACGCCACCGATGACCTCGATACCCGCGGCACGCAACCGGTCGGCGCCGCCGCCCGCAATGGGGTTGGGGTCGTCGAGCGCGTAGATCACGCAGGCGACGCCGGCGTCGATGAGGGCTTGCGCGCAGGGGCCCGTGCGACCCGTGTGGTTGCACGGCTCGAGCGTGACGACGGCCGTGAGGCCTGCCGCGCTCGCGACGTGCGCGAGGGCATCCACTTCGGCGTGATCGGTACCCACCCCGCGGTGCCAGCCCTCGGCAACGATCGAGCCTGCCGCGTCGAGAAGCACGCAGCCCACCTGTGGGTTCTCGCCCACCGCGGGGCCGTGCGTCGCCAGGCTGAGGGCGCGCCGCATCGCCGCGACGAGAGTCTCGTCGACGTGCGGTGCGGTGCTGGTCATCGGGGTTCCTTCAGAATCAGGAACGCATCCGGGGTCGCGCGCACGGCATGCTGCCGCTCGCGTGTTCCTCCCATCCGGACTTTCACCGTCGGCACCGGAATTCCACCGGTTCAACCGCTCTCGAGTTTCCTCGATCACGGGTCGCGGGCTTTCACCGCCGGCTCGGATTTTCACCGACCCCGGAACACGTACTTGCTATCAGAGTAGTCAACCGCTCTGAACCCGTACTATTCCCCGCGCTTAGCTGGGAATCGCTGGGGTGTTTGGTGGGTGCTCTCCGGGGGCAACGGATGCCTGCATCCGTTCTGGGAGCGCGCACAGATGTGCAGCGCATGTCAGACTGCCGCCATGCCCGCGAGTGACCCCGATACCGCGAAGACCGCTGCAGCGCTCACGGCCGCGCAGCTCTACTACATGCAAGACCTCACGATGGAGGCCATTGCGGTCGAGCTGGGCACCTCGCGGTCGTCGGTCTCGCGGCTGTTGTCGTTTGCGCGTGAGTCAGGCCTCGTCGACATTCAGATTCGCTCGCCCTTCGATCGCGGGATCGATCTCGAGCAGGCGATTCTCGCGCGGCACCGAGTTGTGGCGCACGTCGTGCCAATGCCCGAATCGATCAGCGATGTCGATCGACTCGAGCGCGTGGCCATGACGGCGGGCCGACTGCTCGGGCGCTTCATTGACGCGAACATGGTCGTGGGCGTGGCGTGGGGGTCAACGCTCGGGGCGATGAGCCGGCACCTTATCAAGAAGCCCACGCACAACACCGTGGTCGTGCAGATGAACGGCGCGGGCAACGTTCAGACCACCGGAATCGACTACGCGAGCGAGATTCTGCACCGTTTCGGCGAAGCGTTCGGCGCGCAGGTGCAGCAGTTTCCGGTGCCCGCGTTCTTCGACGACCCGGCTACGCGCGACGCGCTGTGGCGCGAGCGCAGCACGCAGCGTCTGCTCGAGATTCAGGCGCGTATGGATGTCGCCGTGTTTGGACTCGGTTCACCCTTCGCCGAAGTGCCGAGTCAGGTCTACATCGGCGGCTACCTTGACGCCGTTGACTACCGCAGCTTGAGCGCCGACGGCGTCGTGGGTGACGTGGCCACGGTGTTCTACCGCAATGACGGAACCTTTGACGGCATCGCCCTCAACGCCCGGGCGTCGGGCCCGGGGCTCGAGCGCTTGCGCCGCGTCGCACGCCGCGTGGGCATCGTGTCAGGCGTGCAGAAACTGCCGAGCTTGCGCGGGGCGCTCGCCGCTGGCCTCATCACCGATCTCGTGCTCGACGAGAGTTTGGCGACCGCTCTCGTCTCTCACGGCGGCGGGGTTGCAGCGAGCTAACCTCCGCGCTCGGTGGGATGCTTTGCACGTTTGTGCAGAGGGGTTGGAAGATTGGGCGAACCGTCGGAGGATTGACCTGGCGACATGAGCTGTCGCCCTCGACACGTCGAACGAGAACGGTCAGCATCCCGATGCCTTCCCGCACTTCCTCCCCCGCCGCCCGCGCCACCGTTGAGGCGCTGCGCGCCCGACCAGAGTGCGAGGTGCTCATCATCGGTGCGGGCATCAACGGCATCGCGACCTTCCGCGACCTCGCGCTCAACGGCGTCGACGTGGCGCTCGTCGATCGTGATGACTATGTGGCGGGTGCGTCATCGGGCTCGTCGCACATGATCCACGGTGGCATTCGCTACCTCGAGAATGGCGAGTTTCGCCTCGTCAACGAGTCGGTGCACGAGCGCAACGCGCTGCTGCGGCTTGCTCCGCACTACGTGCGCCCGCTGCCCACAACCATTCCGATTTTCTCGACGTTCTCGAGCCTGCTTGCCGCGCCCCTGCGCTTCATGGGCGTCAAGACGAAGGGTCGCAAAGAGCGCGGCGCGCTCATCATCAAGGTCGGGCTGACGATCTACGACATCTTCTCGCGCGACGGTGGGCGGGTGCCGCGCCACCAGTTCCGGGGCGCGAAGGCCTCGCGCGAGCTCTTGCCCGCGCTGCGCCGCGACGTCAAGTGGACCGCGACCTACTACGACGCCTCGATGCACGACCCCGAGCGGCTCGCGCTCGACGTGCTGATGGATGGCGTTGCCGAGGGTGACCGCGCGCGAGCATCCAACTACCTCGAAGCCGTGGGTATGGGCGCCGACGGCGCGGTGACCCTGCGCGATGCGGTCATGGGCGACACGTTCGACGTGCGCGCGCGCGTGGTCGTCAATGCCTCGGGCCCGTGGACCGACCTCACCAACGAAGCCCTCGGCAAGCCCACGCAGTTCATGGGCGGAACGAAGGGCTCGCACATCGTTGTCGATCACCCCGAGCTGCTCGCTGCGTGCAACGGTCGCGAGATCTTCTTCGAGTTCACGGATGGCCGCATCGTGCTCATCTACCCGCTCAAGGGTCGCGTGCTCATCGGCACGACCGACATCGCCCACGACATGGCCGAACCGATTCGCTGCACCGAGCCGGAGGTCGACTACTTCATCGAGGTCGTCAAATATGTCTTCCCGAGCATCCCGGTCGACCGCTCGCACATTGTCTTCCGGTTCTCGGGCGTGCGGCCCCTGCCTCGGCAAGATGCCGCCTCGAACGCACAGATCAGCCGTGACTACCGCGTCGAAGAGGGGATGCGCGGCGAGGTTCCCGTGCTGAGCCTCGTGGGCGGCAAGTGGACCACCTTCCGGGCGCTCGGTGAGCAGCTCGGAGGGCGCGTGCTCGCCCTCCTGGGGCGCTCGCGGAGCGTCAGCACCGATGGGCGACTCATCGGCGGAGCCGTGGGCTACCCGACGACTCCCGAGGCCCGCACCGCGTGGCTCGCTGCGCACGGTGCGACCGTGGGTTCTGACCGTGCGGCCGAGTTGCTGGAGCGGTATGGCACGAGCGCTGAGGCGATCATCCGTCGCATCGCGGCGACCTCGGATGCGCCCCTTGCCGCCGCCCCCGACTACTCGCGCGCCGAACTGCGTCACCTCGTCGAGACCGAGCAAGTCGTGCGCCTCGTCGATGTGCTGTTGCGGCGCACGTCGCTCGCCTTCCGCGGACTCGTCACCGATGCCCTGCTGCTCGAGCTCGCCGAACTGCTCGGTGACTCGCTCGGCTGGGATACCGCCCGTCGCGCGCAGGAGGTCGACGATGCCAGGCTGTATCTCGCCGACCGGCACGGAATCACGCTCGACAGCGCACCGTCGCGCTCTCGCAGAAAGGGCTGAGCCATGAGCCACATCGTCGCGATCGACCAGGGCACCACGAGCACGCGTGCCGTCGTGGTTGACCACCATGGCGCCATCGTCGCCGTGGGTCAGCACCCGCACGAGCAGATCTTTCCGAAGGCCGGTTGGGTCGAGCACGATCCGATGGAGATCTGGCACAACACGCAAGAGGTTATCGGCCAGGCACTCGGCAAGGCGGGCATCACGCGTCACGATGTTGTCGCAGTCGGCATCACGAACCAGCGCGAGACCGCCGTGGTGTGGGATCGCTCCACCGGCAAGCCCGTCTACAACGCCATCGTGTGGCAAGACACGCGCACGCAAGACCTTGTCGATGCGCTCGCCGCCGACGGGGGAGTGCGGCGCTTCGCCGAGATCACGGGCCTTCCTATCGCCACCTATTTCAGCGCCACGAAGATCGCGTGGATTCTCGACAACGTCGAGGGAGCCCGTGCGCGCGCTGAGGCCGGAGAACTGCTGTTCGGCACGATCGACACCTGGCTGCTATGGAACCTCACCGGGGGAGCGAACGGTGGCGTTCACGCGACCGACGTGACCAACGCGAGCCGCACGCTGCTCATGAACCTGCGAACGCTTGACTGGGACGACGCGCTGCTCGCCGCTTTTGGCGTGCCCCGGGCGATGCTGCCCGAGATTCGTTCGTCGGCCGAAGTGTTCGGGCACGCGCAGGCGAGCTCGCTGCTGCGCGAGGTGCCCGTGGCGGGCATCCTGGGCGATCAGCAGGCGGCGACGTTCGGCCAGGCCGCTTTCGAAGCCGGTGCCTCGAAAAACACCTACGGCACGGGCAACTTCTTGATCGTGAACACGGGCGAGCAGATCGTGGCGTCGCAGCACGGCCTGCTGACCACGGTCGCGTACCAGTTGGGCGATGAGGCCCCGCGTTACGCGCTCGAAGGTTCGGTGGCGGTCACGGGCTCGCTCGTGCAATGGCTGCGCGACAATCTGCAGCTGCTGTCGTCATCGGCCGAAGTCGAGACGCTGGCCGCCTCGGTGCCCGACACCGGCGGCGCTTACATCGTGCCGGCGTTCAGCGGGCTCTTCGCGCCCTACTGGCGACCGGATGCTCGCGGCGCGATCGTCGGACTCACCCGGTTCATCACGCGCGCGCACTTGGCCCGCGCGGCCCTCGAGTCGACGGCTTTTCAGACGCGCGAGGTCATCGACGCCGCTAACGGTGAGGTGCCCGTTCCGATCGCTGAGCTGCGCGTTGACGGCGGCATGACGGCCAACGAGCTGCTCATGCAGTTTCAGGCCGACATGCTCGGCATTCCGGTCGTGCGGCCGCGCATCATCGAGACGACCGCGCTGGGGGCGGCCTATGCCGCAGGGCTCGCGGTCGGATTCTGGTCGTCGCGCGACGAGTTGACCGCGCTATGGGGCGAAGACCGGCGCTGGCTGCCCGCGATGGACGAGGCCGAGCGTGAGCGACGGTTGCGCGTCTGGAAGAAGGCGGTTACGCGCACGCTCGACTGGGTCGACGACGACACGTCGGTCTAGCCGCACCGCCGCACGCCGCGGCCGGCGAGCGTGCACGAACGTCTCCAGAACGGGCTAGTTCGAGCGTTACGGCCTGAGTCACGTGATTCTGCAGACGTTGGTGCAGAGCTCTCCTCCCCACTGATCCCCCTCGAGCGCTGTTTTGTCGCAGGACTGTCGACGAGTCGACTCGGCTCGACTAACCGACACGCTCGCGGGCGTGCTTCTTGACCCACACACGATCCACACTCGAGCCGAGTTGCTCGGCCACATCTCTCGACGCCAGTTCGACTCGCTGGTCGCGAGCGGTCAGCTTCTCGCCCTGCGGCGCAGCGTGTATGCCTCTGCACATCTACCCGAGTCAATACAGCGGGCAATCCGCGCCGGCGGCCGGCTCGCGTGTATCTCTGCAGCCGAGTCGTTCGGACTGTGGCGACCTCCCGACTCTCGAGTGCATGCGCACTTCGATCGAGCCCGATCGAGAGCGCGCGGCGAGGTTGTGCGGCACTGGTGGCCCGCGGTCGACGCGAGCGAGCCAACACGGACGGGACTGCTCGACACACTTGCCCACGTCATTCGATGCCAGCCGCGCCCGTTTGCCGTTGCTGTGCTCGACAGCGCCCTACACGGGGGCCTGGTGACGCTGACCGAGATCGAGAGTGTGCTCGAGCGCGTTCCGGCACGGCATCGTATGTCGTTGGAGATGCTCGACTCGCGCGCTGAGTCGGGGATCGAGTCGGTGATTCGGGTCGCACTCGTAGCTGCTGGTTTACGGTGCGACAGTCAGGTGACGATCTTCGGTGTCGGTCGCGTTGACCTACTTGTCGAGGGCCGCGTTGTCGTTGAGGTCGACGGGCGTCGTTGGCACGACGGGCAACAGAGCCGCGACTACACGCGCGACCTCACAGCGCAGACAGCCGGCCTCGCCGTGGTTCGCGCTGATTACGCGCACGCGGTTGCGCACTCCGACCGGGTTGTGCGGGCCGTCCGCCGTGCGCTTCGGCGCCCTCGCGCCTTCCGCGTGATCGAGTAGCGAGCACGAACGCCTGCAGAACGCTCGCTCAAGCGCCGTTTCGTTCTGCTGAGGGCGGTCTGCAGAATTTCGTGCACGCCGGCGGCGGGCTTCGTCGCAGACTGCTAGGCGAGCAGGGCGGGGAGTTCGAGCAAGCTGTGGATGCTCGGCACGCCCGCCGGCGCATCGCCCTCGGCGTGGTCGGTCAGCGGGTTGCGATCGCGGCCACGGTCGATCCAGATGCCGAGCATGCCGGCGTCGTGCGCCCCGACGGCGTCGGTGCGCACCCGGTCGCCCACATACGCGCACTGCGCAGACTTGGCCCCGAACGCACGGGCCGCAGCGTGGAAGATGCGCGAGTCTGGCTTTGTCACGCCCAGCTCGCCCGAGGCGATGACACGGCCCCGCCGATCGGACTCGTCGATCGAGCCGTCGGCGCGCACCGCCGTGAGGTCGAGGCGGTCCCACAGGTCGATACGCTGCAGCTTGTCGGTCTGGAAGGCGAGGTCACCGTTGGTGATGATGCCCACGCGAAAGCCGTGCAGAGTGGCGAGCGCGGGCAACACGTCGTCGAACAGTCGCCAGGCATCGCGGTAGCCGACGAGGTAGCGCTCGAACCACGCGAGAGCTTCGTCGTCGGTGACCTCGATGCCGTAGGGCGCGAGCAGGTCGCGGGCCCGCGCAACCCGCTGGCCCAGGTAGGTGAGCTCTCCGGTGAGGTACCGCGTGTAGTGCCGCTCTTCGAGCTCGGCCCAGCGGCGTTGCACGGACGCGGTGTCGTCGTCGGCGAAGGCTCCGCCCGCCGTTTCCTGCGCGAGTGCGATCGCCTCGTCAACCGCGCGGGTGTGCGCCATGAGCGTGTCGTCGAGGTCAAACAGCACGACCTCGATCAGGGCGCGCGTGCTCACGCGCGCGGCAAGAACCCGAGCGCGTCGTACACGCGCTTCAGTGTGGCATCGGCGATCTCTTCGGCCCGCGACGCGTTGAGCGCGAGCAAGCGGTCGAGCTCGGCGGGGTCGTCGAGCAGCTCCAAAGTGCGGGTGCGAATCGGTTCGAATGCCTCGACCACGGCCTCGGCAACCGCGGTCTTGAGCGCGCCGTACTGGAGGCCGTCGAATGAGGTGACGAGAGCATCCGTCGTCTCGCCCGTCAGCAGCGCGAGAATCGACAGCAGATTCGAGACGCCCGGCTTCTCGGCCGGGTCGAACGACACGACGCCCGACGAGTCGGTCACGGCCGACTTGACCTTTTTGGTCAGCACCGAGGGCTCGTCCATGAGCCACAGGATGCCCGCGGGGCTCTCGCCCGACTTCGACATCTTCGACCCCGGGTTCTGCAGGTCGTACACCTTCGCGGTCTCTTTCAGAATGCGCACCTCGGGCACCACGAGGGTGTCGCCGAAGCGCGCGTTGAAGCGCGCCGCGAGATCGCGCGTCAACTCGATGTGCTGCCGCTGGTCTTCGCCCACGGGAACAACGACGGCGTCGTAGAGCAAGATGTCGGCGGCCTGCAAGATCGGGTA
Source organism: Actinomycetota bacterium (assembly GCA_013297625.1). Classification (GTDB taxonomy): domain Bacteria; phylum Actinomycetota; class Actinomycetes; order Actinomycetales; family Microbacteriaceae; genus Microcella. Next base: position 18,585 of record JAAFHT010000026.1, on the reverse strand, counting down.
GGTGAAGAGCCCGACCGACGCGACATCAAGGCCGCCCTTCGCTGACTTGTCTTTGAATTGAGTCATGCGGCTCGCCTCGCCAAAGCCCGTGATGGTGTTGAGCACCCAGGCGAGCTGCGCGTGCGCGCTCACGTGCGACTGCACGAACAGCGTCGAGTGCTCGGGGTCGATGCCCGCGGCGATGTACTGCGCGGCCGTGCGACGCGTCTGCTCGCGCAAGGCGTCCGGGTCTTGCGGCACCGTGATGGCGTGCAGGTCGACGACGCAGAACACGGCGTCGTGGGTCGCCTGCATGTCACGCCACTGCAGCAGGGCTCCGGCGTAGTTGCCGAGGTGCAGGCTGGCGGCGGAGGGCTGCATGCCCGAGAACAGGCGCGGAAGACTCATGCGTCAATACTTCCAGGTGGATGCTCGTGCAGAGTTCAGGGCAGGCGGTAGTCAACCACCACGGGCGCGTGGTCGCTCCACCGGGTGTCCCACGAGGGTGCGCGATCGACGGCGTAGGCCTGCACGGTCGCGGCAAGGGCCGGCGTCGCCACGTGGTAGTCGATGCGCCACCCGGTGTCGGTGTCGAAGGCCTGCCCACGCTGTGACCACCAGGTGTAGGGGCCGGGAACCTCTCCGGCATGCACGCGGCCGACGTCGACCCACCCGAGGCCGGGGCGCGTGACGCCGTCGACGCACTCGATCGGAGCATCCCGTTCGCCAAAGAACCGGTCGAAGTAGGCGCGTTCTTCGAGCAAGAAGCCCGCGTTTTTGCGGTTGCCCTTCCAGTTCTTGATGTCGAGTTCGCGGTGGCCCACGTTGAGGTCGCCGACGACGAGGGCGTAGGGCGTGTGCGCGGCGAGCAGCGGCAGTCGCTCGGTCATCGCCTCGAGAAACTTGTACTTCTCGACCTGCTTCGGGGTGTCGACCTCGCCCGAGTGCACGTAGCAACTGACGACCGTGAGGGTCGTGCCGCCCACGTCGAGGTCAGCCTCGAGCCAGCGGCCGGCCGAGTCAAAGTCATCGGGGCCTAGCGCCACACGGTGCGCGGCAAACTCGCGCCGAGCCGCAATCGCGACGCCCGCGCGGCCCTTGGCGGTGGCGGCGTCGTGCAGCACCTGCCACTCAGGACCCAGCAGCCCCGTGACGTCATCGGTGGATGCGCGCACCTCTTGCATCGCGAGCACGTCAACGTCGCGCGCGGCGAGCCACTCGGCCATGCCCTTGCGGAACGAGGCCCGAATGCCGTTGACGTTGACAGAAGCGATGCGCACAGTGGTCGGCATGCGCACAGTCTATGAGCGCTAACCGACGCGGGGCTGTGCCGCCAGCGCCGCCTGAAGAACGGTCAGCGCCGCCCAAACAGGCGCCGGTACCACGGCGGTTCATCCGGCTCTGGCTCGGGCTCAAACGCTGCGACGTACGCCCGCGCGGCCTCGAGTCGCTTCGCCTCGTAAACGGGGTCGAGCACGACGCCGTCGTCGGCAACGCCGAGGGCGATCCACATCGCCGTGAGCAAGATCACCTGGCTGACGAAGTTGAACCAGATCAGCACACCCACGAACACCGCGAACGAGGCGAGCAGGGGGTTGGTGCTGGCTCCGCCGAGAAGAGTGTTGCCGAGCACCTTGAGACCGCCCAGGGCTGCGGCCCCGATGAGCGCGCCGGGAATGAGGCGCCGCAAGGGGATGCGCATTCCCGAGAGCACGCGGTAGAGCATCCCGAGCAAAAAGGTGTCGAGCACGAACATGACACTGAGCGTCACCACGCGCCCGACGACCGTCGTCGACCCCGAATCGCGGATGCCCAGCCACTCGAGCACGCCCTCCATCGCGACCGTGCCGCTCACCGAGAGTCCGGCCGAGATGAGCAGCACGGCGCCGAAGCCGAGGGCCAGCCCCGCGTCTTTGAGCTTGAGCAGGTAGTAGTTGGTGCGCGGCCCCGGGAGGTCGAACATGATGCGGATCGCGTCGCGCGCGCCCGCCATCCAGCCGAGGGCGGAGAGGAAGAGGCCGATGAGGGCGATGGCGCCCGTCCAGCCGAAGATGGTCGCCTCAAGCAGCAGTTCGGGGTCGACGATTCCCTCGCCGCTGCCCTCGGGGTCGATGAGCCCGGGCACGGTCTGCCGCAGCACCTCGATAAGGGCAAGCTGCAGGTCGCGGTTGCCCGAGACGATGAGGCCCGCCACCGAGAACCCGACCCAGAGGGAAGCGAACACGGCGAATACGGCCTGATAGGCAAGGCCGGCCGAAAGCAGGTAGCCGCGCTTCTCGCCGAAGACGATGAAGACCTTGACGGGCTTGAACTCCATGACCCAGGCGACGACTCGCTCGATCCAGGCGATGAGTCGCGCCCACCAGCCAGGGCGGGTGTCGGCGTCAGACTCACTCACCCCGCCACCATAGCGAAGGCCCCGGAGATCACCCCGGGGCCTCACGCTGACGACACGAAAACGCTACGGGCGACCCCGCAGCATCGCCTGCTTGACCTCAGAGATCGCCTTGGTGACCTCGATGCCACGCGGGCACGCCTCCGAGCAGTTGAAGGTGGTGCGGCAGCGCCACACGCCCTCTTTGTCGTTCAGGATGTCGAGGCGCACCTGGGCGGCGTCGTCGCGGCTGTCGAAGATGAAGCGGTGCGCGTTGACGATCGCGGCCGGGCCGAAGTATTGCCCGTCGGTCCAGAACACGGGGCACGACGAGGTGCACGCGGCGCACAAAATGCACTTGGTGGTGTCGTCGAAGCGCGCGCGCTGCTCGATCGTCTGAATGCGCTCTTTGTCGGGCTTCGAGTTGGCCTGCAAGAAGGGCTGCACGGCGCGGTACGACGCGAAGAACGGCTCCATGTCGACGATGAGGTCTTTCTCGAGCGGCAGGCCCTTGATCGCCTCGATGTAGATGGGCTTCGTGATGTCGAGATCTTTGATGAGCGTCTTGCACGCGAGACGGTTGCGGCCGTTAATGCGCATGGCGTCAGAGCCGCAAATGCCGTGGGCGCACGAGCGACGGAACGACAGGGTGCCGTCTTGCTCCCACTTCACCTTGTGCAGAGCATCGAGCACGCGGTCGGTCGAGTACATCTGCACATCGAAGTCTTGCCAGTAGGGCTCGGTGTCGTTCTCGGGGTCGAACCGACGGATGATGACGGTGACGGTGAACTCTTGAACAGCACCGACTTCGGCGGGGGCGGTCGCCATCAGTACTTCCTCTCCATCGGCTGGTAGTGAGTAATCACGACGGGCTTCCAATCCATGCGGATGTGGTCGCTCGCGTCGGCGCTGTGCGCGTCGCCCGTGAGGTAAGCCATCGTGTGTTGCATGTAGTCGGCGTCGTTGCGGTCGGGGTAGTCGTCGCGCATGTGGCCGCCGCGGCTCTCTTTGCGGTTGCGCGCCGAGTAGACGACGACCTCGGCGATGTCGAGCAAGAAGCCCAACTCGATCGCCTCGAGCAGGTCGGTGTTGAAGCGCTTGCCGCGGTCGTGAATACCGATGTTCTGGTAGCGCTCGCGTAGCGACTGGATGGTCTTCGTGACGCTCTCGAGGCTTTCTTCGGTGCGGAACACCTGAGCGTTCTTGTCCATCTCTTCTTGCAGCTCTTTCCGCAACACCGCGACGCGCTCGGTGCCGTTCGAGGTGCGCAGGCGCTCCACGAGCTCGCGCACCTCTTTCGACGGGTCGGCGGGCAGCGGCACGAACTCGGCGCTGTTCGCGTACTCGACCGAGTAGCGGCCGGCGCGCTTGCCGAAGACGTTGATGTCGAGCAGCGAGTTGGTGCCGAGGCGGTTCGAGCCGTGCACCGAGACGCAGGCGCACTCGCCCGCGGCGTAGAGGCCGGGGATCACGGTGTCGTTGTCGCTCAGCACCTCGGCCTTGATGTTGGTCGGGATGCCGCCCATCGCGTAGTGGGCCGTCGGCATGACGGGCACCGGTTCGACGACGGGGTCGACGCCGAGGTAGGTGCGCGCAAACTCCGTGATATCGGGCAGCTTGGTCTCGAGCACCTCGGCACCCAAGTGGGTGCAGTCGAGCAGCACGTAGTCCTTGTTCGGTCCGGCTCCGCGACCCTCGGCAACCTCTTGCACCATGCAGCGGGAAATGATGTCGCGCGGCGCGAGGTCTTTGATCGTCGGGGCGTAGCGCTCCATGAAGCGCTCGCCGCTCGCGTTGCGCAAGATTGCACCTTCACCGCGAGCACCCTCGGTGAGAAGGATGCCCAGGCCGGCGAGCCCGGTCGGGTGGAACTGGAAGAACTCCATGTCCTCGAGCGGGATGCCCTTGCGCCAGATGATGCCCACGCCGTCACCCGTGAGGGTGTGAGCGTTTGACGTCGTCTTGTAGATCTTGCCGAAGCCACCCGTCGCGAAGACGACGCTCTTGGCGTGGAAGACGTGCAGGTCGCCCGTGGCGAGTTCGTAGGCCACAACGCCCGCGGCCTTGCCCTCGGCCATCACGAGGTCGAGAACATAGAACTCGTTGTAGAACTCGATGCCGAGCTTGACGCAGTTCTGAAAGAGCGTCTGCAGAATCATGTGACCCGTGCGGTCGGCCGCGTAGCACGCGCGACGCACGGGCGCTTTGCCGTGGTCGCGGGTGTGCCCACCGAAGCGACGCTGGTCGATCTTGCCGTCGGGCGTGCGGTTGAACGGCAGGCCCATGTTCTCGAGGTCGATGATCGCGTCGATCGCCTCTTTCGCGAGAATCTCGGCCGCGTCTTGATCAACGAGGTAGTCGCCGCCCTTGACGGTGTCGAAGGTGTGCCATTCCCAGCTGTCTTCTTCGACGTTGGCGAGCGCGGCAGCCATGCCGCCCTGCGCCGCTCCCGTGTGCGAGCGCGTCGGGTAGAGCTTGGAGATCACGGCCGTCTTGGCGTTGGGGCCCGCCTCGATGGCCGCGCGCATGCCCGCGCCGCCGGCACCGACGATGACGACGTCGAACTGGTGCTGGTGCACGACGGGCGCCGCGGGGCTGCTGGGCGTGGTCACGGTCTCAGTGCTACTCACAGGATGTCCTCACAGAACGAAGCGACGAGCTCGGGGTCGGCCCCGGCCGGGCAGGGGTCGAAGGTGAACAGCACGAGCGTGCCGAGCACGAGAAGCACGGCCGTCGACGACAGCAGGGCTGCGTGCAGAATGCGACGGATGCTGGCTTTGGCCACATAGTCGTTCACGATCGTGCGCATGCCGTTGGTGCCGTGAATGAGCGCGAGCACGAGCAGCGCGAAGTCGTACCACTGCCAGAACGGGTCGGCGAGCTTGCCCGCGACGAACGCGAAGTCAATCTGGTTGACGCCGTCGCCCAGGAACAGGTTCACGAACAAGTGGCCGAAGATGAGCACGACGAGCAGAACGCCCGAGACGCGCATGTAGATCCAGCCCCACTTCTCCCAGTTGATGCCTCGCTTCGTGCGGGCGTGGGGCGTGCGGGGGTTATCGAGAGTCAGGTCGGTCGTCATGATCAGCCTCCGAAGACGTGCATGAGGTGACGGGGAGTGAAGCCGATCATGAGCACGAGCCACACGCCGAGAACGACGTAGAACATGGCCTTCTGGTGCCGCGTACCCACGCCCCAGAAGTCAACGAGGATGATCCGCAGTCCGTTGAGGGCGTGGAAGCCGATCGCGCCGACGAGCGCGAGCTCGCCCAGGCCCATGATTTCGGTCTTGTATGCGCTGATCACGACGTTGTAGGCCTCGGGGCTCACGCGCACGAGAGCCGTGTCGAGAATGTGCACGAGCAAGAAGAAATAGATGGCCACACCGGTGATGCGGTGCAGCACCCAAGACCACATGCCCTCATTGCCGCGGTACAGCGTGCCGCCGGGAATGAGTGATCGGCGGGGGACAGGAACTTCGATGGTTGCCGATGAGCTCGACGCTCCGGCTCCCGATGCCTTCGCTGGCACGAGAAACCCTCCTCAGGGCAGTGACGACGCGCGCGATCGCTCGCACTCGTGGACTCCGGTTGGATTCCGATTCTCAGCTGGTGGTCGCCGATACACGAAGTCTACGTCGAGTTGTCTGAGTGCTCCGAACGGGGGGCGCGCGCCGCGACAAGCGCCCGGTAGGGTGACGCGCATGCAGGCGATAGAGGGCACGCTTCAGAACTTTCACGCGATCATTCCGGCGGGCGGAGTCGGCTCGCGCTTGTGGCCTCTCTCTCGCGCTGAGGCTCCCAAGTTCTTGCACGACCTCACGGGCAGCGGTTTCACGCTCTTGCGCGACACCTGGAACCGCGTTCTGCCTCTCGCGGGCGCCGACGGCATCATGGTCGTCACGGGTCGCGCTCACCGGGCTGCCGTGCAGCAACAACTGCCCGACTTGACCGAAGCGAACATCGTGCTCGAGAGCGAGCAGAAAGAGTCGTCGGCGGCGATCGGGCTCGCGGCGGCCATCCTGCATCGCCGCAACCCCGACGTCATCGTGGGGTCGTTCGCGGCCGACCACGTGATTACCGACGGTGAGCGTTTTCGCCACGCCGTGGCCGAAGCAGTGGCCGTCGCTCGAGAGGGCTTCATCACGACGATCGGCATCAAGCCCACTGAGCCCTCGGTGGGCTTCGGCTACATCTTGTGCGGCGATGAGCTTGCCGTTGAGGGCGCCCCGCACGCGCACCTCGTGCAGCGCTTCGTCGAAAAGCCCGACCTCGAGACGGCGACGGCCTACCTTGTCTCGGGCGACTACCTCTGGAACGGCGGCATGTTCATCTCGCGGGCTGACCAGTTGCTCGCGCAACTCGCCGAGACCCAGTCCCTGCTGCACGAGGGGCTACTCGAGATCGCGGCAGCGTGGGACACCCCGCAGCGCGGCGACGTCGTCGATGCCATTTGGCCGCTGCTGCCGAAGATCGCCATCGACTACAGCGTCGCCGAGCCGGCGGCTGCCGCCGGGCGCCTCGCGGTGATTCGCGGCGACTTTCCGTGGGATGACGTCGGCGACTTCTCATCCCTCGCCAAGCTGCTGTCGGGGGGCCGCCCGGGCGACCTCGCGATTCTCGGCGAACATGCACGAGTGCTCGCTGACTCGTCGAGCGGCGTCGTCGTGAGCCAGAGCAAGCGACTCATCTCGCTCGTGGGCGTACACGACATCGTCGTGGTCGATACGCCGGATGCCCTGCTCGTCACCACGCGCGAGCACGCGCAGCGGGTCAAGAGTGTCGTCGACGCCATCAAGCAGGCGGGGCGCGACGACCTGCTCTGACCGGCCCACGAGGGCTCGGAGCGGCTCGCGCCGCGCATCCGTTCTGCTCATTCGCGCACTCACGTGCGCATCGATTGCGTTCTGCCCAGCATTTCCGCGGCATTACGGCTGCGTCCCGGATTCGTAACGCTTGCATCACCAGAGGCCTTGAGCACTGCTAGAGAGCCCGCACGTTCGATAACGTGGAGCCAATTCGCTCCAGCGTCGTGCTGGGCGGCAATTTTGGAGGACACAGTGACCATCACTACCCGTAAGCGCGCTCTGGGCGGGATTGCCCTGCTCGGCGCGAGCGCGCTCGTGCTCGCCGGCTGCGCCGCAGCCCCCGAGGAGACGCCCGAAGAGACCGCGGCGCTCGACTACACCCCCTGCATCGTTTCTGACGCTGGCGGCTGGGACGACAAGTCGTTCAACGAGGCTGCTCTTGACGGCATGGAAGAGGCCGCCGCTGAGCTCGGTGTTGAGTACGTCGCCGTTGAGTCGGCTGACGAGAACGCCTACGAGCCCAACGTGCAGCAGCTTGTTGACCAGGGCTGCGACCTGATCGTCACCGTGGGCTTCCTGCTCGCCGAGGCGACCACGAACGCCGCCGCGGCCAACCCGGACATCAAGTTCGCGATCATCGATGAGTTCATCGACGCGCCGAACGTCAAGCCGATCCAGTTCAACACGGTTGAGGCCGCGTTCCTCGCTGGCTACGTTGCCGCGAGCTACTCGGAGACCGGCGTTGTCGGCACCTTCGGTGGCATCCCGATCCCGCCCGTCACCATCTTCATGGACGGCTTCGTTCAGGGTGTTGAGTACTACAACTCGGAGAAGGGCACCTCGGTGCAGGCTCTTGGTTGGGACCTCGCTGGCCAGACTGGCGCGTTCACCGGTGGCTTCGCCCCCGGCACCGAGGCGCTGACCACGGCCCAGGGCCTCATCGACCAGAACGCTGACGTGCTCCTGCCCGTCGGTGGCCCGATCTACTTCAGCGCTGCTGAGGCAATCCGTGACTCGGGTCGTTCGATCGCCCTCATGGGTGTCGACAAGGACATCTTCGTGTCTGACCCCGACATCGCCGACCTCGTGCTCACCTCGGTGCTCAAGAACATCGCCACGGCCGTCTACGACGTCGTGACCGGTGCGGCCACGGGCGAGTTCGACTCGGCTCCGTACGTCGGCACGCTCGAGAACGGTGGCGTCGGCATCGCCGAGTTCCACGACTTCGAGTCGGCTGTTGACTCGGAGCTCGCGGGCGAGATCGAGGCCCTGATCGCCGGCATCATCGACGGTTCGATCGAGGTCACCTCGCCGGCTTCGCCCGGTCAGTAATACCAACGGTTCCATCCGGGGGAGGTCAGCTGCGGCTGGCCTCCCCCGGCCCGTTTCTGGCGGTATTCGTGCGGCACCGCGTGTGTGCTCAGATGCGCGCACACTTGCTCAGATTCGCCCTCCCGCTCTCCTCTACAGTGGTGACACGAGCACACCGCGGTCGCTTCGGGCAGCCGAATGAGCCGTACCCCGCATCCGATTCAGCGCCGTTCGCTAACAGGCGCAGGAAGGCCATGGCGCATGAAGCTCGAGCTTCGCGGCATCACCAAGCGCTTCGGAGCGCTGACCGCCAACGATCACATCGACCTCGTCGTCGAGCCAGGTGAGATTCACTGTCTGCTCGGTGAGAACGGGGCGGGCAAGAGCACGCTCATGAACGTGCTCTACGGCCTCTACCAAGCCGACGAGGGCGAGATCTTGCTCGACGACGTCGTGCAGAAGTTCGCAGGCCCCGGCGACGCTATGAACGCTGGAATCGGCATGGTGCACCAACACTTCATGCTCATTCCCGTCTTCACCGTCGCCGAGAACGTCATGCTCGGTCATGAGCAGACCAAGGCCGCCGGCTTCCTCGACCTCGATGCCGCCCGCGCGATGGTGCGTGAGATCTCGAGCCGCTTCGGCTTTGACATCGACCCCGACGCCAAGATCGAAGACCTGCCGGTCGGTGTGCAGCAGCGCGTTGAGATCATCAAGGCCCTCTCGCGCAACGCCAACGTTCTCGTGTTCGACGAGCCGACCGCCGTGCTCACGCCGCAAGAGACCGACGAGCTCATGGGCATCATGCGTCAGTTGCGCGACGAGGGCACCTCGATCGTCTTCATCACCCACAAGCTGCGCGAAGTGCGCGAAGTCGCCGACCGCATCACGGTCATCCGTCTCGGCAAGGTCGTGGGCGAGGCTTCGCCCACGGCGACGAATGCCGAGATGGCGTCGCTCATGGTGGGCCGCGCGGTCGAGCTGACCGTGGACAAGGCCGCCGCGAATCCGGGTGAACCGTCGCTCATCGTGAAAGACCTCGTCGTCACTGACCACCAGGGTCAGGTGCTCGTCGACCACGTGTCGTTCACCCTGCGCCGCGGCGAGATTCTCGCGATCGCCGGGGTGCAAGGCAACGGGCAGACCGAGCTCACCGAGGCGATCATGGGGCTGCAGGCGAAGGTGCACGGCTCGATCACGCTCGAAGGCGCCGAGCTCGTCGGCACCTCCACCCGTCAGGTTCTGGATGCGGGGGTCGGGTTTGTGCCCGAAGACCGCACCGAAGACGGCCTCGTGGGCACCTTCTCGATCGCCGAGAACCTCATGCTTGACCGTTCGACTGGCGAACCTTTCGTCAAGTGGGGCACGCTGCAGCTCGACGAGCTTGCACGCTTCGCCACGGAGCGCGTTGAGGAATTCGACGTGCGTACGCAGGGCATCACGCAGGCAGCAGGCCGACTCTCGGGCGGCAACCAGCAGAAGGTCGTGCTCGCTCGTGAGCTGAGCCGTGAGCTGGCGCTCTTCGTCGCAGCCCAGCCGACGCGCGGTCTCGACGTTGGTTCGATCGAGTTCGTTCACAAGCGCATCGTCGCGACGCGCGACTCGGGCATTCCCGTGATCGTGGTCTCGACCGAGCTCGACGAGGTCGCGGCACTCGCCGACCGCATTGCGGTCATGTACCGGGGGCGCATCATCGGCATCGTGCCGGGCGATACTCCTCGTGATGTTCTTGGATTGATGATGGCCGGAGAAACCCCGGCGGAGGTGGCCGCATGAGCGACGACACGAAGACCCCGAAGTCGGGCACGCCGAAAGAGCAAACGGCGGCCGAGAAGGTACATGAGCAGGTGGTGGCCCACGAGACAGGGCGCGATGCAACCGAGCCCGCGGTTCCGCGCAGCAACCAGATCATCAAAGAGATCTTCGGCGGCAGCGCGGCCATCTCGGTGCTCGCAGTGTTTCTCGCCCTCGTCTTCGGCGGCATCCTGATCGTTCTCACCGACGAGGCCGTCGCCCAAGCGAGCGTCTACTTCTTCTCACGCCCCGGTGACACGCTCGTCGCCATGTGGGACGCCGTGGCTGGTGCTTACTCGGCACTCTTCCGCGGGTCGGTGTTCAACTACCTGCGCGTCGACGATCTCGCCGTGGCCATCCGTCCGCTGACCGAGACGCTCGCCAACGCAACGCCACTCATCGCGGCCGGTCTCGGTGTGGCCCTCGCGTTCCGCGTTGGCCTGTTCAACATCGGTGGTCGCGGTCAGATGCTGATCGCCGCCGCTGCTGCCGGCTACGTGGGCGCCTACATTCCCATGCCGCCGGTCATCCACCTGCTGGTCGCGCTCATCATCGGTCTCATCGGTGGCGCGCTGTGGGGTGGCCTTGTGGGTCTGCTCAAGGCACGCACCGGCGCGCACGAGGTGATCGTGACGATCATGCTCAACTACATCGCCTTCTACCTCGTCTCGTTTTTGCTGCGCACCCCGGGCGCGCTGCAAGCGCCGGGGCAGAACAACCCCAAGAGCGGGCCGATTCTTGAGACGGCACAGTTTCCGCCGTTGCTCGGCGATGCCTACAACCTGAACCTCGGGTTCATTCTCGTGATCGTGTCGACGATCTACGTCTGGTACTTGCTCAACCGTTCGGCGCTCGGCTTCCGCTTCCGCGCCGTCGGCGAGAACCCGCACGCCGCACGCGTCGCCGGCATCAAGGTCGAGCGCGTCTACGTGCAGGTCATGCTCATCGCGGGCGCCCTCGTCGGTCTCGCCGGCGTGTACCAGGTGCTCGGCAACTTCACCGGTGGTTTCGCTTCGGGTCTGGATGCGAGCATCGGCTTCGACGCGATCACCGTGGCTCTGCTGGGCCGCTCGAAGCCGTGGGGAGTGTTCTTCGCGGGCATCCTGTTCGGCGCCCTCAAGGCCGGTAGCTACACGATGCAGGCCTCGGAAGGCATTCCGGTCGACATCGTGCTCGTCGTTCAGTCGTTCATCGTGTTGTTCATCGCCGCGCCGCCCTTGGTGCGATCGATATTCCGTCTACCCACCCCTGATCCGCTGTTCCAGTGGCGGACCCCGAAGTTCGCCCGCACGGCGGAGGTGACCAAGTGAGCGTCGTGACGACCACTCGAGAGTCTGGTTCAGGACTCGCTCCCGCTGCGATGGTCGTGCGCAGCTGGAAGGCCCCGATCGCGTTCGCGATCTTCACCGTGATCGGCGTGGTGTTGTTCATCGCGCTCGCCCGCGGGGGTGAGACCACCTACCGCCTGAGCAATGACACCGACGCGATCATTTTGCCGTCGATCGTTCTGCCGGCTGATGCCACGGGCATCGTCACGGTCGTGCTCATGGCGATCATCGCCGTGTACGCGTTCATGCTCGTGCGCGGCGGCACCAAGGTTCCGCTGTGGCTCACCACGATCTTCGCTCTCATGTTCTTGCTCGGGTTCTTGACCTGGGCGGCCGCGGGGTCAACCGTTCCGCTCGTGGGTCTGCTCGCGGGCGCCCTAACGGTGAGCACTCCGCTTATCTTCGGGTCGCTCGGCGGTGTCATTAGCGAGCGCGTGGGTGTCGTCAACATCGCCATCGAGGGTCAGCTCTTGGCGGGCGCCTTCGTGGCGGCCATGGTCGCCACCTTCACGGGCTCAGCGATCGCCGGACTGCTCGCGGCCATGGTCGCGGGTGCAGCGGTGTCGGCGGTGCTCGCGGCCTTCGCCATCAAGTACCTCGTTGACCAGGTGATCGTGGGCGTCGTGCTCAACGTGCTCGTGATCGGTCTGACGAGCTTCTTGTACTCGACGGTCATGACGGCCGACCCCGAGCTCTTCAACAAGCCCGAGCGTTTCGAGCGCATCGCGATTCCGCTGTTGAGCGACATTCCCGTGCTCGGCCCGATTCTGTTCAACCAGACGATCATCGTGTACCTGATGTTCGCGCTCGTTCCCACGGTGTGGTTCGCGCTCTTCAAGACCCGCTGGGGCTTGCGCTTGCGGTCGGTCGGTGAGCACCCCAAGGCTGCCGACACCGTCGGCATCAACGTGCGAGCCACGCGCTTCTGGAACGTGTTGCTCGCCGGCCTCATCGTCGGCGGCGGCGGCGCGTTCTTCACGCTCGCGGCCATCGGCTCGTTCACGAAAGAGATGACCAACGGCGCGGGCTTCATCGCCCTCGCCGCGGTGATCTTCGGTCAGTGGAACCCCATTCGCGCCACGCTCGCCGCGTTGCTCTTTGGCTTCGCCACCAACCTGCAGTCGACGCTCTCGATCGTCGGATCGCCCGTGCCGAGTGAGTTCATGCTCATGCTTCCCTACCTCGTGACGATCTTCGCCGTCGCCGGTCTCGTCGGGTTCTCGCGCCCGCCGGCCGCGTCGGGCAGGCCGTACATCAAGTCATAGGGGCGCATCCGTGACCAACATCGACTGGGATGCCCTCCGCGCCGTTGCGCTCGACGCCATGTCGCACGCCTACGTGCCGTACTCGAATTTTCCGGTGGGTGTCGCCGCGATCGTCGACGACGGGCGGGTGATTTCGGGCTGCAACGTCGAGAACGCGTCGTACGGGCTCACGCTGTGCGCCGAGTGCGCGCTTGTTTCGAGCCTGCACATGACGGGCGGCGGGAAGCTCGTGGCCTTCACGTGCGTTGACGGCAACGGCGGCCCGCTCATGCCCTGCGGCCGCTGCCGTCAGTTGCTCTTCGAGCACTCGGCCGAGGGCATGCTGCTCGAGACCGTGTCGGGCATCAAGACCATCGATGAGGTGCTGCCCGACGCGTTTGGGCCGCGCACGCTGGAGGAGTTTCACGCATGAGCATCGAGCCGTTTGACGTCGTCGACCTGATTCGCACCAAGCGCGACAAGGGCGCCCTCACCACTGAGCAGATCAAGTGGATGATCGACGCCTACACGCGGGGCTATGTGGCCGACGAGCAGATGTCGGCCATGACCATGGCCATCTTCCTCAACGGCATGACGCGCGAAGAGGTGCGCGACATGACTCTGGCGATGGTGGCCACGGGCACGCGCCTCGACTTCTCGAGCCTGTCGAAGAAGACCACCGACAAGCACTCAACGGGTGGGGTGGGCGACAAGATCACGCTGCCGCTCGCGCCGCTCGTGGCCTCGTTCGGGGTTGCGGTGCCGCAACTCTCGGGCCGCGGGCTGGGCCACACGGGGGGCACGCTCGACAAGCTCGAGAGCATCCCGGGATGGCGCGCCAACGTGAGCGTCGACGACATGATGGCGCAGCTCGAGAGTGCGGGTGCCGTCGTGTGCGCCGCGGGCTCGGGTCTGGCGCCCGCCGACGGCAAGCTCTACGCACTGCGTGACATCACGGGTACGGTCGAGTGCATTCCACTCATCGCCTCGTCGATCATGTCGAAGAAGATCGCCGAGGGTACCGCTGCTCTCGTGCTCGACGTGAAGTTTGGCTCGGGCGCGTTCTTGAAAGACATCGAGCAGTCACGCGAACTCGCCAAGGTCATGGTGCGACTGGGTGAAGATGCCGGCGTTGCCACGCGCGCGGTGCTCACGAACATGAACGTGCCGCTGGGCCTCGCGATTGGCAATGCCAACGAGGTGCGCGAGTCGGTCGAGGTGCTCGCTGGAGGCGGCCCCGCCGATGTCGTGGAGCTGACGGTCGTTCTTGCACGCCACATGCTTGAGCTCGCCGGCGTGACCGACGTCGACGTTGAAGCGGCGCTGCACAACGGCCAGGCGATGGATACCTGGAACGCCATGATTCGCGCCCAGGGCGGCGACCCCGAGGCTCCCATGGCCGAGGCTGCCGAGCACCACGTTGTCACGGCTGACCGCGACGGCGTGCTCGTCGAGCAGCTCGCGCTGCCCTTCGGCATCGCTGCCTGGCGTCTGGGCGCCGGCCGCGCGCGCAAAGAAGATCCGGTCGACCACGCCGCGGGCATCGACCTGCACGCCAAGCCGGGCGACACCGTGACGAAGGGCCAGCCTCTGTTCACGATGCACACCAACGAGGCCGCGCGGTTCGATCGCGCGCTCGAGGCGCTCGAGGGTGGCTACCGCATCGGCTCGGCTGGCGACGAGGTCGTCACGGGCGGGCCGCTGATCGCGGGAGTGGTCGACTAGAGCTCGGGCTCGCCTATGCGCTCAAGCGCATCGACGACGAGGCTCCAGAAGCGATCGTTGTCGATGTCGAGGGCGACCTGGGTCGTGCATCCGTCGGGAGCAGGGCCGCGCAGGTCGGCCACGGTCATGCCGAGCGTGAGCCCGCCCGTCAGCTCGACATCGAGCGGAGCCTTCACGACTCGCAGCAGCGTGGGGTCGATGAGGTAGGCGACAGCGCAGGGGTCGTGCACGGGCGGGTGGTCAAAGCCTTGCGCGTCTTTGTAGGCGTGGGCGAAGAACTCGAGAAGCTCGCCCACGAAGCGAGCCGGGGCCGTGCCCACTGCGGCGATGCGCGCGGCGACCTCGTCGGTCGCGAGCGCCTGGTGGGTCGCGTCGAGGCCAATCATCGTGAGCGGCCAGGGCTCGTTGAAAACGATGTGGGCGGCCTCGGGGTCGATGATGATGTTGAATTCGGCGACGGCGCTCCAGTTGCCGACGTGCACGCCGCCGCCCATGAGCACGACCTGCTTGACGCGCTCCGCGATGCGCGGCTCTTTGCGCACCGCGAGCGCAATGTTGGTGAGCGCGCCCGTGGGTACGAGCGAGACGGTCTGGGGCGGGTGGCTCATGACGGTGTCAATGATGAGGTCGACGGCGTGCCGCGGGTCGAGTTCGACGGCGGGTTCGGGCAGTACGGGCCCGTCGAGTCCCGACTCGCCATGGATGTCGGGCGCCGTCTCGACGCTGCGTACGAGTGGCCGGTGCGATCCGCGAGCGATGGGCACGGTATCCATGCCAATGACGCGCGCGACCGAAAGCGCATTGCGCGTGACCTTCTCGATGGTCTGATTGCCCATGACGGTCGTGACGGCGAGCAGCTCGATCGCGGGGGAGCCGTGCGCGAGCAGCATTGCAACGGCGTCATCGTGGCCGGGGTCGCAGTCGAGGATGATCTTGTGCGGGCCGGAATCTGCAGAGGGGTGCACCATGCGCCGAGCCTACTGCAGAACTGCATATATGAAAGAGACTTGCGCATGTGTAGAGTGCGCTCATGAGCACCCGACCCGCTGCCGCCCACGACCTTGCGGCGCGCGGCGCCGCCCGCATCGACTGGATTCGCTCGCGCATGCCGTTGCTCGCCGATGTGCGCGCGCGGTTCGGCGACCAACGGCCCTTCGAGGGGCACCGCATTGGCATGTCGCTGCACCTTGAGCCGAAGACCGCCGTGCTGCTCGAAACCCTGCAGGCCGGCGGCGCCGACGTCGTCGCGACGGGCAACCACGGCTCGACGCAAGACGACATCGTCGCGCACCTGCGTGGCCAAGGCATGACGGTCTTTGGCACGCGCGCCGACACTCTCGAGCAACACCACGAAAATGTCGCAGCGGTGGATGCGGCGCGGCCGAGGATCCTGCTCGATAACGGCGCCGACCTCGCCGCACTCGCCGCCGCTCGCGTTGACGCTGATGCGGTCGCCGCGGGTGACGCGACGGGCGGTACGGGAATCATCGGCGGTACAGAAGAGACGACGAGCGGCGGCATGCGCTTGCGCACCGAGCTCGCAGGCCGCATCCCCTTTCCGCTCATTGTCATCAACGACTCGCTACTCAAGGCAATCGGTGAGAACAAGCACTCGGTGGGCCAGTCGGTCGTCGAGAGCATCATGCGCATCACCAACCTGCGCATCGCCGGCCGGAGGTTTCTCGTGGCGGGCTACGGCTGGTGCGGCCGTGGCATCGCACAGTATCTGCGCGCGATGGGAGGCAAGGTCGCGGTGAGCGAGGTTGACGACCTGAAGGCGTTTGAGGCGGCGTGGGATGGCTACCGCGTGGGCGGAATCGTTGACCTCGCCAGCTGGGCCGAGGTCGTCATCACCGCGACGGGCCACCCCAATGTCGTGACGCAGGAGGTCATCGATGCGCTCGCCGACGGCACGGTTCTCGCCAACGCTGGCCACTTTCCGTGGGAGATCGACGTGCCGGGTCTCTATGCCAGCGCGACAGGCCGCACAACGCTCGACGAGGCGATCGAGCGCATCGATCTGCCGGGCGGCCGGCACGTCGTGCTGCTTGCCGAGGGGCGCATGATGAACCTCGCGGGGCGCGAGCCCAAGGGCAACTCGATCGAAGCGATGGATCTCGGCTTCTTGCTGCAGGCCCTCTCGCTCGAACGGGTCGTGCGCGACGCGGCCTCACTCACGCCCAACGCGCAGCCGGTGCCCGATGACATCGAACGCGACATTGCGCGACGGATGCTCGCCGCGATGGGCGCGCATCGATGAGCCTGCCTGCTCCCGAATACAGCGTGCCGGCGGTCGACAAGGCCCTCGACATTCTCGAACTCGTGGCCGCAAGCCCGGAGCCCCTCACGCAAACCGAAATCGCCGAGGCAACCGGCCGCAGTGTGGGGCAGCTCTTCCGCGTGCTCGTGACGCTCGAGCGACGCGGGTTTCTCGTGCGCGAGCGCGGCGGTGGCTACGAGCTCGGCACGCGCCTCTTTGACCTTGCGCACCAGCACGAGCCGTTGCGGGGTTTGCGCGCGGCGGCTCTTCCGGCCATGCACGACTTGGCTCTCGAGGTGCAGCAGAGTTGCAACCTCGCGGTGCTCGAAGGCGATCGCGTGCGCGTGATTGTGCAGGTCGAGTCGCCTGCCGACTTCGGCTACCGCGTGCGGGTGGGTGCACTGTTCGACGCCGCGACAACGGCCACGGGCGAGGTTCTGCGCGGCACGCCCGAGGTCGTGCGCGCCGATGCGCTGCAGCACGGCATCACCGATGTCGTCGTTGCGGTTCGCGGTGACGGCGGTACGACCGTCGCGGCGCTCACGGTGCCCTACGTCAGCACGAGCTTCAGCACGGTGGCGCACGACCTCGTCGTGGCGCGCACCCGTGCCGCCGCCGCGGCAATCTCGCATCGCGTCGGCGAGGCGAACAGTGCATAAACCGGGGTCACGGATCGGTAACGAACCGGTAGGTTTGACGGTATGACAACGGCGACTGCGAACCTCCTGCCCGGCTCCGAGATCGCGATCGAGTCGCTGCCGAAGGTGTCGCTGCACGACCACCTTGACGGTGGGCTGCGGCCGCAGACGATTATCGAACTCGCCGCCGAGATTGGCCTCGAGGTTCCCGCGTCTGACGCCGCCTCGCTCGGCGCCTGGTTCGCCGAGAAGAGCGACTCGGGTTCGCTCGTCGAATACCTCAAGACCTTCGACGTCACGGTGGGCGTCATGCAGACCCGCGAGGGCCTTGAGCGCGTCGCACGCGAATTCGTGCTCGACCTCGCCGCGGATGGCGTGGTGTGGGGCGAGATCCGGTGGGCTCCCGAGCAACACCTCACGCGCGGGCTGAGCCTCGACGAAACGGTGGAAGCCGTGCAGGCGGGTCTGGATGCCGGGGTTGATGAGGCGCGGAGCACCGGTCACAGCATCCGTGTCGGCCAGCTCGTGAGCGCGATGCGCCACGCTGATCGTGGGCGTGAGATCGCCGAGCTCGCCCTTCGTCACCGTGATCGCGGCGTCGTCGGCTTCGACATCGCCGGTGCCGAGGCGGGCTTTCCGCCGAGCCTCTTGAGTGACGCCTTCGACTTGCTCGCGAGCGAATACTTTCCGGCGACCGTGCACGCGGGTGAGGCCGACGGCCTCGAGTCGATTCGCGGCGCGCTGCGCGATGGCCACGCCTTGCGCCTCGGCCACGGCGTGCGCTTGGCCGAAGACATCACCCTGCGCGACGAGGGCGACTCGATTGTCGCCGAGCTCGGCTTGCTCGCGGAGTGGATCAAAGACCGTCAGATCGCCCTCGAGACGAGCCCGAGCTCGAACCTGCAGACGGGTGCGATTGCGGCATGGGGCGACCAGATGGTTGACCACCCGCTCGACCTCTTCTACCAACTGGGCTTCCGCGTCACGGTCAACACCGACAACCGCCTCATGAGCGCCACGACCCTCAGCCGTGAGCTGCGCCTCGTGTCAGAGGCGTTCGGCTACGACCTCGACGATCTGCTCGCGCTGCAGCTCAACGCCGCGCAGGCCGCATT
The DNA here is from genome assembly GCA_013297625.1 of Actinomycetota bacterium. GTDB lineage: Bacteria > Actinomycetota > Actinomycetes > Actinomycetales > Microbacteriaceae > Microcella. Next base: position 10 of record JAAFHT010000026.1, on the reverse strand, counting down.
CTTGCCCGTT
>JAAFHT010000017.1 GCA_013297625.1 Actinomycetota bacterium | reverse complement strand
TCGGGCGCGACGGCGACATAGGTCTGCGCCGCGAAGCGCTGCTCATCGGCGAAGGCGCGACTCGCGGCCTTCTGCCCGGCTTCGTCGGGGTCGAACGTGAAGATCACCTCGCCCAGACCGTGCGAGTCGCGATTGTCGACGTCACCCAAAACTCGCCGGATGATCGTGATGTGGTCACTACCGAAGGCCGTGCCACACGTGGCCACCGCCGTCGTGATGCCCGCGAGGTGACACGCCATGACGTCGGTGTAGCCCTCGACGACGACGACTTGCTTGCCGCGGGCGATGTCGCGCTTGGCGAGATCGAGCCCGTAGAGCACCTTCGACTTACTGTAGACCGGTGTTTCGGGAGTGTTGAGGTACTTTGGACCCTGGTCGGTCTCGAGCAGCTTGCGCGCGCCAAAGCCGAGCGTCTGCCCCGTGACGTCTTTGATCGGCCAGATCAGTCGGCCGCGAAATCGGTCGTAGGGCTTGCGATCGCCCTGACCCTGCAGCCCCGAAGCGAGTAGCTCTTCTGCCGTGAAGCCCAGCCCTCGCAGGTGGTCACCGAGCGCATCGTATGAGTTGGGCGCAAAACCGATCGAGAAACGCTCGGCGGCCGATGCATCGAAGCCGCGCTCACCGAGAAACCGGCGCGCTGGCTCAGCGTCGGGAGTACCGAGCTGGTCGCGAAAGAACTGCTCGGCGGCGGCGTTCGCGGCGAGCAGTCGACTGCGATTTCCCTGATCAGCTGCGGGCCCACCGTCTTCGTAATGCAGCGTGTAGGCCAGGCGACCAGCGAGTCGCTCGACGGCTTCACTGAAGGTGACGTGGTCCATCTTCTGCAAGAAGGTGAAGACATCGCCGCCTTCGCCGCAGCCGAAGCAGTGATAAAACCCGACTTGAGGGCGCACGTGAAAACTCGGGCTGCGCTCGTCGTGAAAAGGGCACAGACCCTTCATCGAGCCGACGCCCGCGCTCTTGAGCGTGACGTAGTCACCGACGATGTCGGCCAGATTCGTGCGCGACCTGACCTCGTCGATATCGCTTCGTCGAATCAGGCCTGCCACAGCGCCGATTCTAGGCCCGGGCCGCTGGGGCCAATCATCGTGAGTGCGCCGTTAGGGAACAAGGCGCTCGTGCCAGGCCATCGCGCTCTGATCAGTGAGCGACGCCACTTGGTCGACAATCACCCGTCGACGGCTCGCGTCGTCGGTCGCCTCGGCGAAGTCATCGGCAAACGCTCGGTCGAGGGCCGCCGGACCGATGTGCCACAGGGCGTCCGCAAGCTCGGCGAGCACGGCCCGTTGGCGCGCGTAGATGGGCTGCCGCGCGTTGGTCGACATGACGTTGGCCGCGACGATTCCCTTGAGAACCGCGATCTCGGCTTGCGTCTCGAGCGGAACCACGACATCGGCGCCGAATCGTGCGAGCAGGGCTTGTGGATGCACCGCGCGCGTCGCATGTACGGCCTCATGCGCGAACCGCCCGATCAGCTGGCTCGTGAGGTTCTTGAGCCGTGCGAGGTCGTGCCGCGAACCATCCCACGAGTCGATCCAGGCGTCGAGGTGATCCAGTCGGTCGAAAGCCGCGATGAGCTCGTCGTGGCTGATCTCGCCGCCGATCCACTCGAACATCGAGTCGACGAGAGCGTCGTGGTCAACACGCTCCCCCAGAGCCGGCACGTCGAGGTAGCCGTTGACGATGGCGTCTTCGAAGTCGTGGACGCTATAGGCGATGTCATCGCTCAAGTCCATGACCTGCGCCTCGATGCAGCGCACGCGCGCGGGTGAGCCAGCGCGCATCCACTCGAAGGCAGCCGCGTCGTCGTCGTAGAAGCCAAACTTGCTGCGCCCGCTGGGGTCGGGGATGCCTTGCGACTGTGGCCAGGGGTACTTGGTGCTCGCGTCGAGGCTCGCGCGCGTGAGGTTGAGACCGTAGCTGCGCCCGTCGGGGCCGAAAACCTTAGGTTCAATGCGGGTCAGCAGGCGAAGGGTTTGCGCGTTGCCTTCAAAGCCGCCGATGTCGGCCGCCCAGTCATTGAGCGCGCGTTCGCCATTGTGACCGAAGGGCGGATGCCCGAGGTCGTGCGCGAGGCACGCCGTGTCGACGACGTCAGGGTCGAGCCCCAAGCTCGTGGCGAGCTCACGTCCGACCTGGGCCACTTCGAGCGAGTGGGTGAGGCGGTTGCGCGCGAAATCGAGCCCCGCGGTGGGACTCAGTACTTGAGTCTTGGCGGCGAGGCGGCGCAGCGCGCTCGAGTGCAAAAGGCGGCCGCGGTCGCGCGCGAAGTCGCTGCGTCGGCTGCTGTGTTCTTCGGGCAACCAGCGCTCGGCGTCGGCCGGCGCGTAGCCGGGCGTGAAGTCATCGTGCACGCGCTACCCGCCCGAGTGGTGCAGTTCGGCTGCCGTGACTTCGGCACGGCTCGCGCCCGTGAGTTCGCGGCTCTCGAGCCAGCGATCCGGCAGCGAGGGTTTCTTGGGGGTACCCGCCCGACCGCGCTGACCTTCGGCGGCCTCACCCGGGTAGGGAGCGTCACGGTCGAGTTCGCCGAGCAGATCATCCATGTGCTGCAGGCTTTCGACGGCCGCGAGGCGCGCCCGCAGCTCGCCACCGACCGCGTAGCCCTTGAAGTACCAGGCAACGTGCTTGCGAATGTCACGGCAGGCCTTGGCCTCGTCGTCAAAGAACTCGACGAGCAATTCGGCGTGCCGGCGGAAGGCGTCGGCGACCTCGCCGAGGCCCGGCTGAATGCGAACGTGGCGCTCGGTGAAGGCGGCCGATAGGTCACCGAAGAGCCAGGGGCGACCCAAGCATCCGCGCCCGACCACGATGCCGTCGCAGCCCGACTGCTCGACCATGCGCAAGGCATCTTCCGCCGACCAGATATCGCCGTTACCAAGCACCGGAATGCTCGAGATCGACTCCTTCAGCTTTCCGATCGCGTCCCAGTCGGCGTTGCCGCTGTAGAAGTCCGCGGCCGTGCGCGCGTGCAGGGCGACCGCCGCGACTCCCGCGCCCTCGGCGGCTTTGCCGGCCTCGAGGTAGGTCAAGTGATCCGCATCGATGCCCTTGCGCATCTTGACGGTCACGGGGATGTCGCCCGCGGCCTTCACGGTCGCTTCGACGACGCGGCGGAAGTGCTCGAGCTTCCACGGTAGGGCGGCTCCCCCGCCCTTCTTGGTCACTTTGGGAACAGGGCATCCGAAATTCATGTCGATGTGGTCGGCGAGACCCTCGCCCGCGAGAAACGCTGCCGCCTCGCCCGCTGTCGTCGGGTCGACGCTGTACAGCTGGATGCTGCGCACCGTCTCGCTCTCATGGTGCGTAATGAGGCGAAGGCTTTCGGGAGTGCGCTCGACGAGCGCGCGGCTCGTGATCATCTCGCTCACGTAGAGCCCTGCGCCGTATTCGCGGCACAACCTCCGGAACGCCGTGTTCGTGATGCCCGCCATGGGCGCAAGCACAACAGGCACGATCAGCGGAATCGGGCCGATGCTGAGCGGCGCGGCCTGTGGCGCTGCGGGAAGGGTGGCGGTCGACATGGTGCCTCTAGTCTCCTAGGTCGTGCTGGGTACCGTGTCAGCGCGTGCTGAGGGCGTGGGCCTGCTCGATGATGCGCACGGTCTCGAGGGCGTGGCGAGCATCCACCGGCACCGGAGCACCGTCGCGGATGCTCGCCGCGACCTGCTCGTAGAAGTCGGGATAGCCGCCCGCCTCGGTGGGTACGGGCACGAGCGGTTGTTCGCCGTTGTCGACTCCGAGCAGCCCCCACTCGGCCTTCGGCGTCTCGCCGTAGCCCTCGCGTCCGGGCCAGCGACCGACCTTGAGGTCGGGCTCTTGCCCGTCGAGGCCGTAAACGCTGTAGCCGCTCTCGTCACCGAGTACGCGGAATCGAGGCCCACTCTGTGCCGCGACGCGACTCATCGTGAGGTGGCTGCGCACTCCACTGTCGTGCCGCAGCGACACAAACGCGTCGTCTTCGCTACCGAGGCCCTCGCGCACGGCGCGCAGCTCGGCGACCTCAAGGGTTGCGGGGCCGAAGAGCGCAAGCGCCTGGTCGATGAGGTGGCTGCCCAGGTCGAAGAGAATGCCGCCGCCCTGCGCAGCGCTGATCTGCCCCTGCCATTGGTCGCGCTTGGGGGCGCCGAATCGCTCAAACGTCGACTCGAAGCGGTGCACCGTGCCGAGAGCGCCGCCGTTAACCAGTTTCTTGACAGTGCGAAAGTCGCCATCCCACCGACGGTTCTGAAACACCGTGAGCGGGCGACCCGCCTTCTCGGCAGCAGTGATGATCGCTTCGGCGTCGGCAACGGTCGGCACAAAGGGCTTGTCAATCACGACGGCAGCGCCGGCCTCGAGTGCCGCCACAGCCTGCTCGCGGTGAACGTGCGGCGGCGAGGCGAGCACGACGAGGTCGAGGTTGGCGGCCTGCGCGAGAAGGGCATCCGTCGTCATGATCGTGGCATCGGGATGTGCGGCCGACGCTTGCGCGGCACGGTCGGCGTCGCTCGTGGCAATCGCGGCGATCGTGAACGCCGGATTCGTGGCCAAGAAAGGTGCGTGAAAGACTCGACCCGCGAGTCCGAAGCCGATGATGCCTGCCCGCAAGGGTGCGCCGTTGCTCATGGGCTCAGCCTAGAACGCGGAGGATGCAGGAATGACGCAGGGTGGACGCGAGCGCGTAGCGGCCGACGCCGCCGCACTAGGATTGACGGTCGAATTCATCGAACGGATGCGGGCCTCGTCGCTCGAGGAGGCCGCCGAGATTCTCGGCATCACCCCGGCCGACATCGTGAAATCTCTCGTCGTGAAGCGCAGCGACGACACGTTCCTGTTCGCGCTCATCCCGGGCGACCGGCAGATCTCGTGGCCGAAGCTGCGCGCGCTCGTCGGCGTGAACAAGTTGCAGCTACCGGCCCCCGAGCTTGCTCTCGAGGCGACGGGATTCGAGCGCGGCACCATCACACCGCTCGGCTCAACGACCGCGTGGCCCGTCTTTGCCGACGCGGGCATGGTCGGTCGCCGCGTCTCGATGGGCGCGGGCGAGCACGGCTACTCACTCTTCGTCGAGGCTGACGACCTGCTCGCCGCGCTCGACGCGACGGTCGCCGACATCAGCGAGCCGCTCGCGCCTCGCTAGTCCCGGCTGGTGCGCGTCGTCAGTCGATCGGGATCAAGCACCAGGCAGGTTGCTCCATGACCGTCACCGTGAACGTCACGGTGTCGTCGAACCGACCACCATCACCGTTGGCGTAAATCACGTCGCCGAGGCCCGTGCCCGACCCTCCCGTCACCACGCCATTGCTGTCGCGCGTCACCGTGAGTTCGCCGTTGGGGGTTTGCCACGAATCGCCCTTGCCGTTGCTGCCGTCAAAGCGGTCGGCGTACCACTGGCCCTCACCAAAATCGAGCGTGATGCTGTCGTCGTCGATCTCGTAGGTGCTCACGCCATCCCAGTCGTCCGGCGGCCCACCATTCGCTTCCAGCAAGATCGACGGGAACTCCGAGTCTTCGAACAAGAGGTCGTCGTCGGCACAGATGCGGGCCGACGCGGTGACAAACGTCGTCTGGCCTTCGATGAGCCAGCCGATCGGCTCGTCGGGCGTCGACTCGCCACCGGCCTCGGAAGCCCCTCCAGACGCCGAAGCACTCGGGTCGGGCACCGGCATCGAGGTGCCGTCACTGGCGGGAGAACTACAAGCGGTGATTGCGACGAGCACCGCGCACAGCGTCACGCTGAGGCCGGCGGCGAGCGAGCTGCGCGTCGAGGTCGTTCCGGTCATGACGTGAGTGTACGTCGGCTCGCGAGGCCGACGGAATAGCAACGGGCTACTGCGCGACGTCGGATGGCACGGCTGCGACAGCGGGGATCAGACAGGCGTCGCCCTCACAGGCCTCGGCGGCGGGGTCGCCGAGCATGGCGAAGGGCTTCGGTGCCGCATCCGTCGTCATGAGGCGTCGGCCGGAGCCGTCTCGCGCTCGGCCGCGGCTTGCTGCAGAGCGGCCACAAAGGTCACCGTCTCTTGTGCGCCGGAGATGCCGTAGCGGTCGTCGATGACGAAGAACGGCACGCCCTGGATGCCGTACGCGACCGCTTGCGCCATGTCAGCCTTCACGTCGGGCAGGTAGGTGTGCTCGGCGAGAGCGGTTGCTGCCGCCCCGCGGTCGAGGCCCACCTCGGCAGCGAAGCCGGCGAGGTCATCGGCGCGACCGATGTGGCCCCCCTCTGTGAAGTACGCGCGAAGGAGGCGCTCTTTCAGCTCGACCTGCTTGCCATGGGCCTTCGCGAAGTGCAGCAGCTCGTGCGCGAGCACCGTGTTCGTCTGGTGGATGCGGTCATAGTGATACTCGAGACCGACGCTCTCAGCAATGCCGCTCACCCGGTCGACCATCATCTGCGCCTGCTCGGGGCTGATGCCCTTGCGCTGGCTCAAGTAGTCGACAGGTGAGCCCTCGAAGTCGACCGGGGTATCGGGAGCGAGCTCGAAGCTCCGGTAGGTCACGCGCACCTCGCCCTCGAACTGCTCGACGGCGGCCTCGAACTTACGCTTGCCGATGTAGCACCACGGGCACTGCACGTCGGACCAAATCTGCACGTCGATGGGGTTGCTCATGCTGAGGTAAACGCCCTGTCGTGCCTCGTATTCCCGCTACGAACCGAGCAGCTCGCCGGCGAGGTAGGCCTCAAGCTTGTCCAAGGGGATGCGCTCTTGCGCCATCGTGTCGCGCTCGCGCACCGTGACGGCCTGGTCGTCGAGCGTGTCGAAGTCGACCGTGACGCAGAACGGCGTGCCGATCTCGTCTTGGCGACGATAGCGGCGACCGATCGCTCCGGCATCGTCGAAATCGACGTTCCAGTGCTGACGCAAGCGGTCGGCGAGCTCGCGCGCGACGGGCGAGAGCTGCTCGTTTCGCGAGAGGGGCAACACGGCCACCTTGACGGGAGCGAGTCGACGGTCGAGCCGCAGCACCGTGCGCTTGTCGACGCCGCCTTTCGTGTTCGGCGCTTCGTCTTCGTAGTAGGCGTCGACGAGGAATGCCATGAGTGAGCGAGTGAGACCGGCAGCGGGCTCAATGACGTAGGGAACCCAGCGCTCTTCTTTGCTCTGGTCGAAATACGAGAGGTCAACCCCCGAGTGCTCACTGTGGGTCGTGAGGTCGAAGTCGGTGCGGTTGGCGATGCCCTCGAGCTCACCGAACTCGGAGCCCGAGAAGCCGAAGCGGTACTCGATGTCGACGGTGCGCTTCGAATAGTGCGAGAGCTTCTCTTGTGCGTGTTCGTAGAGGCGCAGGTTCTCGGGGTTGATGCCGAGGTCGACGTACCACGCCATGCGCGTGTCGATCCAGTACTGGTGCCACTCTTCGTCGGTACCGGGCTCGACGAAGAACTCCATCTCCATTTGCTCGAACTCGCGCGTGCGAAAAATGAAGTTTCCGGGCGTGATCTCGTTGCGGAACGACTTGCCGATTTGGCCGATGCCGAACGGAGGCTTCATGCGGGCTGCGCCGAGCACGTTCGCGAAGTTGACGAAGATGCCCTGGGCGGTCTCGGGGCGCAAGTAGTGCATCCCCGATTCTTCTTCGACCGGGCCAAGGTAGGTCTTGAGAAGCCCGGAGAACTCTTTCGGTTCGGTCCACTGGCCGCGCGTGCCGCAGTTGACGCACGCGATGTCGGCGAGGCCGTTTTCGGGTGCGCGACCCTTCTTCTCTTCGTATTCCTCTTCGAGGTGGTCGGCGCGATAACGCTTGTGGCAGCTGAGGCACTCGACGAGCGGGTCGCTGAAGACATCGACGTGGCCCGAGGCCTCCCACACCTTGCGGGGCAGGATGACGCTCGAGTCAAGGCCCACGACGTCGTCGCGACGCGTCACCATCGTTCGCCACCACTGACGTTTGATGTTCTCTTTCAGCTCGACGCCGAGGGGCCCGTAGTCCCACGCAGACCGTGATCCGCCGTAGATCTCACCGGCCTGAAAGACGAAGCCGCGCCGCTTGGCGAGCGCGATGACGTTGTCGAGCCGAGAGGGTGCAGCCACGAGAGGATCTCCTGTTCTGGCCGAGCTGGATGCCCGGCGCCGAGTTACGCAATGCCGAGAAGTCTAGTGATCACCAGTCACGGCGCTGCGCGCCTCTGGGCTACGCGGTCGGAGCATCCACCGCCCCGCCGAAGCGGCGGTCGCGGCTCGCAAAGTCTTCGATCGCGGCCCACAAGTGCCGGCGCCGAAAGTCGGGCCACAGCGTGTTGAGAAACACCATTTCGGCGTAGGCGCTCTGCCACAGCATGAAATTGCTCGTGCGCTGCTCGCCGCTCGACCGAACGAAGAGGTCGACATCGGGCTGGTCGGGCTCGTAGAGGTGTTTGGCGATCGAGCGCTCGGTGATGCGGGCGGGGTCGACGCGACCGGCCTTGACGTCGGCGGCGAGGGCGCGCACGGCATCCACGAGCTCAACGCGTCCGCCGTAGTTGACGCACATCGTCAGCGTGAGTCCCGTATTGCCGGCCGTGCGGGCTTGCGCCTCTTCGAGCTCGCTGATGACGCTGCGCCACAGGCGCGGGCGACGCCCCGCCCAGCGGATGCGCACGTTCCAGGCGTCGAGTTGGTCACGGCGGCGGCGCAAAACTTCGCGGTTGAAGCCCATGAGAAACCGCACCTCATCAGGGCTTCTGCTCCAGTTCTCGGTGCTGAAGGCGTAAACGCTGAGGTGCTTGACGCCGATCTGAACGGCTCCGGCGACGACATCGAGCAGGCTCGCTTCGCCCGCGCGGTGGCCTTCCACGCGCGTGAGGCCCTGGCGGTTGGCCCAGCGGCCATTGCCATCCATGACGATCGCGACGTGGTTCGGCACGGCCTCACGCCGAAGCTCAGGCGGATGCTCGCCCGTCCAGTCGAGCGGGCGCAACGGCTCGGGGTGTCGCACGTCTTTGCTCACGCAGACTCCTGGTGGTCGGCGGCTGCCGCCGCGGCGTGGGCGAGGTCGCGTTCGGCGTCACGCTCGGCCTCGCGCGCGTCGAACCGGGCGTCAACGCGATCGACGTGCGGTAGTGAGCGCAAGCCCCGCTCGAGGTGAAACTGCGCATAAGCGGCAACGATGCCGTTGGCTTGCGCTCGCGCGCGCTCAGTCGATGCTTCCGCGGTGTCCCAGTCGCCCGTGAGCAGGGCCGCGAGCAGTTCGCGGGTTTCGGTGCTCACGCGCGGTGCGCCGGGCGGGGCAACCTCGTCGGCCACCATGCCTCCCAACTGCACCACGAACGCCGTGTGGGGGCCGGGCGCGCCGGTCACGGCGCAGTCGCCAAACGTCGGCGCCCATCCCGCAATCGAGAGCGACCGCAGCAGATAACTGTCGAGCGTCAAGCCCGGCGGATGCTCTCCGCGCGCGAGCGACCGCAACGCGCCGACGAGCAGCAGGTATTGCTGGATGCCCCCGCCATCGTCACCCGTCACGCGGTCGGCCGTCTCAACCATGACGTTGGCGGCCGTGTAGCTGCCGTAGTCGCTCGAGATCTCGGCGCCGTACGAGCCGAGGCTTTCGGCTTGCTGCACGATGTCAAGGCTCCGTCCGGCATAGAGCTGCACGTCGGCGACCATGAAGGGCTCGAGGCGCGCCCCGAACTTGCTCGCCGTGCGCCGTACGCCTTTGGCCACCGCACGAATCTTGCCGTGATTGCGGCTGAGCATGGTGACGATGCGGTCGGCTTCACCCAGCTTGTGGGTGCGCAGCACGACGATCTCGTCACGGTAAGTCGGCACGGCTTTAGTATCGCGCGTGCGGGTGCGGATCAGCCGAGGCCGCGCAGGGTGGCCGCCGATTCGGCGAGTTCTCGCGCCGCGACCTCGAGCTGCTCGGCCGTCGTTGAGGCACCCCAACTGAAGCGCACCGCGGTGCGGGCTGTGTCGGCGTCGTAGCCCATCGCCAGCAACACGGATGACGGCTCGTCGCGGCCGGCCGCGCACGCCGAGCCGCTCGAGGCGAGGATGCCGCGGTCGTCGAGCGCGATGAGCAGCGGTTCGCCGCCGATTCCCGGCACGACAAACGAGGCGTGGCAGGGCAGGCGCTTCGTGGCGTGGCCGGTGAGGCGGGCACCCGGCACGGTCGCGAGAACCCGGGCGATGAATGCGTCACGCTGTGCCTCGAGCGCGGCGAGCGGATGCGCCTCGCGCTCCGCCTCGGCGAGCTCGAGCGCGAGGGCAAGGCCCACCGCCGCGGCCACGTTCTCGGTGCCCGAGCGGCGGTCACGCTCTTGCCCTCCCCCGTGAATGAGCGGCTCGATCGCGGCGCCGGTTGGCAACAGAAGTGCTCCGACGCCCTTCGGGGCGCCGAGCTTGTGGCCCGAGATCGTGATGGCGTCAACAGCCGGCAACGCGCTCAGGGGGTACCAGCCGGCGTACTGCACGGCATCGGTGTGCAGCAGCGCTCCGGCCTCGTGCGCCGCACGGGCGAGAGCCGCGAGGGGTTGCAGCGTGCCCACCTCGTTGTTCGCGGCCTGCACGCTGACGAGCGCCGTGCCGGGTCGGAGGGCGGCGATCGCGGCATCGACATCCACCACGCCATCGGCATCAACGGGAATGCGCGTGATCTCGACCCCGTGCCAGCGCTCGAGATACGCCGCCGATTCGAGCACGGCCTCGTGTTCGATCGCGCTCACGAGAACATGACGGTCACGCCCGCGCGCGATGGCCGCGAGGGTGAGGCCAATGACGGCGAGGTTGTCGCTCTCGGTGCCACCGCTCGTGACCACAACCTGCGCGGGGCGCACGCCGGCGATGCGGGCGATGCGCGCGCGAGCATCCGTCAGCGCATCGGCGGCCCGACGGCCGAGCGAGTGCGTCGACGAGGGGTTGCCGTGCTCACCCGTGAGCCACGGCCACATCGCCTCGAGCACCTCACGACGCACGGCCGTCGTCGCGGCCTGGTCAAGATCGATAAGGGTCACGGATGCTCGCTAGAGCGCGCCATCGATCACGATGTCGAGCCCGAGGTCGAGAGCCGGCGCGCTGTGGGTCAGCGCGCCCACTGAGATGACGTCGACCCCGGTTTCGGCGATGGCACGCACGGTGTCGAGGCGCACTCCCCCGCTCGCCTCGACGACGGCGCGACCGGCAATGAGGGCAACGCCCGCGCGCAAGTCGTCGAGCGTGAAGTTGTCGAGCATGATCGTGTCGGGCTCACCGGCGATGACGGCGGGCAGCTGGTCGAGGCCGTCGACCTCGACCTCGAGGTGCATCGTGTGGGGAATGCGCGCGCGCACCGTGCGAATCGCCTCGGTGAGATCGAGGCCCTGAGCCCGCAGCACGGCGAGGTGGTTGTCTTTCAGCATGACGGCGTCGCTGAGCGAGTAGCGGTGGTTGTGACCCCCGCCCGCGCGCACGGCAGCCTTCTCGAGCATGCGCAAGCCGGGTGTGGTTTTGCGCGTGTCGACGAGCCGCACTCCGGTGCCCGCCACGGCGTCGACGTGCTGGCGCGTGAGCGTGGCGATTCCGCTTAAGCGCTGCGACAGGTTGAGCGCGACCCGTTCGCCGCGCAAAATGCCGCGAGCTGAGCCCGTGATCGTAGTAACGACCGTGCCGGGAGTCATCGGGGCACCATCGGCCAGGTGGCGCTCAACGACAAGCGCGGGGTCAACGCGTGTGAAGGCGAGCTCGAGCGGAAGCCCGCCCGCGAACGTGCCGTCGACGCGGCTCATGATGCGCGCCGTGGCGGTGGCGCTCGCGGGAATCGCGGCCTCGCTCGTGGCGTCGCCCCACGGCGCGTCTTCGGCGAGTGCGCGATCGACAATCTCGGTCACGCCCTCGAGCGTGAGCCCCTGCAGGTCGTCGGTCATGCGGGCACCTGCTCGACGATCACGGAGGCGTCGGCCGATCGGCTCCAGTCTGTGGCTGCCCCGCCGGGGCGCACGACCACCCGGCGCACGCGCTGCGCGGGGTCGGTGTCGACGAAGTCGTGACGCCAGTGCGCGCCGCGTGACTCGGTGCGCGCGAGAGCGGCTGCTGCCGTCAGGCGCGCGAGAGGCAAGAGCGAGCGCGATTCGTCGTCGGCGGGGTGGGCAGCCGCGAGCTCTCGAGCAAGCTCGGTCACTTCGTCGCCCGTGCGTTCGAGGCCGAGAGCTTGCCAGGCGCGATCACGGATGCGGTCGGCCGTCATGGCCGTGCTGCCGTCTGCGAGGGCGTCGGGCGCGATCGCCGTAGCGACGGGCACGGGAGTGTCGAGCTCACCGACGGCGGATGCGACGCGCCCGGCATGCGGAGCCGGCAGCGGCAACGCGGCTACCGAGCCGGCGGCGCCGACAGTGTCGCCCGCGCGCCATCCCACGACGAGGGCTTCAAGCAGCGAGTTCGAGGCGAGGCGGTTGGCCCCGTGCACGCCCGTCGACCCGGTTTCGCCCACAGCGAACAGGCCCGAAACCGTCGTGCGGCCATCCATGTCGGTGAGGGCACCGCCCATGGCGTAGTGCGCCGCGGGGGTGACGGGCACGGGTTCGCGCGCCCAGTCCACCCCGGTCGCGCGCACGAGAGCGTCGATGGTCGGGAAGCGTGCGGCGAGCACGTCAGCGCCGAGCATTGTGGCGTCAAGCAGCACCGGCTGGCCATCCTGTGCCCGCATCTGGCGCGCGATTGCGCGGGCCACGATGTCGCGCGGCGCGAGTTCGCCTCGCGGGTCGACCGCGAGCATGAAACGGCGGCCATCGGCATTGAGCAGCGTTGCACCTTCGCCGCGCACGGCCTCGGAGACGAGTCCGCCGCCCGAGAGCACCGTGGGATGAAACTGCACAAACTCGAGGTCGGCAATCGCGGCCCCGGCGGCGTAGGCCAGAATCACGCCATCGCCCGTCGAAACCGGGGGGTTGGTCGTGTGACGGTAGAGCCGCCCATTGCCGCCTGTGGCGAGCACAACGGCGTCGGCCTCGACGTTCTCGACTCCGTTCGGCCCCTCGACCACAGCGCCCGCGATCGCGCCATCGCGCACGATGAGCGACACCGCACGGGCGAATTCGCGCGCACGGATGCGCCCCTCGCGCACCGCGGCAGCCAATGCCGTCTCGATCACGCGTCCGGTGGCGTCGCCGCCCGCGTGCAGCACGCGCGCCACAGAGTGGGCGGCCTCCAGCCCGCGAGCCCAGTCGCTCACCTCGGTGTACGGAGCCACGGCGCCCACCGCGGGGTCGAAGGCCACCCCGAGGGCGACAAGGTCGTGCACCCGGGCGGGCCCCTCGGTGCAGAGCACGTCGACCGCGGCGGGATCACTCAGCCCGGCCCCGGCGATGAGCGTGTCGCGCGCGTGCAGCGCGGCCGAGTCATCAGGAAAAACGGCGGCCGCGATGCCGCCCTGAGCCCAGGCTGTTGAACCCGCCGTGAGCACGTCTTTCGTGACGATCGTGACGTCGTGGCGGCGGGCTGCGCGCAGGGCTGCGACGAGGCCTGCCATGCCGCTACCAATGACAAGAATGTGGGCCATGGTTTAGTCCCTCGGCTTCGCGGCGAGCATGCGCTCGAGAGCGAGCTTGGCGTCGGCCTGCACGCCCGCGTCAACGACGATCTCGTTGACGACACGGCCGGCCACGAGCTCTTCGAGCACCCACGCGAGGTAGCCGGGGTGAATGCGGTACATCGTCGAACACGGGCAAATGACGGGGTCGAGGCAAAAGATCGTGTGCTGCGGATACTCCGCCGCGAGCCGATTGACCATGTTGACCTCGGTGCCGATCGCGAAGGTCGTGGGCTCGGTTGCGCCAGCGACGGCACGCCGGATGTAGTCGGTAGAGCCCGCTTCGTCGGCCGCATCCACGACCTCCATGGGGCACTCGGGGTGCACGACGACGCGCACGCCCGGGTACTCAGCGCGCGCTTGCTCGACCTGGGCAACGGTGAATCGCTTGTGCACGCTGCAGAAGCCGTGCCACAGCACGACGCGTGCGTCGAGCAACTGCTGCTCGGTCGAGCCGCCGAGAGGCTTGCGCGGGTTCCACATCGGCATCTGCTCGAGCGGCACACCCATGGCCTTAGCCGTGTTGCGGCCCAGGTGTTGGTCGGGGAAGAACAGCACGCGCTGCCCGCGTTCAAAGGCCCACTCGAGCACGGTCTTGGCGTTCGACGAGGTGCAGACGATGCCGCCGTTCGCCCCGCAGAACGCCTTGAGGGCGGCGGACGAGTTCATGTAGGTGACGGGGATGATGGGCGCGCGGCCTTCGGCGTCGGGCTCAGTACCGTAGACGGAGACCAACTCATCCCACGCGGCTTGCACCGAGTCGATGTCGGCCATGTCGGCCATCGAGCATCCCGCGGCCAGGTTCGGCAAAATGACGCGCTGCTCGTCACGGGCCAAGATGTCGGCCGTCTCGGCCATGAAGTGCACGCCGCAGAACACGATGTACTCAGCGTCAGGCTTGGTCAGCGCGGCATTGGCAAGTTGGAACGAGTCGCCCAAGAAGTCGGCGTGCTGCACCACCTCGTCTCGCTGATAGAAGTGGCCGAGAATCACCAGCCGGTCGCCGAGTGCCTCTTTCGCGTTTCGGATGCGCGCGTGCAAGTCGTCGTTCGAGGCGTCTTGATACTCGCGTGGCAGCGCACCCTGTCGAGGCGAGCCGGTCGGGATGACGTCGTGCATCGACGAACCAGGACCGTAGCCCGGGGCGGCGTCGAAGGCCCACGGACCTTGGTCGAGCTCAGGCGTGCAGGTTTCACCCGGCGCCTGCCCGTTGGTGATGAGGCGGATGGTCGTGGCGACGGAGGCGTCGATGGTGGTCATGCCGAGATCCTTGCGGGTGCGATGGTGCGGGATGGTGGGGACTTGGTCAGGGGGCCAGCGTCGACGAGTTCGACGTCGCCCGTGTAGCGGTAGAGGCGCGGCGGGCGGTGGCGGCCGCCCGTGACGACCTCGCCCGTGGGTTCGATGACGCCGCTCGTCTCCATCTGGCGGCGAAAGTTGGCGGGGTCGAGGGGCTTCTGCAGCACGGCCTCATAGACCTCACGCAACTCGGCGAGGGTAAATCGCGGGCCGAGGAAAGCGTGGGCGATGCGCGAGTACTCCATCTTCGTGCGCAGCCGCCACAGGGCGTAGTCGACGATGAGGTTGTGATCGAAGGCAAGGTCGGGCAAGTCGTCGGCCGCGAACCACCGCACGTTGTCGCCCAGCGTGACTCGTTCGGCTTCATCGGGCCGCACGAGCGCCCAGTAGACGATCGACACCATGCGCTGGTCGGGCGAACGGTCGACGTCGCCGAAGGCGTAGAGCTGCTCGAGGTAAGTCGGCTCGAGGCGCGTGGTCTCGCCGAGGTTGCGCCGCGCGGCACCCTCGAGACTCTCGTCAGTCAGCACCATTCCGCCGGGCAGGGCCCAGCGCTGGAAAAACGGCTCGCGCGTGCGCCGCACGAGCGGAAGCCACACTTGCGGCGCCCCGGTCTCGTCGGCACGCAGCGCGAAGATGACCGTCGAGACGGCGAGCCCAATCGCTGTCGTGCTGGTCATGGATGCTCCTTCCGCTCGATCGCGTTCTGCCGCGTTACCCGTTGTTAAAGTCAGGGTGACCTGAAGGCAGTGTAGCACTTTGGGTATGAGTGACACGAACAGGAGTCGTGGGCGGTTCGCGCGCGGATGACGGCGCGGAGGGCATCCACCGAGAGAATGGACCCGTGGACGAGGTCTTCGTTATTCCCCTCTGGGTCGACTTGCTCGCGGTCGGCATCGGTGCGCTGCAGGGCGCGCTCTTCGCGGCGCAGTTTCGCGACCGGCGACTCGACTGGCTCGGCGTCGCGATCATCGGCATCGTCGTGGGGTTTGGCGGCGGTCTCTTGCGCGACCTGCTGCTCGATGTTCCGCTCGCTCCCCTGCAGTCGAACTGGTACGTCGTCGTGGCGACCGGCGCGGCGCTGCTCGGCATGTTGCTGGAGCGGGTGTTTCGGCGGCTCAATCGCTTCATCACCGTGCTCGATGCCCTGACAATTGGGCTGTTCGGTGCCATCGGCACGACGAAGGCGCTCGCCCTCGGACTGCCCGAAGTCGCGGCGGTGTTCGTCGGCGTGCTCGCCGCCGTGGGCGGGTCGATTCTGCGCGACCTCTTGCTCAATCTGCCCATCGCCCTCATGCACGTCGGTTCGCTCTATGCCGTTGCTGCGGCTGCCGGCTCCGGCGCTATCGCGGTGCTGCTCGCCCTTGACGCTGACGTGCTCGTCGCGGGCATCATCGGCGTGGCCCTGACCTTTGGGGTTCGCGTGGCTTCAGTGCTCTTCGGCTGGAGCCTCCCCGAACAACGCGCGATCACGCGGTTGCCCAAGCTGCCGAGCCTGCCGCGGCGCAGTCGTGCCGATGCGGATGCTGAGGCCGACCTTGAGCGCGGGCGCACGGTCACGACGGCCACGGGTGTGATCCACTTGCACCCGACGACGTCGTCGATTCCCGTAATCGGCTCTGAGCCGCGTACGCGCCGCCGCTCGCCCATTCCCGGCGCGAGCCAGTCGCGCGGGTAACGCACGAGGAGGATTCTGCTGTGACCCTGTTGATTACCGGCGGCACGGGAACCCTGGGCCGGCCCACCGTCGACGCCCTGCGCGCGGGGGGCGTCGAGCCGCGCATCCTGAGCCGCCGGCCCGGCGCCGGTCATGTGATCGCCGACCTGCAGTCGGGCACTGGCCTCGCCGAAGCCCTCGCGGGCGTCGACACCGTGCTGCACCTCGCGACCAATCGGCGGTCGGATGCTCGCGCCACGCAGCACCTGCTGCAGGCCGCCCGCACCGAGGGCGTGCAGCACCTCGTGTATCTGTCGATCGTGGGCGTCGACGCCGTGCCGCTCGGCTACTACCGGGCGAAGCTCGCGTGCGAGCACCTGATTGCCGACTCGGGTCTGCCGCACACGATTCTGCGCGCCACCCAGTTTCACGACTTCGTCGCGGGATTCTTCCGCGCTCAACGCCGTCTGCCCCGCGTGACGACGTTCGACGTTCCGTTTCAGCCGATCAGCACCGATGCCGTGGCGGCGCGACTCGTTGAGCTCGTGGGGGCAGCACCCGCGCAGGGCCGCGTCGATGACCTCGGCGGCCCCGAGTCGCTACCCATGGCCGAACTCGCTCGGCAGTGGCTTGTGGCGCGCGGCGCCACACCCGAGGCCGCGGCGCGCCGCGTCGTCGAGTGGCACGCGCCCGGAAAGCTCGTCGGCGCCTACCGGGCAGGGCTGCACACGACCGGAGTGCCCGGGCCGGGCATCCGGTTCGCCGAGTGGGCGGCGACTGCCGAGTAACGCTTACGAGGTAACGAGTTCGCGATCGGGCGTCTCGAGTCGAATCGCGCGGTTCACGGCCGAGACAACGGCCTTGAGCGACGCGGTCGAGATGTCAGGGTCGATGCCGACACCCCACAGGGTGCGGCCGTTGACCTCGAGCTCGACGTAGGCCGCCGCGTGGGCATCCCCGCCCGCCGAGAGCGCGTGCTCGACGTAATCGAAGAGGCGAATGGCGATGCCCTGGCCCTCCATCATGCTGAGGAACGCCGCGACGGGCCCGTTTCCGGTCGACTCGATCGCGGCGATCTCCTCTCCGTCACGCAGCGTCGCGGTCAACTGCGTCGTGCCCGTCATGTCGCTCGCCGTGCGCGTCGAGAGCAACTCGAAGCGGCCCCACTTGGCCTCGGGGTCAGTCGACGGCAAGTACTCGTCTTGGAAGATCTCCCAGATCTGCTCGCTCGTGACCTCGCCACCCTCGGCGTCGGTCTTGGCCTGCACGACGCCACTGAACTCGATCTGCAGTTTGCGCGGCAGGTCGAGCGCGTGGTCGGCCTTGAGCAGATAGGCAACGCCACCCTTGCCCGACTGCGAGTTGACGCGAATCACGGCCTCGTAGGTGCGGCCCAGATCTTTCGGGTCAACGGGCAGGTAGGGCACGCCCCACACGAGCTCATCCACGTGCTTGCCCTCGGCCGCGGCTTGGGCAGCCATGGCCTCGAAGCCCTTCTTGATGGCGTCTTGGTGACTGCCACTGAACGCCGTGTAGACGAGGTCGCCGGCCCACGGGCTGCGCTCGTGCACCTTGAGTTGGTTGGCGTACTCCGCCGTGCGCTTGATGTCGTCGAGGTTGCTGAAATCGAGGTGCGGGTCGATGCCCTGCGTGAACAGGTTGATGCCGAGCGCGACGAGGTCGACATTGCCGGTGCGCTCTCCGTTGCCGAAGAGGCAGCCTTCGATGCGGTCGGCTCCGGCCATGTAGCCGAGCTCGGCCGCCGCGACGGCCGTGCCGCGGTCGTTGTGCGGGTGCAGGCTCAAGATGATCGAGTCACGTCGCGCGAGGCGGCGGTTCATCCACTCGATCGAGTCGGCGTAGACGTTGGGGCTCGCCATCTCGACCGTCGCGGGCAGGTTGATGATGAGTTGACGATCAGGCGTCGGCGCGATCTGCTCAATGACGGCGTTGCAGATCTCGAGGGCCGTCTCGAGCTCGGTGCCCGTGTAGCTCTCGGGGCTGTACTCGTAGAAGACCTCGGTGCCCGGCACGGTGGCCTCATACTGCTGGCACCAGCGGGCTCCCTGCAGTGCGATCTCTTTCACGCCCTCGACGTCGGTGCGAAACACGACCTCACGCTGCAGCGCGCTCGTCGAGTTGTAGAAGTGCACGATCGCGCGCTTGGCGCCCTTTATCGACTCGTAGGTGCGCGCGATGAGGTGCTCGCGCGCTTGCGTCAGCACCTGGATGGTGACGTCGTCAGGAATCAGGTCTTGCTCGATGAGGCTGCGCACGAAGTCGAAGTCGGTCTGGCTCGCGCTCGGAAAGCCGACCTCGATCTCCTTGAACCCCATGCGCACGAGCAGATCGAACATGATGCGCTTGCGCTCGGGGCTCATCGGGTCGATGAGGGCCTGGTTGCCGTCACGCAAGTCGACGGCGCACCAGCGGGGTGCGTGCGTGATGCGCTTCGACGGCCACGTGCGATTGGGAAGATCGACACCGAGCTGCTCGTGGTACGGCTGGTACTTGTGAATCGGCATGCCGGAGGGCTGCTGGCGGTTCTGCATGAGGTGCTCCTGCTGTGGTCGTGGTGTGGTTGTCAGCCGACGACGAACTCCGCGACGAGGGAGGCTAAGGGTCTAAGCCTCGTCGCGGCAGCGAAGAAGGAGCTGGCCGAACACGGTTTCAGGGTACACCCGCGTTCTGCGAGCGCGCGAATGCGGTTCGGGATGCTGCTCCCTCAGCCTTTCGGATGAAAAGGGTCATCCGCTGGAGTGAGCCGCGCGAGTTTTGCTCGGCTGCAGGCCGCGCGCCCCGTACCGTGGCGGACATGTTCGATTCAGCCCTTGCCTGGTTCACGCCCGAGCGCCGCGCGCGCATTCTCTTCCCGATCGAGATTGCTCTCGGCTCGTGGCTCGCGCTCGCGGTGCTGCTCAATCAGCAGTGGTGGGGTGGCGTTCTTGGCGCGATGGTCAACGTGGGCATCGCGCTCGTCGTCGGTGCCGGTGTCGCTCTGCATCGCGTGCGATCTGATTTGGCCCAAATAGGGCTGCTCGCCGCGGCACTTGGCACCGTCCTTGCCATCCTGGCGGGCGTCCAATATGGCGCGTCCTCATCGCCGCTCATCCTCCTGGGCGCAGCGGTCATCGTGTTCGGCGGGGCTGCGTACGGGTCGACATTGGCCCGACGCGTCTCTTTGGTGGTCTCGATTCTCGTCGCGGTCAGCATCGCGATGATGATCCTGTTCGGTGGCGCAGATGTCTCAGGCGTGCGGTTCGTGGCTCTCGTTGCCCAAGTGCTCATGTGGATGATCTGGCCGCTATTGGCGCTACTGCCATGGGTGCTCGGCGAGCTCGTGCGCAGCATCCGGAACCGCCGTCAGCTCAGCGCGGCCGTCGCAACAGTCAGCACGCAGCGCGATGCTGCCCTCACGCGCGCCGACCTCGAAGCCGAGCGCACGCGGGTCGCTCGCGACGTGCACGACATCGTTGCCCACTCGCTCACGGTCGTCATCGCGCAGGCTGATGGGGCACGGTACGCGACGGCGGGCGACTCCCCCGCGGCGGCCGATGCCTTCGAGACGATCGCGCAGACCGCGCGGGATGCCCTCGGCGACGTGCGGGTGTTGCTCACCGAGCTGCGGCACACGCAAGAGGCCGGGCCGCAGCCGGGGCTGGCTGACCTCGACGCTCTGCTGCAGTCGATGCGCGACTCGGGCCTCACGCTCGAGGTGCGCGAGTTCGGCGACCGCGGGCGCCTGAGCGAGACGCGTGAGCTCGCGCTCTACCGCATCGTGCAAGAGTCGCTCACGAACGCGTTGCGGCATGGCGATGGCGCCGCGACGCTCGAGCTGGAGTGGGGCGACCAGGCCGTCGACCTCGTCGTGACCAACATCGCGAGCGGCGCCGCTGCGGAGGGCGAGCGCGGGCACGGCATCGACGGGATGCGCGAGCGGGCATCCCTCGCCGGTGGCGAGTTGAGCGTGCACGAGGGCGCGGTGTTCCGGGTGCGGGCGCGCCTGCCGCTCGAGGTCGAGCTGGCCGGGGTGCTCGCGTGACCACCATTCGGGTGCTGCTCGTCGACGATCAGCCGCTCTTCCGGCGCGGGATGCGCATGCTTATCGACTCGCAGGCTGACCTGACGGTGGTCGGCGAGGCCGGCGACGGGGGCGAGGCCTTGCTCGTCGCCGACGAGGTGCTGCCCGACGTGGTGCTCATGGACATCCGGATGCCGCGGGCCGACGGCATCGCGGGAACGGCGGGCATCCTGCGATCAGCCACGGACGCGGGGCGCACGCCACCGCGCGTCATCGTGCTCACGACCTTTGACCTCGACGATGCAGCGCTGCGGGCGATTCGCGCGGGGGCGAGCGGTTTCTTGCTCAAGGATGCCGAGCCCGAGTTCTTGCTCGCCGCCATCCGCGCGGTGCACGGTGGGCACGCAGTCGTCGCGCCCGGTGCGATCACCGACCTGCTCGCCCATGTCGGGCCGGCTCGGGATGCTCGCCGCACCAGCACGCCCGCCGAACTCGCGGCGGCGCGTGACGCGGCGCTCCCCGACCTCAGCAAACGCGAGCGCGAGATCTTCGCCGCCGTCGCCGAGGGCTTGAGCAATGCCGAGATCGCCGCGCGCGAGTTTGTGGCCGAGGCAACCGTGAAGTCGCACGTCGGCAAGATTCTCGCCAAGCTCAGCCTGCGCGACCGCGTGCAGGTCGTGCTCTACGCCCACGACCACGGTCTGCTGCCCCGCCGCTGAGCAGCGCCATGAGGGCCGCCTAGAACCCGAGCTTGCCGAGCTGCTTCGGGTCGCGCTGCCACTCTTTCGCGACCTTGACGTGCAGCTTGAGGTACACGCGGCGGCCGAGCAGCTCCTCGATCTCGAGGCGCGCGCGCGTGCCGACCTCGGTCAAGCGCGAGCCTTTGTGGCCGATGATGATGCCCTTTTGGCTGTCGCGCTCGACAAAGACGTTGGCGAAGATATCGAAAACGCCGCCGGGCGAGCGCTCGGCCATCTCATCGATCGTCACGGCGAGCGAGTGCGGCAGCTCGTCGCTCACGCCCTCGAGCGCGGCCTCACGAATGAGTTCGGCAACGCGGTCGGTCGTCGACTCGTCGGTCACGGCATCGTCGTCGTAGAGAGCCGGCGACTCGGGCATGAGCGCGATCACCTGCTCGGCCAAGAGGTCGACCTGCTCCCCCGTGACGGCCGAGAGCGGAATCACGAGATCCCACTCGCGCAGTTCAGACACGGCGAGCAACTGCTCGGCCACCTTCGTCGAGCCGGCGGCGTCGGTCTTCGTCACGATTGCGATCTTGCGCGTGCGCGGAAAGTTGTCGAGTTGCTCGTTGATGAAGCGGTCGCCCGGCCCGATGGGCTCATTGGCGGGAACGCAGAAGCCGATGACATCGACGTCGCCGAGAGTGTCTTGCACGACGGCGTTGAGGCGCTCACCGAGCAGCGTGCGCGGGCGGTGCATGCCGGGCGTGTCGACGACGATCAACTGGCCGGATGCGCGGTGCACGATGCCGCGAATCGCGCGGCGCGTGGTCTGCGGCTTTGAACTCGTGATGGCCACCTTCTCGCCGACGAGTGCGTTCGTGAGGGTCGACTTGCCGACGTTGGGGCGACCGACGAAGGTCACGAATCCGGCCCGAAACGTGGGCTCGTCGGGAGTTGCGGCGCCGCCGCGCGGCTTGCGGTCGCTCACTCTGGCTCGTCTCGGTCGCGGTCGGTGGCAAAGGCGGCGCGAGCATCCAGCAAGGCCTGATCGGCCTCAACGAGCACCGTGACGACGCGCTTGCGTCGCCCTTCGGTGCGCTCTGCCGTGAGATTGAGGCCGTCGACCGTGACGGTCGACCCGGCCACAGGCAAGCGCCCCAGGTGTTTGGCGAGCAAGCCGCCGACCGAATCGACTTCGTCGTCATCAAGCTCGATGCCGAAGAGGTCGCCGAGCTCGTCAATGGGCATGCGCGCACTCACGCGAAAGCTGTTCTCGCCGAGCTGCTCGCTGTCGGCCGTCTCGCGGTCGTATTCGTCAACGATCTCGCCCACGAGCTCTTCAATGAGGTCTTCCATCGTCACGAGGCCCGCGATGCCGCCGTACTCGTCGACCACGAGAGCGAGGTGGTTCGACTCGAGCTGCAATTGCCGCAACGCGTCGTCGGCCTTCTTCGACTCGGGAACAAAGAGCGCCGGCTTCACAAGCTCGTCAATGAGCGCCGTGGCAGCTTGCTTCGGCTTCTCGAACGTGAGGCGGGATGCGTCGCGCAGGTAGACCACGCCCAGCACCTCATCGGCGCTCTCGCCCACGACCGGCACGCGCGATACGCCCCGGCTGAGAAACAGCGTCATCGCCTCGGCCACGGTGGCGCCCTGCTCGAGCACGATCATGTCGGTGCGCGGCACCATGACCTCACGCACGATCGTGTCGTTGAACTCGAAGATCGAGTGGATGAGTTCGCGATCTTCTTCTTCGAGCACGTCGAGTTCGGTGGCCTCGTCGACCATGTTGAGCAATTGCTCTTCGCTCGAGAAGCTCGCGCTCGAGGGGCGCCCGGGCGTGACGCGATTGCCGATCACGACGAGGGCATCGGCTAGCGGGCCGGTCAGCAACCGCACGCCGCGAATGAGCCAGTCGAATGTGCCGATCATGCCGCGCGGGTGGGCACGGCCCACGGAGCGCGGGCTCGAGCCGACGAGAATGAACGAGACGCCGATCATGATGCCGGCACTGATCAGCAGCACCCACCACCATTCGGCAATGATCGTCGCGAAGCCGATCGTGACGAGCACGGCGGCAATGGTTTCGGCGACGATACGCAAGAAGTTGAGAGCGTTGACGTGGGCACCCACGTCGGCCGCAACGGCCTGCAACCGCGCAGGCTTCGAGCGACTCGCGGCAATGTCGACGAGCTCAGCGCGGCTCACGACGCCGAGCGCAGCGTCGATCGAGGCCAGAAGACCGCCGATCGCGACCAAGAGGCCAGCCGCGACGAAGAACAGCAGGGCTGCGGTCATCGCGAACGACCCCGCTCGGCCAGCGTGAAGCTCACGAGAATGTCGCGCTGAATGCCGAACATCTCTTTCTCTTCGTCTGGCTCGGCGTGGTCGAAGCCCAGCAGGTGCAAAATGCCGTGGGTCGTCAGCAGCAGCAATTCGTCATGGGTCGAGTGGCCGGCCGCCTCAGCCTGCTGAATGGCGACTTGCGGGCACAGCACGATGTCACCGAGAAGCCCCGGTGGGGTGGGCTCGTCGTCGCTACCCGGGCGCAGCTCGTCCATCGGAAAGCTCAGAACGTCGGTGGGGCCGGGCTCGTCCATCCACTGGACGTGCAACTGCTCAATGGCGGCCTCGTCGACGAGCACGATGGCGAGCTCGGCGTCGCGGTGCACGTTCAGGTGCTCGAAGGCGTGCAGGGCGAGCCGCTGCAGGCCCGATTCGTCAACGGGGATGCCCGACTCGTTGTTGATCTCAACGGCCATGTTCAGCGCCCTCCCGCTCCGGGTCGCGGGCGTCTCGTCGCACGATCGCGCGGCGTGCCCTGCAGTCCGCGGCGGCGATCCTCGCGGTTCGCACCCTCGAGGGGATCAGGCAGCCCGTTCTCACGCGCGTACTGCTGCGCCTGCTTCTCGGCGTCGTACTTGGTGTACGCGTCAACGATGCGGCCCACGAGCGAGTGCCGCACGACGTCGTCAGAGGTCAACCGTGCAAAGTGAATGTCGTCGATGCCATCGAGCACGCGCGTGACGAGCTGCAGGCCACTCGCGCCGGTGGGCAGGTCGATCTGGGTGATGTCACCCGTCACGACGATCTTCGAGCCGAAACCGAGGCGGGTCAGGAACATCTTCATTTGCTCGGGGCTCGTGTTCTGCGCTTCGTCGAGCACGATGAAGGCGTTGTTGAGCGTGCGGCCGCGCATGTACGCGAGCGGAGCCACTTCGACCACGCCACTCGCGAGCAACTTGGGCACGAGTTCTGGGTCCATCATCTCGTTAAGCGCGTCATAGAGCGGCCGCAAGTACGGGTCGATCTTGTCGGTGAGCGTGCCGGGCAAGAACCCCAGTCGTTCGCCGGCCTCGACAGCGGGGCGCGTCAAGATGATGCGGTCAACCTCTTTGCGGGTGAGCGCTTGCACGGCCTTGGCCATCGCGAGGTATGTCTTGCCGGTTCCGGCGGGGCCGATACCGAACACGATCGTGTGGTCATCGATCGCGTCGACGTACGACTTCTGGCCGAGCGTCTTGGGGCGGATGCTCTTGCCGCGGCTCGTCAGAATGGCCTGACTGAGCACCTCAGCGGGGCTGCCGGCTCCCTGCTCGAGAATGCGGGCCGAGCTCGTCACTTCGGTCTCGCCCAGGTCGTGGCCGCCGCGAACCATCACGAGCAGCTCATCGACGAGTCGACGAGCTGCGGCCACCTGCGCGGGGTCGCCCTCGAGCGTGATCTGGTTGCCGCGCACGTGCACGTCAACGAGCGGGTACTGCTTTTCGACCGTGCTCAGCAAGCGATCGTGGGGGCCGAGCAGTCGAACCATCGCGACGCCGTCGACGTTGAGTTGTTCGCGGGCGCGCGTCTCGCGCGCAGAATCGTCAGTGGGCAAGGGATCCCTCGGTTAGTCCTCCGGCAAGCACGTGGGCGTGCACGTGGAAGACGGTCTGGCCGGCGTTCGCGCCGGTATTGAAGATGAGCCGGAAGTGCCCGTCGGCGTGCTCGGTGGCGAGCAACTGGGCCGTGGCAACAACCTCGGCGAGGAGCGCCGGGTCGCCCGCAGCGAGCTCGGCAACATCGCGGTAGCGCGAGGTCTTGGGCACGACGAGCAGGTGCACGGGCGCCTTCGGGGCGATGTCGCGAAACGCGATGATCGCGTCGGTTTCATGCACGATGTCGGCCGGAATCTCGCGCGCGATGATGCGCTCGAAGATCGTGGGCTCTGCGCTGCTCATGGTTCCAGTCTAGAGCGCGGCCCTGACCAAGCGCCCGGCGATGCTTACCAGCGCCGGAGCGTTCCCGACAGCACCGCGATGGCGGCGGGGCCCGCGGTCGAGGTGCGCAAGACACTCGTGCCGAGGCGCACGCAGCGTGCTCCGGCGGCGACCAGGGCATCCCGTTCTTCCGGGGCGATGCCGCCCTCGGGGCCCACGACGAGCAGCACGTCGCCGTGTCCGAGGTCGGGCGCCGTGAGGGCTGTGAGGGCGTGCTCGGCCGTGGGGTCGAGCACGAGCACGGTCGACTCGGCGGCGCGCGCCACGAGCTGGGCAGTCGTTGCGAGGGGCTCGATGACGGGCATCCACGCGCGCATCGATTGCTTCGTCGCTTCGCGCGCGATCGTCTGCCAGCGGTCACGGTTCTTGACGGCCTTGGCGGCATCCCATCGCGAGACGCTGCGCGCCGCTTGCCACGGAATCACGCCATCGACATCGAGTTCTGTGGCGGCCTGCACCGCGAGTTCGTCACGATCGCCCTTGGCGAGAGCCTGGACGAGGTGGATGCCCGGCCGCGGCCGCTCATACCGCTCGACTCGCTCGACGGCGAGCGCCACGTCGCCCGGCTCAACCGCGGCAACGACACCATGCACCACCAACCCCGCGCCGTCGCCCAGCCGAAGGAGCTCACCCACCCGCACGCGCGCGACCGTGGCCGCGTGCCGCGCGTCCGGGCCGCGCAGGTGCACGACGGTCGTCGCTACCGCCCCCTCGGCGGTCGTCAGTTGCGCGTCGAGTGAGTCGTCGAGGTAGAAGTGCGCCATCGCTAGAGGTTCAGAAAACGATCACGGAGTTTCGCGAAGATGCCCTGCTGGAAGGTCGAGAACTGCGGCGGAACCGGGCGTCGGCTCGACGCGAACTGCCGAATGAGTTCGGTCTCTTTCGCGTTGAGGCGCACGGGCGTGACGACCTGCACCCCCACCTTGAGGTCGCCGCGGCCCGAACCCCGCAAGCGCGTGATGCCACGGTCTTTGATCGTGATGATCTCGGCACTTTGGGTGCCGGGCTTGATCTCCACGGGAACATCGCCGTCGAGACCGGGCAGCGTCACGGTGGTGCCGAGAATCGCGTCGGTCATTTGCACTTCAACGGTCGCGAGCAAGTCGTCTCCGTTGCGGCTGAACGTCTCGTGCGTCTTGACCTTGATCTCGAGGTAGAGGTCACCGTTGGGTCCGCCCGCGGGGCCAACCTCACCTTGCGCGGGCAGCTGAATGCGCACGCCGGTGTCGACACCCGCGGGAATGTCAACGGGAATCGCCCGGCGGGCACGCACTCGACCCTGACCGGCGCACGAGGGGCACGGGCTCGCGATGACCGTGCCGTATCCACGGCAGGTTCCGCACGGGCTCGAGGTCATGACGTTGCCCAGCAGGCTGCGCACGGTTCGTTGAATCTGGCCCGAGCCGCGACAAATGTCACAGGTCTGGGGGCTCGTTCCGGGTGAGCAACACGAGCCTTCGCATGTTGAACACAGAATCGCGGTGTCGACCTCGACCTTGCGACTCGTGCCAAAGACGATCTCGTCGAGCTCGACTTCGACACGCAACAGAGCGTCTTGCCCGCGTTCGCGGCGACTGCGCGGGCCGCGCTGCTGCTGCCCGCCGCCGAAGAAGGTTTCGAAGATGTCGCCAAAGCCCCCGAATCCGGATGCTCCGCCAAAGCCGCCCGACCCGCCCAGGTCATACTGCTGCCGCTGCTGCGGGTCGCTCAGCACGTCGTAGGCGTGCGTCACTTGCTTGAACCGCTCGGCGGCATCCGCACTGGGATTCACGTCGGGGTGCAGCTCGCGCGCGAGTCGGCGGTACGCCTTCTTGATGTCGTCGGCGCTCGCTTGACGCCGAGTTTGGCCGAGCTATCGGTGCCGACGCGGTAGGCGCTCGTGACAACCGCAGTTTCTTTCAGCGCTTCATCATTTTCGCGACCAATGCGGGCGGTCACGCCGCTCTCGTCGACCTGCATTTCGCTGAAAAGCTTGAGCAACGTGACTTGCTCTTCGAGAGCTTCGAGCACGGGGTAGACGCTGCCCGCAAAGTCACCCTCGGTGCGCACGAGGTTGGCCGCGCCCGCCATGACGAGCCGGTCGGTGCGGTGCGCATCCACATGCCCCAAAAGGGCTTCGGAAACGACGCCCACGGCTTCGCGGCGATCGGGAGCGAATCGTTCGGCGAGCGAGGCGGCAACCTGGGGCACCTCGCTGAGCACCTGGCCCGCGAGCGCCGCGTTGAGTTTGGCGCGCAACTCACCGATGAAGGCGTCGTCGGCCTCGAGCGGAAGCTCGATGATGCGCTGATCGACGCGGCCGCCATCGGTGATGAACACCGTCATGACGCGCGTGGCACTCATAGGTACGAGCTCGATGTGGCGCACGCGCGCGTTGCCGAGTGCCGGGTATTGCACGAGAGCAACCTGGTTGGTCAGGTGCGAAAGCAGGCGAACCGTGCGCGCGAACACGTCATCGAGGTCGACCGACTGGTCGAGAAACGACGCAATGGCCTGCCGTTGCGCACCACTGAGCGGCCGAAGGTCGGCGAACTGATCGACGAAGACGCGGTAACCCTTATCGGTCGGCACGCGGCCCGAAGACGTGTGGGGAGCCGTAATGAGCTCTTCTTCTTCGAGCAGAGCCATGTCGTTGCGAATCGTCGCGGCTGACACACCGAACTGGTGACGGTCAACGATGGCTTTCGAGCCGACGGGTTCACGCGACGCGACATAGTC
Organism: Actinomycetota bacterium; assembly: GCA_013297625.1. GTDB lineage: Bacteria > Actinomycetota > Actinomycetes > Actinomycetales > Microbacteriaceae > Microcella. Next base: position 5,270 of record JAAFHT010000017.1, on the reverse strand, counting down.
GTGCACGATCGCTCGCAACACGTGCAGAGCGCGCTCTGAAACCATGACGCTCCTCCTCATCTGCCGCCCGTGTCAGCTCAACAACTGGCACTCGCTCGATCAGACTGCCAATTCTACCTGCAACACGGGGCAATCATCATTGCTTGCGGGATGCGCGAGCGCTAGGTTTGCTCCGTGCTCCACCCCGCAGTACCCAACCGCTTGAGAATGATCGAAAGGCAGCATTCATGACTGACCAGACTCCTCCCCCCGCCGCGTCGGCTGCTCCGCTCACGGAGGCGGAGGACCGCCAGTGGGCGTCGTTCGCACACCTCGGTGGCGTGCTCGGCTTCCTCCCGGCGCTCATCATCTGGCTCGTGTTCAAGGACCGCGGTTCGTTCACGAACCAAGAAGCCAAAGAGGCCCTGAACTTCCAGATCGCCGTGACCATCGCCTATATCGCGCTGAACGTCCTGGGCGTCATTCTCGGTGCCGTCACGTTCGGCCTCGGTGGTCTCATCACGTTCCTCATCCCGCTTGTGTGGATCGCGGCCGTGATCTTCTCGATCCTCGGCTTCGTGAAGTCGAAAGACGGCAACGGCTACCGCTACCCCGTCTCGATCCGTCTCATCAAGTAGTCGATCGAACACTCTCGCGGGGTTCGGCCATGACGGCCGGGCCCCGCGGGTGTTTAATGGCCGCATGACCGATCAGCCTGCAAACCCGTATTCCACTGCCCCGCAGCCCATGAGCCCCGCCGACGAGAAGTTGTGGGCCACGCTCGTGCACGTCGGCGGCATCTTCTTCGGCTTCTTGCCCGCACTCTTGGGCTTTCTCATCGTTGGCAACCGTGGGCCCTTCGTTCGCGGCCACACGGCCACGGCGCTCAACTTTCAGTTGACGATGCTCATCGCGTCGTTCGTCGGCGGAATCTTGACCCTGGTGTTCGTCGGCATCTTTGTGATCATCGCCGTCAGCATTCTCGTGATCATCTTCTCGATCTTGGCCGCGGTCGCGGCCAACCGCGGCCAGGCCTACACCTACCCGCTGTCGATCACGTTCGTCCGCTAGCGCGGATCAGTCAGGCAGCAGGCGGCGCACAACACCGTCAGCGAGCAGGCGCCCGCGCAGCGTGAGCACGATCGTACCGCGCAGCGCGGGCCCTGGCTCGACGAGCTCATCGGCGATGAGCTCGGCGACGGCTCGGCGGCCGAGCGAGGTGAGAGCATCCGTCGGCAAACCCTCGACTAGGCGGGTGTGCAATAGCACGCGCTCGACGCGGCGAGTATCGGCGTCGAGGGTTTCGCGCCCGGCCGCGGGGCTGACGTCGTGCGCGAGTCGGTCGGCGTAGGCGGCGGGGTGCTTGACGTTCCACCAGCGCACTCCCCCGACGTGGCTGTGCGCCCCGGGGCCAACGCCCCACCAATCCTGACCGGTCCAGTAGGCGCGGTTGTGGCGTGAGCGCTGCGCCGGGGTTCGTGCCCAGTTGCTGACTTCGTACCAGTCGTACCCGGCGGCGGCCATGCGGGCATCGAGCACTTCGTAGAAGAGCGCGTGCAGGTCGTCGTCGACAGGGGCTACCTGGCCGTGGGAGATCTGCCGGGCGAGCTTCGTGCCCGGTTCGACGATCAGCGCATAGGCGCTCAGGTGGTCGGGCTCGCACGCGAGAGCCGCGTCGAGGCTTCGCTGCCAGTCGGCCTCGGTCTCGCCGGGCGTGCCGTAGATGAGGTCGAGGCTCACGGCGAGTCCCGCGGCCTTCGCGGCCTGCACGACACGGGGCACGTTCTCGGGGTTGTGCGTGCGCTCGAGCACCGCGAGCACGTGCGGCACCGCCGACTGCATGCCGACGCTCACGCGCGTGAACCCGGCGGCGGCGAGGCGCTCAAGGCCCGCGGCGTCGATCGAGTCGGGGTTGGCCTCGGTCGTCACTTCAGCGTTAGGGGCGAGAGTGAAGGCGTCTCGCACGGCGCCGAGCATGCGGGCGAGATCATCGGTCGGCAGCAGGGTCGGCGTGCCTCCGCCGAAGAACACCGTGCTCACGGGCCGCGCGGGCAGGCCGCTCTCGCGCAGCACGCGCGCGGCAAGCTCGACCTCGGCGATCGCCTGGTCGGCAAAGTCGCTCTGCTTGACCCCGCGCACTTCGTCGGCCGTGTAGGTGTTGAAGTCGCAGTAGCCACAGCGCACGCGACAGAACGGCACGTGCAGGTACACACCCAGGTCGCGCTGCTCGGCGCCCTCGATGACACTCGGCGGCAGCATCCCGTCGTCGGGGGCCGGGTCGGCGAGGGGCAGGGCGCTGGGCACTCTGTCATCCTCTCAGGCCGCGGTCTGGCAGGGTTGACCGGTGACCATCACGATTCTCTGGGACGTCGACGGAACCTTGCTGCTCAACTCGTTCGGGGGCGGTGGCGAGCTGTATCACACGGCCGTCGAGCGCACCGTGGGCCGTGAACTGCACCCGCCGATGCCGCGCACGCACGGCAAGCCTGACGGGCTCATCCTCAGCGAGATCCTCGCCCACTTCGGATACGACGACTCGTGGCACGAGCGCGCCCGCGCGGTGCTCGACGAGCTCTCGATCGAGCGCGCGCACGCCGGTGATCGGCGCGAGCCCGCCCCGGGAGTGGTGGATGCTCTCACCGCGGTCGCCGCCCGTGGCTGGCACAACGCGCTGTTGACGGGTAACTCGCTCGTGCGCGCTCGCGTCAAGCTCGAGGGTGCCGGGCTCGGGCCGGAGTGGTTCGACTGGGACCGCTCGTTCTTTGGTGCGACTGCGCGCGAGCGCAGCGAGATCACCCGCGCAGCTCGCGAGGCCTTGCCCGGCGAAACCCTCGTGATCATCGGCGACACCCCGCGCGACGATGAAGCCGCGGCGGCCGCGGGCATGCCGTTCATTGGCGTGGCGACGGGCGTGTTCTCGGTCGACGACTTGCGCGAGACCGGCGCGGTGCTCGTCGTTGCTGACTTGGCCGAGTCGCTCGACGCCGTGCTGACGGCTATCGAGAGGCTCTAACCTTCGGAGCTCATCGAGACCTCGAGGTCCGTGAGATCCCTCAACTCATCACCTGAAGGCTTGAACCCGAGTTCCTTACCGAGGCGCACGTAGTGTGCGCGTCGCTCGTTGAACTCCCTTTTGAGAATCTTCATCACCAGAGTGTGCGCCGTATCGGCCTGCAGCTCTCCCCCGTGTTCGAAGCTCCAATCTTCCAGAACGACGATCGCTAGGTTTCGCACATCTTCGAGTCGATGACTCGCGACGACAATGCTCCACAAACGATCTGCGTCGATCGAGTCATCGGCCCACTTCGCAATGTGTGGGGGTATCAACCTGACTGTGTCGAGTTGACGGGGCGCCTGCGGTCGAAGCGGAAAGACAGGAATGATTGCCGCCCACGCGACGAGCAGCCCAAGAATCATTGCCCCGCCATAGATCAGCCCCCGCCAGGCATCTATCCCCTGGACCGTGTTCGAGACGTAGGCCATTCCGCCGCCGACCAATAACCACACAATAAGGAAAACGGTCACCCGAGCAATGAACTGCCACTCAGATCTCTGGGTGGGTTTCAACGACTGCAGGAGAGACTTGAGCGCCGGGTCAAAGCCTCCCTCGGCCTCCGGGTTGACGATGTACCACGCCGGCTTCTTGAAGACCAAGACGCACACGATGCCGTCGCGTTCGAGGGTCAAGGGCATGCACGCACGCTATCGCGGAGCGAGCATCCGTCACCACTCGCTCTAGCTGACGAGGGCGACGCCTTGCACGAACCAGATCTGGTTCATGCGAAACACCATGACGGCGACCGCGAGAGACGCGACTCCCATGACGACGGTCGCCCATCGCGAGCGATCGACGAGCGCCCACACGATCGCTGCGACTGGCAGTACGAGCGCAACGATGAGGTAGATCCACCACTCGACGATGTCGCCCGTCGGTTCATTGCCGACGAATGGCGCCACGATGCCGATGACAATCTGCACGAGCAAAACGAGTGCGACCGACGCCGTCGGCAGCACGCTGTAGTCGTCGGGCTGGTGGCCAATGCCGCCGAGCACGAGCGCGATCAGACCCGCGAGCACGCTCACGATGATGGCGATCGTGGTGAACCACTCGATCACGAGGGTGCCTCCTGGGCGCTGTTGGTGGGGAACCCGACCAGCGTACGACCGCGACCCTGATGCACGCTGATGAGGGCGACGAGGCGGTCGGGATGCTCGCCGCCTCCACCCCGCTCGATCGCGGCGACCGGCTCGGCGTCGGCGTGCTCAGGCAGGGTGAGCAGCTTGCCGTGCCCGAGGTCGCGGGCTTGCGCGGCATCCACTTCGAGCACCGGGAACAAACGCGCGGCAACCGCCGCCGGTGAGTCGAGCAGACTGACGCCACCCTCGGCCAGCGCCTCGAGGCTCACGGCGTTGGCAACCTCGAAGGGCCCGACGCGCGTGCGCCGCAGCGCCGTGAGATGCCCGCCGACACCGAGGGCCGCGCCCAGGTCGCGCGCGAGGGCGCGAATGTAGGTTCCTGAACTGCAGTCGATGCGAGCATCCACCTCAATCGCCAGCGGGCCGCGGCGCACGGCGAGCACCTCGAACGCGCTGATCGTGACGCGGCGCGACGCGAGCTCGACCTGCTCACCCGCGCGCACACGGTCGTAGGCGCGCTGCCCGTCGACCTTGATGGCGCTCACCGAACTGGGCCGCTGGTCGATGTCGCCCGTGAGGGCGCGGATGCCCTCGGCGAGCTGCGCGTCGGTCACGGCTGAGACGAGCGCGGGCTCAGCCGTGCTGACGACCTCGCCCTCGGCGTCATCGGTCGTCGTCGCGGCGCCGAGCCGCATGGTCGTCTCGTAGGTCTTGTCGAGGCCGACCAGGTAGGTGAGCAGACGCGTGGCAGGGCCTACTCCGAGCGTGAGCAGGCCGGTCGCCATCGGGTCGAGAGTTCCGGCATGGCCGACCTTGCGAGTGTTGAGCGCGCGACGCGCACGAGCGACGACGTCATGGCTCGTCAGACCCTGCGGCTTGTCGACGAGCAGCAGTCCGGTGGGCACATGACCACGGTAGCGCGGCTCTCGCGCCTAGGCTGGCGGGCATGCGCATCGCGGTCATCGGAGCGGGCGCGGTCGGCGGCCTCGTGGCCGCCCTGGCCGCGCGCGCGGGGCACGAGGTGCTCGTGACCGCGCGCGGCGAGCATGCCGAAGCGATCGCTCGCGCCGGGGTGCGCGTCGACGGCGGCTGGGGTGAGTGGGTGGCGCCCGTCGAGCTGGTGCGCAGCATCCCGACGCACTCGGTCGACCTCA
>JAAFHT010000151.1 GCA_013297625.1 Actinomycetota bacterium | reverse complement strand
GGGCACCTCGGCCACGTCTTCGACGACGGCTTCGGCACGCCCACCGGCGACCGCTACTGCATGAACTCCCTCTCACTCGAGTTCAAGGCCGACGACTAGGTGACCGCCCTCGAGGCGGTGCTGCGCCGTTCGTCGCGGGCCCGCGTCACCGATGAGGCGCCAACCCACGAGCAGCTCGTTCCACTCGTTGCCGCCGCGGCGCGCAGCGCCGACCACGCCGACCTGCGGCCGTGGCGGCTCATCGAGCTGCGCGGCTCTGCTCGTTCCCATTTGGGTGAAGCCTTCGTGGCTGAGAGCGGCTTGACCGGGGTTGAGGCAGAGCGACTTGCGGCTAAACCGCTGAGGGCTCCGCTGTTGATTGCGGTCGTCGCGAGCTACCGTCAGAGCTTCAAGGTGCACGACTGGGAGCAGGAGGCCGCGGCATCCGGTGTTGCCCACGTTCTGAGCCTGCTGCTCGACGAGGCCGGCTGGGGCGTTATGTGGCGTTCTGGCGGCCACACTCGCTCGGCGGCCGTGCACGCGATGCACGAGCTCGCCGACAACGAGGTGCTACTTGGCTGGCTCTACGTGGGCGGACGGGTTGAGGATTCGAAACCACCGCGCGTGATTGACGGGGAAGAGTTTCTTAGCTCTCTGTGACGGCACTGGTCGTAGCCTTGCGGCCGGCCAGCGCCACGACCACGACGGCCGCGAGTGCCATCCCTGCCGCTAGGAGGGTCATGAGCTGGAACGGATGCCCGGCCGTCGGCACGACGAGGTCGAGAACGACGGCCGTGAGCAACTGGCCACTAATCGTTCCAAGGGCGAGAAGTAGTACGCCGGTAACGCCGACCGTGACAGCGCCGAGCGCGATGAAGATGATGCCGATCGTGCCACCAACGTAGAGCAGCGGGTTCGTCGGGTAGTTGGTCGGCCATCCGGCGATCGCTGCGTGCACGAGCGCGATGATCACCAGCACGATGGTGCCGACAAGAAAGTTGCCGAACGTGGCCGTGAACACGGAGTTCGCAACGCGCCGAATCTGACCGTTCGCCCCCTGCTGCCACGCGATGCCGGTACCAGCGATAAACGGAAGCAGGTAGAGCCAGATGGGGGTGGTGGCGTGCACACTCGCCGAGCCGGCGAGGGCGACCGCTGCGAGCGCGAGCAAAACCCCGAGCACACGCTGCGCCGAGATGGGTCGCGGTGCCGTCGTCGCAAAACCGACCCTGTCGATCACGACCCCGCTGATGGTCTGCCCGCAGACAACCCCGACAGTGAAGAGGGCGACACCGAGCAACGATGCGCTGAGGCTTTGGGTGAGTATGAAGAATCCGCCGGCTGCTCCCCCAAGGGTGTAATACCAGGGGATCTCCCCGCCCCGCACTGCCCGCACAACGCGCACGATGCCGCGGCGACCGCGAGTCATAAACAGCAAACCAATACAAAGGATGACGAGCCCGCTACCAAACGAAATCAGTGCGGCAACATAGCCGCTCTCAATCTCTGATGCCAGCTGGCCATTGATGCGTGTTTGCGTCGCAACCCCCACCCCGCACAGCACTGCGGCGGGAACTCCCCAGGCGAGCGCCGAGCGGTTCTTTGTGTCGGGCGTCGCGGTCACGGCAGTCACGATACCTCGTCGGCGATGGCCAGCCCGTCGTTGCCCCTAATGAATTGTTATGCCCGCCTGCATGCATGACTCCGCTACGTCGCTGCGAATCGGGCCAAAGTTGTCGTAGTCGGTTGGGGTGAGCACGGCACTCGTCCACGACCCACCCGGACCCCAACTCTCGGTCGTGGCAGCAGCAACAAAGGCCTTCAGCTCGGCAATAGCTGCAACTAGGCGATCATCTGCGGAGTGATCGTGAGCGATAACCGCCTCGTTCTCCCACGCACACAGCCAGGTGAATCGCGCTGCGACTTGGCCGGCTCCCGCCTCCAGCACGCCCACCTCCCCTGTAGTGGAATCCACCGTGGCGCCGGCATCCAGCCCAGCAGGCACGCCTTCCGGCCACGCGGAGCCTTCCGGCAAGGCGCTGAGTTTTGTGATCTCTTGCTGATATTCCGCATAGGCGCGGCCCGTCGTCACACGCTCGACGCCCACCGGATGCGCGGTGACAACGGCGCCGCCGGCCAGCGCGGCCGACTCAAAAAGTCTCGGCAGCTGCGTGATACCGAAAATCACGAGCGCTGCGACGATCGCGATTGCACCCGCCCGCAGAACCCACCGTGGCGTGCCACGTTTTGTCGAAGCGCCATCGAGCTCGGTTTCGACGATCTCGTCTGGCGAACCGAATTCGAGGATCACGAGGGAAGCCTCTTCAGTGCCTGCCGAGTCGCCGATCGAGTCAGTCAGGTGCTCTTGAATCTCGGCGCGTAGCTCCGATCGTCTCGGCTCAGGTATTGCGGCCGAAACCGCGTCGAACCGCCGAAGGTATTCGGCCACCTCTGCGCGAACCGTAGTGGTCACACTGCACCTCGTCTTCTTGTCGGAGCAATGAGCTCGTTGACAGCTTCGCTGAACCGGGACCAGTCGTCGCAGAAGGCGGCAAGCTCTGCGCGGCCCTGCGTCGTAATTTCGTAGTACCGACGCGGGCGCTCGGTGTCGCTCACCTGCCAGCGACTGCTCACCCAGCCCGCTTCGTACAGACGATTGAGTAGCGGATAAACGGTGCCCTGACTTGACAGCAACTGACCCGCGGCGTCGAGCTCCTTGACAATCTCGAGTCCGTACCGCGGACTCTCGGCCAACAGAGCGAGGATGCACGGGCCGATCACCCCTCGCCGTAGCTGAGTGGTCGTTGAGTCCATGCGAGCGAAGTTACCTTGCGTCACAAGATATGTCAACGCCCGAACAGCTCACGCCCGCGGAACCCCTAATATTGATGGGTCGCCCCCTTAGCTCAGTTGGCCAGAGCACCGCTCTTGTAAAGCGGGGGTCGTCGGTTCGAATCCGACAGGGGGCTCAAACAAAAAGGCCGCCGATGCGGCCTTTTTGTTTGGGCCCGTCGTTAAATGTGGCTGCGCGATGCGGCCTTTTTGTTTGGGCCCGTCGTTAAATGTGGCTGCGCGATGCGGCCTTTTTGTTTGGGCCCGTCGTTAAATGTGGCTGCGCGATGCGGCCTTTTTGTTT
>JAAFHT010000036.1 GCA_013297625.1 Actinomycetota bacterium | reverse complement strand
CAGCGTGCCATCGGCGAAACGGATGAGCTCGTTGGCCATGACGCCCGGAAGGCCTTCGACGTGCGCGATGCCGTCGGCCGCATCGATGACGTGACCGACCTCGGTCGCAACAGCTGCACCGGGGGCGTAGGACTTCGCGAAGTTCTTCAGCGCGTCGCGGATCTCGTCCGGGCTGATCGTGAGTTCTGCCATGTTCTTCCCTTTTCGTTCGAGCTGCCCTGCGGCACCTCGTCTGGTTGTGTCTGGGCGCGCCTTAGCCGGCGAGCTGAAGCTTCATGTCGGCCAAGCGCGACGAAATGCTGCCGTCAATGACCTCATCGCCCACCTGCACGCGCACTCCGCCGACGAGGGCGGGGTCAACGACCTGGTTGACGACGTGCTCGCGACCGTAGCGGCGAGCGATGCTCGCGGTCACGGCGTTGAGCTGGGCAGCCGAGAGGGGCCGCGCGACCGTGACGGTCGCGACACCCTTGCCGGCCGTGTCGGCGACGGTGGCCGCGGCGCTGCGCACGAGCTCCCCGATGCGGCGCCCGCGCGGCTGCTGCACGAGGTGCCCCGCGATCGCGACGGTCTGCGCCGAGGCGCTGCCACCGAGCAGGCTCTGCACGAGGCTGAGCTTTCCGGCGGCGGAGTCGCGCTTGCTGCCGATCGCCAACTCGAGCTCAGCATCCGACGTCACCGCACGGCCAAATTCGAAGAGCTCGGCCTCAATGACACCGGGCGTCTTCGACGTCGCCGCAATAGCGCGGATGCCCAACTCTTCGAGCCCGGCCAGCAAGTCATCTCCGCTCGACCACCGGCTGCTCGCCACGACCTCGACGAGGCCACGAGCCGCGGGGCCGACTTCGGCGAACACGGCGGCCACGAGAGCCTTCGTGCCCGCGGCATCGGCCGAAGGATTCGAGAGCGCGCTCAGCAATTGCGGCGAGCTGCCGATCGTGCGCGCGGCAGCGAGCAGCTGCTCGCCTGCGGCAAGATCAACGCCCGACGAGGCAGCCAGCGCGGTGCGGGCCGTCTGTAGTGCGCTTCGCGTCGCTGAACCCATAGCTATCGAGCCGCCTTCTTCGAGTCGCTCTCGAGCTCGGCGAGGAAGCGGTCGACGAGAGCCGTCGCGCGCTTGTCGTCGGTGAGGCTCTCGCCGATGACACCGCTCGCCAGATCAAGAGCGAGGGAACCCACCTCGGCGCGCAGCGAGACAAGCGCCGCCTGGCGCTCGGCCTCGATCTGCTGCTGTGCGGTCGCGGTCACGCGAGCCGCCTCAACCTGGGCCGCTTCTTTGAGCTCGGCCAGGATGGCGTTGCCTTCGGCGCGGGCCTGCTCGCGAATCTTTGCCGCTTCGGCGCGACCCTCAGCAAGCAGCGCGTTGTACTGCTCGAGGGCAGCCTTGGCCTCGGCCTGCGCCGACTCCGCCTTCTCGATGCCGCCTTCGATGAGAGCGGCACGAGCGTCGAGCGTCTTCTGCATGCGCGGCAGAACCACGCGCCAGAAGAGCAGCAAGACGAGGATGAAGGGGATGAGCGAGTAGACGATGTCGTACCACGCCGGAAGCAGCGGGTTCGGCGTCTCTTCCGCCGCGATGATGAGCTCTGCGAGCATGCGAGGGATTCCTAGGCCGTGAAGATGAAGTACGTCGCGATACCGATGAACGCGAGCGCCTCGGTGAAGGCGATACCGATGTACATGAGAACCGTGAGGCGGCCCTGCAGCTCGGGCTGGCGGGCGACCGACTCGATCGTCTTGCCGACGACGATGCCAACGCCGATACCGGCACCGATGGCCGAGAGGCCGTAGCCGACGGTCGCGATGTTGCCGTTGATCTCAGCGAGAACCGTGTTTGCGTCCACGAGGGGTATTTCCTTCCGTATCAAAACCGGGCGTGCGGATGCGCGCCCAGAGGGTCGTTTCTAGTGCTCGTCTGCCAGCGCGAGCTGGATGTAGACGGTGGTCAAGAGAGCGAAGACGTAGGCCTGCAGCACCGAGACCAAGATCTCGAAGAACGTGAAGGCCGTGCCGAAGGCGAGGGTGACGGCGCTCGCGGCGATCCACCAGCCGCCCAGCTCGACCATGAAGAAGGCCGTCGCCGAGAAGAACAAAACAAGCAGGAGGTGGCCGACGATCATGTTCATGAGAAGTCGGAGCGTCAGGGTCACAGGCCGCAAGATGAACATCGACACGAACTCGATGGGCGTCACGATGATGTAGAGGAACGGCGGAACCCCGGGCGGGAAGAGCGCGTTGCGCAAGAAGGCCCACGGGTGCTTGCGCAGACCCGCCCAGATGAAGGCGACGTAGGCCGCGACGGCCAGTACGAGGGGCATACCGATGACCGAGTTGGCCGAGATGTTAATGCCCGGCACGATGCCCGTGAGGTTCATGAACAACACGAGGAAGAAAATCGTCGTGATGAGCGGCAAGAAGCGCTTGCCGTCTTTCTGCCCGAGCAGGTCTTCGACGATGCTCTTGCGCACGAACTCGAGACCCATCTCGATCGTGCCCTGGAAGCGGCCCGGAACCAGCTGCATCTTGCGCGTACCGAGCCAGAACAGAATGAAGATGAGGGCGACGATCACGAGCCGCAGCAACATGATGCGGTTCATCTCGAAGAACTCGTTGCCCTCGAAGAAGATGGCCGGCGGGAAGAAGTCGAGAATCGACGGGCCCTTGAATTCCGGAGTTTCCGTCGCGGGAGCGGTCGCAAAAGCGAGGATGGGGATCAGGGCAGCAGCGCTCAGGGGAGTCTCCAGCATCGGGGCGAAACGGTCGGCTTCGCGGCGATCGGCGGCGGTTCTTCTACCCTACCAAGAGAACAGGGCGCCAAAGAACGACTGCTCAGTGGTCTCACGGGGAGACCATAGGTACTACAGGTCGGGAATCTCGTCTTTGCTCGGAAGCGTCACATCGACATAGGGCACACGCGATCGCGTGACCGCGATGATGTCGGTCACGAGCCCTCCCATCACTGCCGCCACGAGGCACACGAAGAGCACTGTCGGTTCAATGAACTCGACGTCGCGCAGCGTGAAGATGAGCACGAGAAAGACGACGAACTTGAGCATCCACGACCCGATGACGATGCCGAAGTAGGCAGGCGAGAGCAGGTCGCTTCCGGTGACTCGGTCGGCCAGCAGAATGCTCGCGGCGGTCAGTCCGAGGAAGACAAAGCCCATACCGGCGCCGATGAGGGCGCTGAGCATGCCCGGCAGCTCGGCCACGAGAGCACCGACGACGCTGCCGATAATCGCGATGGCAAAGCTCATGACAGCGCCGTAGACCAGGGCGCGGCGCAAGACGGGAGCGGCGGTGGACGGTCGGGGGTCGTTCAAGGCCATCAGGGTACCTCCGGTCGAGGGGCGGCGAATGCGTCGTCGTCACGAGAGTCGGGAGCCTCGGAATCGAGAGGGTCAAATCGTCGAAGCGCATCCTGACCCTCGGGCGCGGACTGGGCCACGGCCTCGATGCGCTTGCGGCGGCTGATCGGAGCAAGCGTGACGAGCGTGCACACGATGAGCCCAATGACCACGGCGGTGAGGGCCCACCACCATGTCAAGAACAAGAACAGCAGGGCACCGAAGGCGACCACAGCCGTCCACGCGTAGAAGATCAGCACGGCGTGAAAGTGCGAGTGCCCCATGTCGAGCAGCCGGTGGTGCAAGTGTTTGCGGTCGGCGCTGAACGGCGACTTGCCCGCCCGCAAGCGCCGCAAGACCGCGAGCCCGAAGTCGAGCAAAGGCACGATGAGCACGGCGAAGGGCAAGAGCAGCGGAATGAACACGGGAACGAGCTGGCTGCGGTCGATGCCCGGATCGATCTGGCCAGTCACCGAAATGGTCGAGACGGCCATGAGCATGCCGACCACGAGGGCTCCCCCGTCGCCCATGAAGATCTTCGCGGGGTGCCAGTTGAACGGCAAGAACCCGGCGGTCGCCCCTAGGAGCACGGCCATGACGAGCGATGCGAGGTTGAAGGCTGTCTGGGCCGAGTCAATCGACAGCAAGTAGCTGTAGATGAAGAACACGGTGCCGGCGATGATCGTGACCCCCGCAACGAGGCCATCGAGACCGTCGATGAAGTTGACAGCGTTCATGACGAGCACGACCGCAAAGACCGTGACAATAAGCGACATCGTGGGCGAGAGAACCGTGATGCCACCATCGGGGCCAACGGGCAGCGACGTCAGCTGCAGGCTCGACCACGCCAAGAACCCGGCAATGAGCAGTTGGCCCGCGAGCTTGGTCATCCAATCAAGGTCGAAGAGGTCATCGACCACGCCCAGCCCCAACATGACGAGGGCCGAGACGATGATCGCGATGATCGGGAAAGGGTCGGAGTAGACGAGGTCGAACCAACTGATCTGCGATGCAATGACGAGCGCAACGACAATGCCCAAGACGATCGCAATGCCGCCGAGGCGCGGCGTGGGCGTCGTGTGCACATCGCGCTCACGGATGCCTGGGTAGAGCTTGTACCGATGACTCAGCCGCAAGACCCCCCACGAGGCGCCGAAGCTGACGATGGCCGCGATGAGCGCGACGAGCAGGTAAAAGGTCACGAGACGAACTCGGCGCCAGCGACGCGCACAATCTCGGCGTCGGGGATGACACCGTGGCGCACAATGCGCAGCTTTCCTTCGGGCAAGTGCAGGCTCGTGGCATCGACGATCGTCGAGCCCGCGTCGGCGTCGGCGGGTAGCTCGGTGCCCACGGCACCAGCGTCAAGGTAAACGCTCACGCGGTCGCCGAGCATCGCGAGGGCGTCAGCCGCCGTGCGTGCAGCGGGCATCCCGCTGATGTTGGCGCTCGAGACGGCGAGGGGGCCGGTGTCAGCGAGCAAGTGCAGGGTGTGCGGGTTGTTGGGCATGCGCAAGGCGACGGTGCCGCGCGTTTCGCCGAGATCCCAGGCGAGCGACTCGCGCGCTTCGACAATGATCGTGAGACCGCCGGGCCAGAACTCTTTCACGAGGCGATCGACGACGTCAGGCACCGTTTCGGCGAGCGCGGTCAAGGTCGGAATACCCGGAATCAGCACGGGCGGAGGCGCATCACGATCGCGCTCTTTCGCGTCGAGCAAACGTTGCACGGCGGCGGGGCGAAAGGCATCGGCGGCGAGGCCATACACCGTGTCGGTCGGAATCACGACGAGCTCACCGCGCCCGATGGCACCGCGCGCCGCCCGCAGACCCTCGAGCAGCTCGCTCTCGACAGAGCAGTCGTACACGGTGGTCATGATCTGTTCATCGTACTGGGGCAGACTGTGGGGCGTGACTTTGCTCTTCGTGTTCGACATGGACGAGGTTCTCTACGACTACCGCTGGCGTGACCGCATGGACGAGCTCACCGCCATCACGGGCCACGACCTGCACGAGCTGCGGCGTCGCTGGTGGATCAGCGGTATGGAGTGGAAGGCCGAAGCGGGCGACCCCAGCGACCCCGATGAGTACTTGCGGCGCGTGACCGAGGTCATCGGCGCGCCGGTGTCGCGAGAAGAGTGGGTGCGCATCCGCTCTGAGGCAACGCACGCGCGGCCTGCCGCCCTCGAGGCCGTGCGCCGAGCCGCTGAGCTCGGGCAGGTTGCTCTCTTGACCAACAACGGCATCCTCATCCACCACCACTTGCACGAGGTGGCCCCCGAACTCGTGCCGATTATGGGGCGCGAGCACATGCACGCCTCGGCTTCATTCGGGGCGCGCAAGCCCGACCCGCTCGTATTCGAGCGTGTGGTCGCGCACTATGGCGCCGCGGCCGCCGACACGTTCTTCGCCGACGACCTCGTCGAAAACGTCGAGGGCGCCGAGTCAATCGGCATCACGGGGCACGTCTACGTTGACGAGGCCTCGCTGCTCGCGGCGATCGAGGCCTTCGCCGAGAAGGCGCTCGCGGCCTAAGCCCGCCACTCCCCCGCTCTACAGTGGGGCATGAGCACAACTGAATCGACGACCGGCCTGTTGCACCTCGGCGTTCTCGCCACTTCGCGCAAGCCCGATGAGCACCGGCTGCCGATTCACCCCACGCACCTCGAGCGAATCGACGCTGACGTGCGCGCCGCGATGACTCTCGAGCGCGGCTATGGTGCCCGATTTGGCATGGCGGATGCGGATCTCGAGCCCCTAGTCGGCCCCCTGGTCGATCGCGCCGAGGTCATCGCCCGCGCCGACGTCGTGCTGCTGCCCAAGCCGCAAGCAGCCGACCTCGAGGATCTGCGCGACGGCCAAACCCTCTGGGGCTGGCCGCACTGCGTGCAAGACCGTGCCATCACCCAGCTCGCGATCGACAAGAGCCTCACCCTCATCGCGTGGGAAGCCATGAACCACTGGCGCGACGACGGTAGCTTCGGCCTGCACGTCTTTCACAAGAACAACGAGCTGGCCGGCTATTGCTCCGTGATTCACGGCCTCGAGCTGTGCGGCTCAACGGGTGACTATGGCCGGCGACTGACCGCGGTCGTGATTGGGTTTGGTGCGACTGCGCGCGGTGCAGTGACGGCGCTCAATGCGCACGGCATCCACGATGTTCGCGTGCTCACGAACCGCGACATTGCGGCCGTGGGCTCCCCCATTCCCTCGGTCGACATCGTGCAGTTCGAGCACGACCCCGAGTCGCCATTCGCGAGCACCGTCAACACGGCCGACGGGCCCGTGCCGCTGCCCGTCTACTTGGCACAGAACGACATCGTCGTGAACTGCACCCTGCAAGACCCCAACGACCCGCTCACTTACCTCACGCTCGACGACCTCGACGCGTTTCGCCCCGGCAGCCTCATCATCGACGTCTCGGTCGATGAAGGGATGGGCTTCAGCTGGGCGCGCGCCACCTCATTCGCCGAGCCGATGATTACCGTCGGCGCCTCGACCAACTACTACGCCGTCGACCACAGCCCCTCTCTGCTGTGGAACTCGACGACGTGGGAGATCAGCGAAGCCCTCATGCCGTTTCTGCGCACGGTCATGGAAGGGCCCGCATCATGGGCCGAATCCGACACCATTCGTCGGGCGATCGAGATTGAGGATGGCCGCGTGCGCAACGAGGCAATCCTGCGGTTTCAGGGCCGGTCGGGCGAGTACCCGTACCCGATCGCGTAAATGCTGCGACGCGCATTCGTCACAGAACGCCGGTCATTGATGCGATGACCAACGCTGCAACGACCACCGCGAAAACCACCACCACCACACCGAACACCCGGGGGAACGAGTGGGGCGTCGCGCGCGGCTCTCGAAGATTGAACCACTCCGCGCTCTTCCGCTGACTGTGGTCCATGAATTGGCGTGCGTCGCCGGGGTAGATGACCATCCAGACGCCGAACGCGCCAATAGCGATCACGATGGCCAAGGCAGCTACCAACCACGGCGGCCCATCAGTAGTGGCAGCGGCGTGCACAATCATGAACCTCAAGCTAGCCGCATAGTAAGCACATCACCGTGCCATCACGGTCGGGCGGGCGATCGCTCAGCGGTGCGCGGTCGTCGCGCGGTCGCGGCCGAGCAGGTCGCGGTGTGACGAGACGGCGGTGAAGCCACCCGCGCGGACGAGCTCGGCGATGGCCGCGGCTTGTAGTTCGCCGTGCTCGATCACGAGGGTGCCGCCGGGTCGCAGCAGGCGATAAGCGGTAGCGACGAGCGCCCGCACGGCGTCCAGACCGTCTGGGCCTGAGTAGAGGGCATGTACGGGGTCGAAGAGGCGCACCTCGGGGTCACGAGGAACCGCGCCCACGGGGATGTAGGGAGGGTTGGAGGCGACGACGTCGACGGTTCCGTCGAGCTCGGGGAGAGCATCCGCGAGATCAGCGAAGACAAGCCGCACGCGGTCGTCGCCGTAACGGCGCACGTTGCGAGTGGTCCAGACGAAGGCGGGGGCTGAGTTCTCGACCGCCACGACCTGCGCGTGCGGCACCTCGACGGCCATCGCAAGGGCGATCGCGCCGCTGCCACTGCCGAGGTCAACGGCGAGCGGGCTCGGGCTCGGCACGGCGGCCAGAGCGTCGATCGCGAACTGCACGACGAGCTCGGTCTCGGGCCGCGGCACGAAGACGCCGGGGCCGACCGAGAGCTCGAGCGTGCGGAACGGTGCGAGCCCGGTGATGTGCTGCACGGGTTCGCGTGTGGCTCGGCGTTCGACGTACTCGGTGATCGTCATGACCTGCTCGGCATCGACGGGCGCGCCGATGAGGGCCTTCGCTTGTACCTGCCCGCGACTCATGCCGAGCACGTGCCCGATGAGCAAATCGGCATCGGCCTCGGGCGTGGGCACCCCAGCCTCGCCGAGCACCGTGATGGCATGCTCGCGCAACACCGCGAGGTCGGGCTTGCTCACGAACGCGGCGCTAGACGTCGGTGTCGCCGAGAGCCGCGAGCCGCGCCTCTTCGTCGAACGAAATGCACGACTCGACCACGGGCGCGAGCGCCCCGTTCATGACGGCGTCGAGGTTGTAGGCCTTGTAGCCCGTGCGGTGGTCAGCAATGCGGTTCTCGGGAAAGTTGTAAGTGCGGATGCGCTCCGAGCGGTCCATGCCCCGAATCTGGCTCTTGCGGGCATCACTCGCCACGGCGTCGCGCTCTTCTTGCTGGCGCGCAAGAATGCGGGCGCGCAGCACGCGCATGGCCGCCTCGCGGTTCTGCAGCTGACTCTTCTCGTTCTGCATCGCCACGACGATGCCCGTTGGCAAGTGGGTGATGCGCACGGCCGAGTCGGTCGTGTTGACCGACTGACCGCCAGGGCCTGACGAGCGATAGACGTCGATCTTGAGGTCGTTCTGGTTGATGTCGACCTCTTCGGGCTCATCGACCTCAGGAAAGACGAGCACGCCCGTCGTTGAGGTGTGGATGCGCCCCTGCGACTCCGTCGCCGGCACGCGCTGCACACGGTGTACGCCGCCCTCGTACTTGAGGCTGGCCCACACGCCCTGAGCGGGATCACTAGAGCTGCCCTTGATGGCCACCTGCACGTCTTTGTAGCCGCCCATGTCGCTGCGAGTGGCGTCGAGCAGCTCGACCTTCCAGCCGCGCGATTCGGCGTAGTACGAGTACATGCGCAAGAGGTCGGCCGCAAAGAGCGCCGACTCTTCGCCGCCCTCGCCACCCTTGATCTCCATGATCACGTCGCGTCCGTCGTCGGGGTCGCGCGGAATCAACAGTCGACGCAGCTTCTCGGCGCGCTCGGTGACCGCCACCTCGAGCGCGGGCACCTCGTCAGCAAACGCTTCGTCGTCTTTCGCGAGCTCACGGGCCGCGACGAGGTCGTCGGAGGCTTGCTGCCACTTGCTGTGGGCATCCACAATCTGGCTCAACTCGGCGTAGCGCCGATTGAGCTTCTTGGCGCGCGCGGCGTCGGCGTGCACGGCGGGGTCGCCGAGCTGCCCCTGCAACTCTTCGTGTTCGGCAATGAGGGCGCCGACCGATTCGAACATGGTGCTCAGCTGTCGGTGTGCGTGGCGCCGACCTGCGGCAGCGACTTCTGAACAGCCACCAAGAACTCGACGTTCGAGGCGGTGTCTTTCAGCTTGCCGAGCACGAGCTCGAGAGCCTGCTGCGTGTCGAGGCTCGCGAGCGCACGACGCAACTGCCACGTGACGCGCACTTCGTCAGCACCGAGCAGCATCTCTTCGCGGCGCGTACCCGAGGCCGAGATGTCGACGGCCGGGAAGATGCGCTTGTCAGCGAGCTGGCGCGAGAGGCGAAGCTCCATGTTGCCGGTGCCCTTGAACTCTTCGAAGATCACTTCGTCCATCTTCGAGCCGGTCTCAACGAGAGCCGTCGCGAGAATGGTGAGCGAGCCACCGTCTTCAATGTTGCGCGCGGCACCGAAGAAGCGCTTCGGCGGGTACAGCGCGGCCGAGTCGACACCACCCGAGAGGATGCGCCCACTCGTCGGCGCCGTCACGTTGTACGCGCGGCCGAGACGAGTGATCGAGTCGAGCAGCACGACGACATCGTGGCCGAGTTCGACGAGGCGCTTGGCGCGCTCGATGGCGAGCTCGGCAACCGTCGTGTGGTCTTCTGCCGGGCGATCGAAGGTCGAGGCAATGACCTCGCCCTTGACCGAACGCTGCATGTCGGTGACCTCTTCGGGGCGCTCGTCGACGAGCACGACCATGAGGTGAACCTCGGGGTTGTTCTTGGCGATCGCGTCGGCGATGGCCTGCAACACGAGCGTCTTGCCGGCCTTGGGCGGCGAGACGATGAGGCCACGCTGACCCTTGCCGATCGGCGCGGCGAGGTCGATGATGCGCGTCGACAGGGTGTCGGGCGACGTCTCGAGGCGCAAACGCTCGGTCGGGTAGAGCGGGGTGAGCTTGTTGAACTCGACGCGAGCGGCCGCTTCGTCGACGGTCTGGCCGTTGATCGAGTCGACGCGCACGAGGGCGTTGTACTTCTGGCGACCCTGGTTCTCGCCCTCACGCGGCTGGCGGATGGCGCCCACCACGGCGTCGCCCTTGCGCAGCGCGTACTTCTTGACCTGGCCGAGCGACACGTAGACGTCGCTCGGTCCGGGCAGGTAGCCCGTCGTGCGCACGAAGGCGTAGTTGTCGAGCACGTCGAGGATGCCCGCCACGGGAATCAGCACGTCATCGTCACTGATCTCGGGCTCGATCTCTTCGCCGCCGGGGCCGCGCTTGCGGTCGCGACCGCGACCGCGGTTGCGGTTGCGCCCGTCGAGGTCTTGCTCGGCACGATCGTTCTGCGGGCCACGGTTCTGCTCGGCACCCTCGGTGCGATCGGCGCGGGCGTTTTGCTGGCCGCGCTGGCCCTGCTGGCCGCCCTGAGCGCCGTTCTGAGCGCCGTTCTGTTGACCGTTCTGGGCCGCACCCTCGGCGCGGTCTCCGCCGCGACGGTTGCGGTTGCGGCTGCGGTTGCGGCCGCCAGCGGCACCCGACTCGTCGCCCTCGGCGGCGGCATCGCTGCCCTCGGCAGGAGCGTCAGCCTCGGCGCTAGCCTCGGCGGCCTCACCCTCGACCGCGGCGGGCGCGACCTCGGTGCTCGGCAGGGCCGTGAGCGTGTCGCTCGTGACGCGGCGCGAGCCACGACGGCGGGGGCCGGCGTCGGCCACAGCATCCGTCGTCGCCTCGTCAGCTGAGTCGACAGCGGCGTCGGCGACGACGTCGGCCTCGACAGCAGCGGCGTCGACAGCGGGAGCGTCGGCCTCGGCGGGGTTCTGGTTCTGGTTGATGGCGTCCACAAGCTCTCCCTTGCGAAGTTTGGATACGCCGGCCACACCCAGGTCGGTCGCGAGCTGCTGCAGCTCGGACAGCTTGAGGGTGCTGAGGTCGGCGGGAACATTCACGCCCGAGGCGTGAACGGTGGGGTCAGTCACGGAGTTTTTCCTTTCGGCTCCGGGCACGAAGGGCCACGGAGGATGCCTGGTGCCTCATGATCGCGACGCCATGCGGGGCGAGGTGGAAACCGACGAGAAGCGGTGTCGACCGCGCGAACGCTGGGGTGGCGCGAGTGGAAGCAGCAGGGCTGCTGGTGATTGCTCGGGCTGAGAACGGGCTAGGCCGCGGCCTCTGCCGGATGCGTGTTCACTGTAGCACCCTTGAAATCGACCGCGAGCATGTGCGAGATCCACGGCGTGGTCGCGTGCTGTTCGATGAGCTCGGCAGCCCGCAACCGCTGCGCGGGATCACTGCACAGCACGAGCACCGAAGGGCCCGCACCCGAGACGACCGCCGCGAGGCCCTCCGCCCGCAACGCCGTGATGAGCGCGTTGGTTTCGGGCATCGCGCTCGCGCGGTAGTTCTGGTGCAACTTATCTTCGGTCGCGGCGAACAACAGCTCGGGGCTTTGGATGAGGGCCGCGATGAGCAGCGCCGACCGCGACACGTTGAAGATCGCGTCTTCGTGCGGCACCGAGTCGGGCTGCAGCGAGCGAGCGAGCGCCGTCGACATCGTGCTCGTCTCGGGCACGGCGACGAGCAGCGAGACGCCGCGGTGCACCGTGAGGCGCTTGTGCTTCGGCCCCTCTGGGGTCATCCACGCAATCGTGAGCCCGCCGAACAACGCGGGAGCAACGTTGTCGGGGTGACCTTCAAGCTCGGTCGCGCGCGCCAACAGGTCATCGGGGCCCAACTCAACGATGCCCTCGAGCAGGCCCTTGGCGGCCATGATGCCCGAGACAATCGCGGCGGCCGACGAGCCCATGCCCCGGCCGTGCGGAATGACGTTGTGCGCCACGAGGTGCAGGCCCGGCAGGGTCACACCGTGAGCGGCAAATGTGTGAGCGATCGCCCGCACGACAAGATTCGACTCATCGGTGGGCACCTCACCCTCGCCGACGCCGTGCACCTCAACCGTGGCGCCGGGCTCTGCCCGCACGCTCACCTCGAGCTCGTCGTAGACCGAGAGTCCGAGACCCAAGACGTCGAAGCCCGGGCCGAGGTTGGCCGTGGTGGCGGGCACCTTGACGAGAACGCGACGACCCGCGAGGCGCGGGTCGACTGCACTCACGCTGACACCTTCGAGAGGCCGAGCACCGACGCGACCTCGGCCGTGTCGACGCGCACGACCGTGGGGCTGACGTCAACGCCATCCGGACCCTTGAGCGCCCACGAGGGGTCTTTCAGGCCGTGGCCCGTGACCGTGAGAACGACCGTGGAGCCAGCGGGGATGGCGCCGGCCTCAGCGCGCTCGAGCAGCCCCGCGACCGAAATGGCCGACGCGGGTTCGACGAAAATGCCGACCTCTTGCGAAAGCAAACGGTGAGCGACCAGGATGTGCTCGTCAGAGATGGCGCCGAAGTAACCGTTGCTGTCGTCACGCGCCGCGAGAGCGAGTTCCCACGACGCGGGGTTGCCGATGCGGATGGCGCTCGCAATGGTCTCGGGCTTCTTGACGGGCTCGCCGAGCACGATGGGCGCGCTGCCCGCGGCCTGAAAGCCGAACATGCGCGGCAGCTTTGTCGTCACCCCGCGGTCGAGCTCTTCGCGGTAGCCACGGTGATAAGCCGTGTAGTTGCCCGCGTTGCCGACGGGAAGAATGTGAAAGTCGGGCGCATCCTCAAGAACCTCGACGACCTCGAACGCGCCCGTCTTCTGGCCTTCGATGCGGTCGGGGTTGACCGAGTTGACGAGGTGCACGGGGTAGTTGGCCGAGAGGTCGCGAGCGATGTCGAGGCAGTCGTCGAAGTTGCCCTCGATCTGGATGATCTCGGCCTTGTGCGCGACGGCCTGGCTGAGCTTGCCCATCGAGATCTTGCCCTCGGGCACGAGCACGGCGGCGGTGATGCCCGCGTGCGTCGCGTAGGCGGCGGCCGAGGCCGAGGTGTTGCCGGTCGACGCGCAGATGACGGCCTTGGCGCCGTGCTCGACGGCCTTCGAAATGGCCATCGTCATGCCACGGTCTTTGAACGAGCCCGTGGGGTTCATGCCCTCGAACTTGACGTAGACCTTGGCCCCCGTGCGCTCGCTCAAGTAGCGCGCGGGAATGAGCGGCGTGCCGCCTTCGCCGAGCGTGATGATGGGCGTTGCCGCGCTGATGTCGAGGCGGTCGGCATATTCGTGCAAGAGTCCGCGCCACTGCTTGGCCATGTCAGAGTCCTTCTACTCGCAGCACGCTCGTCACGCTGTGCACGACGCTGCTGGTGGTCAGTGCCGCGACCGTTGCGGCGAGATCGGCCTCCGAAGCCTCGTGAGTGCCGATTACCAGGGTAGCCGCGCTCGGGGCATCCGTCGCACTGAGCGCATCGACGACGGCCACCGACTGCGCCACGGTCTCGACCGAAACGCCGTGGCTCTGGAATAGGGCCGCGATGAGCGCGAGCACGCCGGGCTCGTCCGCGACGAGCAGGGCGATCTGGTAGCGGGTCGTGACCGAGCTGATGGGCAGCACGGGAAGGTTGGCGTGCGTGCTCTCGGCAACGCCCGGCCCCCCGACGACGTGGCGGCGAGCCGCCGAGACAACATCGCCGAGAACCGCCGATGCGGTCTGGATGCCCCCCGCACCGGCCCCGTAGAACATGAGCGGCCCGGCCGCTTCAGCCTCAACGAACACCGCATTGTTGGCGCCGTGTACCGCGGCCAAGGGGTGGGTGTCGGGGATCAGCGCGGGGTGCACGCGGGCGCTCACACCATCGACCCCCGTGAGCGGGTCGGTGAGCCGCTCACAAATGGCGAGCAGCTTGACGACGTAGCCGGCCTTGCGCGCCGCAACGACCTGCTCGAGCGTGACCTCGGTGATTCCTTCGCGATACACCGCGTCGGCCGGAACGAGCGTGTGGAAGGCGAGGCTGGCGAGAATCGCGGCCTTCTGGGCTGCGTCGTATCCCCCGACGTCAGCGGTGGGGTCGGCCTCGGCATACCCGAGCGCGGTGGCCGTGGCGAGTGCGTCGGTCATCGACTCGCCGTGGGCATCCATGCGATCGAGAATGAAGTTGGTCGTGCCGTTGACGATTCCGAGGATGCGCTTGACGCGGTCACCCGCGAGCGAGTCACGCAGCGGGCGAATGATCGGAATCGCGCCGCCGACGGCGGCCTCGTAGTAGAGCTGCGCGCCCACCTGCTCAGCGGCCTCGAACAGTTCGGGGCCGTGCGTCGCGAGCAGGGCCTTATTGGCCGTGATGACGTCGGCACCCGAGTTGAGGGCCTGCAAGATGAGCGTGCGCGCGGGCTCGAGTCCGCCCATGAGCTCGACGACGATGTCGGCGCTGAGGATGAGCGACTCGGCGTCGGTCGTCAGCAGCTCGCGCGGAATCGCGGTGTCGCGCGGCGCGTCGAGGTTGCGCACGGCCACGCCCGCGAGCTCGATGCCCGCGCCAATGCGGGCGGCGAGCTCGTCGCGGTGGGTGAGCAGCTGGTCGGCCACTTGCGAGCCGACACTGCCGCCGCCGAGCACGGCGACGCGCAGATTGCGGTATTCGATCACGGGGTTTCTCCTTGGGGGCGTGCGCCGGAACGCGACACAAAGGGGTCGCGGCGCAGTAGGTCGGCTTCGGTTTCGCCGCGAACGATCACCCGGGCGGATCCGTCGCGCACGGCGACGACAGCGGGGCGGGCGAGGTAGTTGTAGTTGCTCGCGAGCGAGAAGCAGTAGGCGCCCGTGGCGGGTACCGCGACGAGGTCGCCCGGCTGCGTGTCGCCCGGCAGGTAGGCATCGCGCACGACGATGTCGCCGCTCTCGCAGTGCTTGCCTGCCACTCGCACGAGCACGGGGTCGCCGGCGGAGGCGCGCGAGGCGAGGGCGACCGAATAGTCAGCCGCGTAGAGCGCCGTGCGCGCGTTGTCGCTCATGCCACCGTCGACACTCACGTAGCGGCGCACGGCCGTGGTGGCGTCGTCAATCGTGACGACCACGTCTTTCGTCGTGCCGACCTCGTAGAGGGTCACGCCCGCTGGCCCGATGATCGTGCGACCCGGCTCGACCGCGATGCGCGGCATCGGGATGCTCAACTCGCCACACACCGCAGCGACAGCGCCCAGCAGGGCGTCGGCGAGCTGCTCAATCGCGGGAGCCTCGTCACTCTCGACATACGCGATGCCGAAGCCGCCGCCGAGGTTGAGCTCGGGCACGTCTCCTCCAGCACGAAGAGCGGCGTGCAGAGTGAGCAGCCGACGAGCGGCCTCGAGAAAGCCCTCGACCGCGAAGATCTGCGAGCCGATGTGCGAGTGCAACCCGAGAAAGCGCAGGGTGGAGCGGGCGCGAATCGCGGCGACAGCGTCCGGAGCATCCGAGAGCGGAATGCCGAACTTCTGGTCTTCGCGGGCCGTCGCGAGGTATTCGTGGGTGTGGGCGTGCACTCCGGAGTTGATGCGCAAGCGCACGGCCTGCACGCGCCCATGACGCTCGGCAGCGTCGGCGACGCGCTCGATCTCGATCATCGAGTCGATGACGATTGCGCCGACGCCTACGCCGACCGCGCGGTCGATTTCGGCGAGCGACTTGTTGTTGCCGTGCAGCCCGAGACGGGCGGGCTCGACGCCCGCGGCGAGCGCGACCGCGAGCTCTCCCCCGCTGGCCACGTCGATGTTGAGGCCTTCGGCCACCATCCAGCGGGCAGCTTCGGTGCAGAGAAACGCCTTGCCCGCGTAGTAGACGGTCGCCGAGGTGCCGTGGGCGGCGGCCGCGGTGTCGAATGCTGCGCGCGTTCGGGATGCGCGTGCGCGGGCATCCGCTTCGTCGATCACGTAGAGCGGAGTGCCGTATTCGGCGGCGAGCTCGGTGAGGGCGACTCCCCCGATGCTGACGCACCCGTCGGCCGTGCGCGCGGCGCTCGATGGCCACACGTGCGCGGCAAGCGCGGAGGCATCGGCCGGGGGCGTGAGCCACGACGGCGAGAGCGGGTTGGCGAGCACGACGAGAACCTCACAGGTCGACGAACTGGGGAGTGTGAGGCGAGCGAACCCGGCTTGGTTCCTGAAGCCGAGTTCGAGTTTAGCGGTCAGTGGATGCGCGGTGCGCGGCGCAGTCTGCAGTCTCCGGCACGGGCTGCAGTGGTGTTCGCATTGTGGGTTGTGCGGTGTGTGCAGTCATCGCCCAGCCCAGGCACCTCACTCAGTTGACTCCCGAATCGTAGGAACGTCGAACGACTGTGGTCTCGCGGTTCCTACGATTGGGGAGTCTCTGGAAGGTCGGTCGGCGAGGGAGCGCTTCGGCCGCGTCAGTATGACGACAATCGCGGCGCGTTTCGGTTGTGTCGGGCAGTCGACGCTCGCATTGCGCTTCGGCCGCGTCAGATCGACGAAGCTGGCAGCGCGCTGCGGCCGGAGCGCGACAGTCCGCGCCGGGTCGAGCAGACCGCGGCCTAGCTGCAGGTGCCGAGCGTCGAGAACTCGGGGCCGCCGAGCGCCACGTTTTCGGCGCCGAAGACCACGACGAGTTGCTCGTCTCCCACCTGAACAGCCGTGAGGGCCAGCGCCTGCGGGAGGTACTGCGCCACGCAGAAGAGGCGCGAGGTGAGCAAAGGCTCGACGATCGGTCCGAACTGTTGCTGCAGGTCGGCAGCATCGAGTCGCTCGTCGCCGAGCACGACGCTCGAGGGAGTGAAGGCGAGCTGGCCGTCCTGCGCCGAAGGCGCCACCCCGAGTCCGACCGAGAACTCGACGCCAAAGAACGAAAAGGCCGTCTGGAAGCGAATTTCGCGCTCGTCGAGTTGCACATCGTTGACGACCGAGCCGGCGAGGAATCCGGCGAGCGCCGCCACATCCGCCTCGGCAACGCGATACACGGCTTGCACCGAATCGGCCGGTTGAGCCGTGTCGATGGGCGTGCCCTCGGCGATGAGCGTCAAGTCGCCGACAAGTTCGCCGAACGCCACGTCGGCCGCGTCGACCGTGACCTTGTCAATTCGACCGCTCAACGCCTGCCACAACACCGATACGCCGTCGATCGTCACGTCGACCGGATGATCGGCCTCGAGCTGCAACGTCGACCTCACCTGGTCGGCGATGAGCGCCGAAGCCTGCTGGCGCGCGATCGATTCGGCAATCACGGCGACGATGCCGAGCACGACGACGATGCCGACGAGCACGAGAATCGCGACCAGGCCGCGCCGCTTGCGCGGGGTGACGGGCGCTGCTTCGCCCGAAGCTCGGCCGGCGGCATCAACGACGGCGGAGTCGGACGCGTCGGCGTCAGACGCGGGTGCTTCGGAGACGCCGGCGTCGGCGGAGTCCTGCGTGTCGGCGGTCGGTTCGGAGGCCTCGGGAGTCGTGGGGTCGCTCATGATCACATCCGTTCCGGCGCCGAGACGCCGATCAAGGTCAATCCGTTGCGGAGAACTTGACCGGTCGCGTCGTTCAGCCAGAGGCGTGTGCCGTGGACGCTCGAGACCGGCTCATCGCCCTGCGGCGTCACCCGGCACGTGTCGTACCAGCGGTGGTACGCCGCGGCGAGTTCTTCGAGGTAGCGCGCCACGCGGTGCGGCTCGCGCAGAGTCGCGGCCTGCGCGACGATGCGGGGAAACTCCGCGAGCGAGCCGAGCAGCACACTCTCGGTCTCGTCGGTGAGCAGCTCGCTCTCGAATACCGTGCGATCCACCCCGGATGCGGCCGCGTTGCGCGCCACCTGGTGCGTGCGCGCGTGGGCGTACTGCACATAGAACACGGGGTTGTCGTTCGTGCGCTTCTGCAGCAGTTCGGGGTCGAGCGTCAGTGGCGAGTCGGCGGGGTAGCGGGCGAGGGAGTAGCGCAGGGCATCCGTACCCAACCACTCCCGCAAGTCGTTGAGCTCGATGATGTTGCCCGCACGCTTCGACAGGCGCGCCCCGTTGATGCTCACGAGCTGCCCAATGAGCACCTCGATGTCGGTCTCGGGGTTGTCGCCCGCTGCTCCGGCGAGCGCCTTGAGGCGGTGCACGTAGCCGTGGTGGTCGGCGCCGAGCAGGTAAATCTTGTGCGCATAGCCGCGGTCGCTCTTCGAGAGGTAATAGGCCGCGTCGGCCGCAAAGTAGGTGTAGATGCCGTTGCCACGCTTGATGACGCGGTCTTTATCGTCGCCAAAGTCAGTCGTGCGCACCCAGATGGCGTCATCGAGGTCGAAGACGTGGCCCTGGGCCCGCAGGCGGTCAACGGCGTCATCAATCGGGCTGCGGCCCGAGGTCGCGTCGACAGCGTGCAACAGCCGCTCGCTGAACCACACGTCGAAGTGCACGCTGAAGCGCTCGAGTGACTCGCGAATCTCGTCGAGCTGCCAGCCGTAGGCAAGCTCACGCGCGATGACCACGGCCTCGTCGCGCGGCAGCGTCGCAAGATCGGGCCGCTCAGCGAGTGCACGACGGCCGAACTCGGTGATGTACTCCCCCGGGTAAGCGTTCTCGGGCGCGGGCTCGCCGAGCGCCGCAGCGAGCACGGACTCGCCGAAGACGTTCAACTGCGCACCCGCGTCATTGACGTAGAACTCGCTCACGAGGGTCGCGCCGCTCGCCGCGAGCACGCGTGCGAGAGAGTCGCCGAGGGCCGCCCAGCGCGTGTGGCCGATGTGCAGCGGACCGGTCGGGTTGGCCGACACAAACTCGAGGTTGATGGTCTGGCCAAGCAGCGTGGCGTTGTGGCCGTAGGTCTCGCCCGCTTCGACAATGACGCGCGCGAGCTCGCCCGCCGCTCCGGCTTCGAGGCGGATGTTGAGGAACCCGGGGCCCGCGATCTCGACCTCGGCGACACCCTCGATGGCGCGGATGCCCGGCACGAGCTCGTCGGCAAAAGCGCGCGGGGGCATCCCGACCCGCTTCGACTGCTTGAGGGCGATCGAGGTGGCCCAATCGCCGTGGTCGCGGTTGCGCGGGCGCTCGAGGGCGATGTCGCCGACCGTGAGTTCGCCCGCCGCGGCGGCATCGCGTCGCTCAACCACGCTGACAACGACGGCGAGCAGGGCGGCGGCGAGCTGGTCGGGGTTCACGAGGGTCAAGCCTAATCCGCGGTCGCGGCGTGCAGGGCCGGATGCTCAGCCCAGCATGACGAGCGCGTCAGGGTCGGCGTCGAGCGGTCGGTCGGCCTCGGCGTGCACGAGCAAGCGGTGCAGCGTGAGCGACGAGCCGTCGTTGGCGAGAAACGCGGTGTCGGCAGCATCCCGGCCCGTCGCGATGCGCAACATGCCCTCGCGCGGAGCCATATGGGTGGCATCGGCCACGACCCACTGCTCGTCGACGAGAGCTTCGACGACGGCGTGAAAGTCCATCGGGTGCAGCTGCGGCGCATAGACCGACACGGCGCGGGCGGGCATGTCGGTGGCGCGTAGCACCCCGGTGAGCAGGTGCGCGAAATCGCGGCACACGCCCTGACCCGTCGCGAGAATCTCGGGCAGCCCATCCGTGGGGCTCGTCGAGCCGATCGTGTAGGTGAGCCGGCCAGCGACCCAATCGCGCGCGGCGATGAGGCGCTCGCGTTCGGGCAGCGCGGCGAGATCGTCAATGATGTGGGCGTCGATGAGCGGGCCCGCCAACTCGTCCGACTGCACGTAGCGACTGGGACGAACGGCCAGGATGCGCTCCGTCCCATCTACCGGGCGCGGCTCTCCGCGGCCCACGATCGTCGCCTCGTAGCGCACCGTCAGGGGACCCTCGGGTACCGCGGCACTGTGCCAGCGGGTTCCGCTCACACCGACCGACTCGACGAGGTCGACTCGCTCACCGCTCGAGTGCACCGTGAGCTGCTCGGTGATGTGCAGGCCTGGCGCCTGAGCGACCGCCACGGCGAGCACGATGTTCGTCGCCTCGCCGAGCGACGCGTCGATCT
>JAAFHT010000016.1 GCA_013297625.1 Actinomycetota bacterium | reverse complement strand
GCAGATCTTCGGCCCGTCGCGCGACTGGGAGTGCTCGTGTGGCAAGTACAAGCGCGTGCGCTTCAAGGGCATCGTGTGCGAGCGCTGTGGCGTTGAGGTCACGAAGTCCTCAGTGCGCCGCGAGCGCATGGGTCACATCGAGCTCGCCGCTCCCGTGACGCACATCTGGTACTTCAAGGGTGTTCCGAGCCGCCTCGGCTACTTGCTCGACATGGCGCCGAAAGACCTCGAGAAGGTCATCTACTTCGCTGCCTACATGGTCATTTCGATCGACGAAGACGGCCGCCACGCCGACCTTCCCGGCCTCGAGAACGAGCTGCGCCTCGAGATCAAGACCCTCGAGGGCCAGCGCGACAGCGCCATCGCGACGCGCATGCAGCGTCTCGAGACCGAGCTCGCTGAGCTCGAAGCTGAGGGCGCCAAGGCCGACCAGAAGCGCAAGGTCAAAGACCTCGGCGAGAAAGAGATGGGTCAGGCCCGCAAGTCGTTCGATGAGCAGATCGCCCAGCTCGAGCGCGTGTGGGAAGACTTCCGCACCCTCAAGGTCGGCGACCTCAAGCCCGAAGACTCGGTGTTTCAAGAGCTGCAAGACCGTTTCGGTCTGTACTTCGAGGCGCACATGGGTGCCGAGGCCATCAAGAAGCGCCTCGAGGCCTTCGACCTTGCCGCCGAGAGCGAGCTGCTCCACGAGCAGATTGCCACGGGCAAGGGTCAGAAGAAGATCCGCGCCATCAAGCGTCTGAAGGTCGTCAACTCCTTCTTGCAGACCGGCAACTCGCCGGCCGCGATGGTTCTGGATGTCGTGCCGGTCATTCCGCCGGAGCTTCGCCCGATGGTGCAGCTCGACGGTGGCCGCTTCGCGACCTCCGACCTCAACGACCTCTACCGTCGTGTGATCAACCGCAACAACCGACTTCGTCGTCTGCTCGACCTCGGTGCTCCCGAGATCATCGTCAACAACGAGAAGCGCATGCTGCAAGAGGCCGTTGACGCGTTGTTCGACAACGGTCGCCGCGGCCGTCCGGTGACGGGCACGGGTAACCGCGCCCTCAAGTCGCTGAGCGACATGCTCAAGGGCAAGCAGGGCCGGTTCCGTCAGAACTTGCTCGGCAAGCGCGTCGACTACTCGGGCCGTTCGGTCATCGTCGTTGGTCCGCAGCTCAAGCTGCACCAGTGTGGTCTGCCGAAGCTCATGGCTCTCGAGCTGTTCAAGCCGTTCGTCATCAAGCGCCTGATCGACCTGGGCCACGCCCAGAACATCAAGAGCGCCAAGCGCATGGTCGAGCGTTCGCGTCCGCAGGTGTGGGATGTTCTCGAAGAGATCATCCGCGAGCGGCCCGTGCTGCTCAACCGCGCACCCACGCTGCACCGCTTGGGCATCCAGGCCTTCGAGCCTCAGCTCGTTGAGGGCAAGGCCATCCAGCTGCACCCGCTCGTCTGCGCGGCGTTCAACGCCGACTTCGACGGTGACCAGATGGCTGTGCACCTGCCGCTCTCGGTCGAGGCGCAGGCCGAGGCCCGCATTCTCATGCTCGCATCGAACAACATCCTGAAGCCGTCTGACGGCCGCCCGGTGACGGTTCCGACGCAAGACATGATCATCGGTCTGCACCACCTCACGACCGTGCGCGAGGGCGCTGCTGGCGAAGGCCGCGCGTTCTCCTCGGTCGCCGAGGCGATCATGGCCATGGATCAGGGTTCGCTGCACCTCAACGCGCCCGTCCGCATCCGTCTCTATGGCGAGAAGTTCGCCGACGGCCGCGAACTGCGCGAGACCACGCTGGGTCGCGCGTTGTTCAACGAGCAGCTGCCGGCTGACTACCCGTTCGTGGATGCCGTGGCCGACAAGGGCACGATCTCGCAGATCGTGAACGACCTCGCCGAGCGCTACCCCAAGACGATCGTGGCCGCCACGCTCGACAAGGTGAAAGATGCCGGCTTCTACTGGGCGACCCGTTCGGGAGTCACCGTCGCACTCAGCGACGTTCTCACGCCGCCGAAGAAGAAGCAGATCGTTGCCGAGTACGAGAAGAAGGCCGCGAAGATCCAGGGTCAGTTTGACAAGGGTCTGACGACCGACGACGAGCGTCGTCGCGAGCTCGTCGAGTTGTGGACGGAAGGCACCAAGGCCGTCAACGACGAGATGCGCGCCAACTTCCCGGTCGACAACACCATCAACCGCATGGTGACTTCGGGTGCTCGTGGTAACTGGCTGCAGGTCGGTAACATCGCCGGTATGCGCGGTCTGGTGTCGAACCCGCGCGGTGAGATCATCGCTCGCCCGATCATCAACTCGTACCGCGAGGGCCTGTCGGTGGCCGAGTACTTCATCGCCACGCACGGTGCCCGCAAGGGTCTCGCCGACACCGCTCTGCGCACGGCCGACTCTGGTTACCTCACGCGTCGTCTCGTTGACGTGGCGCAAGACGTCATCATTCGCGAAGAAGACTGTGGCACCGGTAAGGGCCTCGACTTCACGATCGCGCACGAGGTCGACGGCAGCTGGGTTCGCGACGACAACGTCGAGAATCTCGTGTTCGCTCGCACCCTCGCTGCGGATGCCGTCAGCTCGTCGGGCGAGATCGTCGCTCAGGCGGGCGCCGATGTCGGAGACGTGCTCATCGACAGCCTCGTGGCGTCGGGCGTTGCCGAGATCAAGGTGCGCTCGGTGCTCACGTGTGAGTCGGCAGTCGGCGTCTGCGCCGCGTGCTACGGCCGCTCGCTGGCCACCGGCACGCGCGTTGACCTCGGTGAGGCCGTCGGCATCATCGCGGCGCAGTCGATCGGTGAGCCCGGTACCCAGCTGACGATGCGTACCTTCCACACGGGTGGTTCGGCATCGGCAGCAGACATCACGCAGGGTCTGCCTCGCGTGACCGAGCTGTTCGAAGCGCGCACCCCCAAGGGTGCGAGCCCGATCGCCGAGAGCGCTGGTCGCATCAGCATCGACGACAACGGCAGCCTGCTGAAGATCGTGCTGACGCCCGACAATGGTGACGAAGAGGTCGTGTACTCGGTCTCGAAGCGCGCCACGCTGCTCGTCGAAGACGGTCAGCACGTCGAGCTCGGCCACCAGATCTTCGCCGGAACGGTCGACCCGAAAGAGGTGTTGCGCGTCAAGGGCGTTCGCGCTGTGCAGCAGCACCTCGTCGAGGGCGTACAGGGCGTGTACCGCTCGCAGGGTGTGCCGATCCACGACAAGCACCTCGAGGTCATCGTGCGCCAGATGCTGCGCAAGGTCACCGTCGTCGACCACGGCGAGACCGACCTGTTGCCGGGTGAGCTCGTTGACCGTTCGAAGTACAACCAGATCAACCGCGCTGCTCTTGCCGAAGGCAAGAAGACCGCGTCGGCGCGTCAAGAGGTCATGGGTATCACCAAGGCTTCGCTCGCGACCGAGTCGTGGTTGTCGGCGGCGTCGTTCCAAGAGACGACTCGCGTGCTGACGCAGGCGGCGATGGAGGGCAAGAGCGACCCGTTGCTCGGCCTGAAAGAGAACGTCATCATCGGCAAGCTCATCCCCGCCGGTACCGGTCTTCCGGCTTACCGCAACGTCACGGTCGAGGCAACAGAAGAGGCGAAGGCCGAGCGGTACCCCAACCGCATCTTCGCTGATGACAGTGCCTTGACCGAGGCGGACCTGTCGTTCGTCGACTTCGACACGTTCTCGAGCGACGACTTCACGCCGGGTACCTACAGCTAGTCTCGCGTTACGTCACACGACGGCGGGGCCCACACCACTCACGGTGAGGGCCCTGTCGTCTTTGTGGGGCGTGTGTTAACAGTGTGACTGGTGTGGACTACCCCCGAATGCGGGACTATTGTCAGAACCACGGCGTGTCGTACCGTAACGGTCAGGCAGTCCGTGCAAGCGACCCATTGTCGGGCCGCGTGCGTCCAGGGGGGAGGGATCTGCTGTGGTTTCCGTCAGTGAAGTGCTCATCATTCGTGGGCTACTGCCGATCGAGACTCTCGACAAGCTTCGTGAAGAAGGCGACGAGGTCGTCGTCGGCGATTTTGTCGAGCGCGGACTCGTCACTCCCTCCCAGGTTGCGTCGGCCAAGGCTGAGGTTGCTGGGCTTTCGTTCGTTGAGCTAGCCGAGTACCCGGTCGACCGCACTGCGGTGGCGCTCGTTCCGGCGCAGCTGTGCCGGCGGCACAACATCCTGCCCATCCATGCCACGCCGACGACCATCACTCTTGCCATGGTTGAACCGGGCGACGTTCTGGCCATGGACGACGTGCGAGCCCTTACGCGCATGCACGTTGTCGCTGTCGTCGCCGAACGCAATGACCTCACTGCAGCCATCAACCGCTTGCACCGCGCCGACAACGAGCTGAGCGACCTCTCGACCGCGATTCAAGAAGAGTCGGCGCCGAGCAAGGTCGACGAACTGGCTTTGCGCGAAGCCGATGCCGACGATGCGCCGATCGTTCGCTTCGTCAACCTCATCATCGGCCAGGCGATTCAAGACCTTGCATCTGACATTCACATCGAACCGGGTGAGTTTGAGATGCGTGTGCGATACCGCATCGACGGTGTTCTGCACGATGTGCAGCAGGCCCCCAAGAACATCCAGAACGGCGTGATCTCGCGACTGAAGATCATGAGCGACATCAACATCGCTGAGCGGCGTCGCCCGCAAGACGGCCGCATGTCGGTGCAGCACGGCGGCGAAGTGATCGACTTGCGCGTGGCCACCCTGCCGACCGTGTGGGGCGAAAAGGTCGTCATGCGTATTCTCGACAACAATGCGACGCGTCGTGACATTGGCGACCTCGGCATGCTCGACCGCAACCTGACGGTCTACCGCAACTCGTACACCAAGCCTTACGGCATGATTCTCGTCACCGGGCCGACCGGCTCTGGTAAGTCGACGACGCTCTACACGACCTTGCACGCGGTCGCTCGACCCGAGATCAACGTCATCACGGTTGAAGACCCGGTCGAATACCGCATGGTCGGCATCAACCAGGTGCAGGTCAACCCGAAGGCGGGCTTGACCTTTGCGAGCGCCCTGCGCAGCATCCTTCGTTCTGACCCTGACGTTGTGCTCATTGGTGAGATTCGCGACCAAGAGACCGCTCAGATCGCCATCGAGGCGTCACTGACGGGTCACCTCGTGCTGTCGACCCTGCACACGAACGATGCACCCAGCGCGATCACTCGACTTATCGAAATGGATATCGAGCCGTTCCTCGTGGGCTCTGCCCTTGACTGTGTCGTCGCTCAGCGTCTCGCCCGCAAGCTCTGCGACCGCTGCAAGCAGTTGCAGGAGTACGACATGACGCATCTCGATCACTTGGGCTTCGGGCGACGTGAAGACGAGTTCAGCCCGCGGTTCTATCACGCGGTCGGCTGTTCAGCGTGCTCGGGCACCGGCTACCGCGGCCGCTTGGCCTTGCACGAGGTCATGATGGTGAGCGAAGAGATCGAACGGCTCGCGGTCTCGCGGGCATCGAGTGTTGAGATTATGCACACCGCCACGGCACAGGGCATGCTGACTCTGCGGCAAGACGGCTGGGCAAAAGTACGTGCGGGTCTGACGTCGATCGAAGAGGTTCTGCGCGTGGTTGCCTGACGACACGCGGCAACTGTCGCGGCACCGTTAGGGGGCGAGGCCGCGCAACAATCGCATGGCAGGGCCGTTGGGCATCGCACTCGCACCACGCAAGAACGAGGGGAAGACCATGACCGACTCGCTAGGACTCGGATTGCCGGCCGACAGCGCTAGCCCGGGCACACGCCGCGTCTGGTCGGTGACCGCCGACGAAAGTTCAGCCGTTGCGGCTGCGAACGCCGCCTCGCTCTCGTCGCCGATGGCGGTGCCTCCTCTTCCGAGCCCCTCGGCGTCGCTCCCCGACTTCTCGGCCGAGATGGCGCACCTGAGCCCGCCCCCACCGGTGGGCCAGCAACCGATCGCTGCGCCTGAGCCCGGAGCACCGCCCGCCGGCCTCGTTCCCGTGCTTGCTCCGCCGCCTCCCGCCGTCGCAGGAGGCGTCATGGCCGGAATCCACCCGGCTCTGCTCGCAGCGCTCGATGACGTGGTCGCTCGCGGTGCTTCTGACCTCCATGTGGCGGGGGATGCCCCGCCCATGATTCGCATCGACGGCGAGTTGCGCCCGGCGGCGAACTCGATGGTGTGGAGCCGCGCTGAGGTCACGGCGATCTTGCACAGCATCATGACGCCCCGCCAGCGCGAGAGCTTTCTCACCGAGTGGGAACTTGACATCGCGATCAGCCCGCGGGGTGGTGACCGCTTCCGCGTCAACATCTTCAAAGACCGCGAGGCGATGGCGGGCGCT
Organism: Actinomycetota bacterium; assembly: GCA_013297625.1. Lineage (GTDB taxonomy): Bacteria > Actinomycetota > Actinomycetes > Actinomycetales > Microbacteriaceae > Microcella. Next base: position 27,840 of record JAAFHT010000016.1, on the reverse strand, counting down.
TTCCGTCTCATTCCCACCGAGATCAAGTCGCTCAAGCAGTTGGGCGTGCCGAGCGTCGTGTCAAAGTTCGCCACGCTGCCGCGCGGGCTTGTGCTCGTGACGGGGCCAACCGGTTCGGGAAAGTCGACAACCCTCGCAGCCTTGATTGACCTCGTCAACAAGTCGCGCGCCGATCACATCGTCACGATTGAAGACCCGATCGAGTTCGTGCACCACAACCAGCGAGCGCTCGTCAATCAACGCGAGGTGGGCAGCGACACGCACTCGTTCGCCGACGCGCTCCGTCGGGTGTTGCGTCAAGACCCTGACGTCATCCTCATCGGCGAGCTTCGTGACCTCGAAACGATCTCTACCGCGTTGACCGCCGCCGAGACGGGTCACCTCGTCTTCGCGACCTTGCACACGCAGTCGGCCGCTCAAACCGTCGACCGCATCATCGATGTCTTCCCCCCGCACCAGCAGACCCAGGTGCGCTCGCAGCTCGCGCTCACGCTGCAGGGTGTGGTGTGTCAAACCCTGCTGCCCCGCGCCTCGGGCCAAGGTCGAATCATTGCAACCGAGATCATGATGACCACGGGCGCTATTGCCAACCTGATCCGCGAAGGAAAGACCTACCAGATCCCTTCAGCGCTGCAAGCCGGGCGCGAGGCAGGCATGCACACGATGGACCAACACCTTGCCGACCTCGTCAACAGCCACATGGTGAGCTACGAAGCCGCCCAAGCGAAAATGCAAGAACCCGAGAACTTCAACCGCTTGGTTCACCGCACCGGAGCGCCTGCCGGAGCCGCCCCCACGCCCTTCACTGACGGATTCGGAGGAACCCGATAGTGGCTGCCACCCTCACATTCGAGTACACAGGCCGCGACTCGAGCGGCAAGCTCGTCAAGGGGCGGGTGGATGCTACGGGCGAGTCGTCCGTCGTCGCACGCTTGCGCACCATGGGCATCGCTCCCGTCTCGATCAAGCAAGTTGCCGCCGGCACCGGGCTCAACCGCGACCTCTCCATGGGCGGAATCTTCGACAAGAAGGTCTCGATCAAAGATCTCTCGGTCATGAGCCGTCAGCTCGCGACCATGATCGGCGCCGGCCTTCCGCTGCTCAAGGCACTCACGATCCTCGCTGATCAGTCGGAGAACCCGAAGCTCGCATCGACGCTCGATGATGTCCGCGGTTCCGTCGAAGGCGGAAGCACGTTCTCTGACGCGCTCGCGAAGCACCCGCGAGAGTTTCCTCCGATCTTCCTCAACCTCGTGCGCGCGGGCGAGGTGGGCGGCTTCCTCGAGACTTCGCTCGACTCGGTTGCAAAGAACTACGAGAAAGAGGTCGAGCTCAAGGCGACGATCAAGTCGGCCTTGACGTATCCCGTTGTCGTGCTGATCATGGCGCTCTTGGCCGTCGTCGGCATGATCTTGTTCATCGTTCCCGTCTTCGAAGATCTCTTCGCTGACCTCGGTGGCGAGTTGCCGGTTCCGACGCGCATCCTTGTCGTTATCTCACAAAACATGGTGTGGCTCGGTCCGGTCGTCGTGATCGGCGCAATAGTGGGCACCATCTGGTGGCGGGCGAATCGTCACACTCCGAAGTTTCGGTCGGTGTGGGAACCTCTCTTGCTCAAGATGCCGGTCTTTGGTGACCTCTTCAAGAAGATCGCTATCGCCCGTTTCACGCGCAACTTCGGAACCATGATCGGCTCGGGCGTTCCGATTCTGCAGGCCCTCTCGATCGTGGGCTCTACCTCGGGCAACTGGCAGATCGAGCAATCGGTGCAAGCGGTGCAAGACTCTGTGCGACAGGGTCGAACGATCGCCGCACCGCTCGCGCTTCAGCCGATTTTTCCGAGCATGGTGACGCAGATGATTGCCGTCGGTGAAGACTCGGGTGCCCTCGAGACGATGCTCGAAAAGATCGCCGACTTCTATGACAGCGAAGTACAAAGCACGACCGAAGCTTTGACCTCGCTCATCGAGCCGCTGATGATCGCCTTCCTCGGCGTCATTCTCGGCGGCATGATCGTGGCGCTCTACTTGCCCATCTTCGACATCTTTAACCAGATCTAGACGACACGCCGGGGTGCCCCCCGCAATGGGGATGCCATGGCGTAGGGCAGGGATACAGAATTACCCAGTGGGGGGCCGGTTTCATGTTCCGTGGGGGGCCCACCTATCAACCTTCATTTGATGGGAAAGGAAACGGACACATGTCCATTCGTACCGCTCTTGAGAACCGCCTCAACCGCATCGAGAAGAACGACAAGGGCTTCACCCTGATCGAGCTTCTCGTTGTCGTCATCATCATCGGCATCCTCGCCGCCATCGCTGTGCCGGTCTTCCTCGGCCAGCAGGCGCAGGCGCAGAACTCGGCGGCTATCTCCGACCTCGCGACCGCCAAGGTCGCTGTCGTGAGCTCGCTCGTCGCGAGCCCCAACGGCCCGTCGCCTGTTGCCGCAGGTTCTGCTCCGACGGCGCTCACCGACCTCGGCTTCCCGGCAAGCGTGTCCATCATTACCGGTGGTCGCACGTTCTGCCTCCAGGCGACCAGCGCAAGCGGCACCGTCTTTAGCGTCGGTAGCGGCGCGGCGGGCCCGGCCCCGCAGGCCTGCGCGGCGCCGTAACCGGTAGTCCGCATCACTGAAACCGTCAGTGGGGTCGTCGAAGCCGACGGCCCCACTGTACGGTTTTCGCAAGAACTCGCTTCACCTAGCTCCACCAAGTTCATATGCACGAGCGATCGGGGGGATCATGACGATAGAGCGCAACCGCTCTCGCCGTGATGCCGCGCGCTCCACACCTGCCGATGCCGGCATTGGTCTGATCGAGATCGTTATCTCGATGTTCTTGATTTCCCTTCTGGCCATCGCCTTCATTCCGGTTATCGTCTCTGCGCTCCGCGCCTCAGAGCTCAACTCAACCTCGGCAACCGCGACCAGGCTCGTATCTCAGGCGATCGATGATGCTCGCTCGCGGGGTGCGGCCGACTGTGCAGCGGCCCAGCTTCTCAACGCCACGACTCAAGAGGTCGACGCGCAAGGTGTCACCATCACCGTCACCACAACGGTTCCGACCGTGGCCAACTGCACCGCTGGGAGCGCCATCACCGTGACGGTCATCGCGATCAACAACGCTGATGAGTCGGTTCTTGCCGATGCCCGCACGCAAATCTTCTTGACGGGCACGCCATGATCCGGCCTCACGCTAATGATCGCGGCTTCTCGCTCATAGAGTTACTCGTCGCCATGTCGCTCTTTGCCGTCGTGTTGACCGTTGTCGGCAGCATCATCGTCAGTGCCCTCACCGCCGACCGCACGGTCCGAGACGTCACCGGGTCGACAACTGACGGTCAACTGGTCGTGAACGTGATCGAAGAAACGGTTCGCAACTCGACCGCTGTGTCGATCGATCCTGACGCCGATGGCGCCTCCGTTTTCGCCATTGCGCGAACGACGGCTGGCGGCACGGCTCGGTGCCAGGCTTGGTTCTACGACAACGAGGTCGGCACGATCTTTGAGCGCTCAAGCGCCGTCGCAATCGTTCCGCCGGCCCCGGGGTCGGTCAGTTCAGACTGGACTGCGATTAGTTCAGGAGTTGCGCCCATCGTCGACAACTCGGGCACCACTGTTCCGGTTTTCGCCCTGGATGGAACACGCGGCATGGCCGTAAGCTTCTCTGTTGACGGGGGAGCAGGAGTCAGCTCGCTCTTCATCACGACCGTGACCGGCCGTGCACCGCAATCGAATGTGAGCCCGACATGTTTCTGACACGTGCTGTTCGCCCCACGGGGGTTCTCCGTGCTGCGAGCCGAGACGATCGTGGCAACGCCATGATCGCGGTTGTCGGCTTGATTGCGGTCACCTCGATGGTCACCATGACCGTTACCGGCGCCACCGTAGATGCGTTGAGCTACACCTCGCTCACCCGTGCGGGTGTGCAGTCGAACGCCGCAGCCGAAGCGGGTGTCGATGCGATGCTCGCCGAGTTGTTCGCCGACGACTGCCCGGGCACGGGAGAGCTCACCGTGACACAGGGTGCCGTTGACCCCACGTTGACCGGAACTGCCGCGGCTAACCCCTTCTTCATCGCGAACGTTGCGCACCGCACCAACGCCGGCGCCGCGTGGACGCCCGGTTGTCCCGACGGGGCCACTACCCAGATTCGCATTCAGTCAACGGGCTTCGCGGCTGACACCGGTGTCGCCGAGTCTGCGTCGGCCGGCGATGAGTCAGCAGTGCAGGCGGTGTATGTCTGGACGCCCGGAGCGAACTCCGAGGCCGTCACGGGTGCCGCGGTGTTCAGCTACGGCACGCCTGGTCTCTCGAACAGCCTTGAGTTGCTCTCGTTTAACGGCAACTCGGCCAACGTGATCGTTGCCGAAGGCAACATCTTGTGCAGCAACAGCGTTTACGTCCAAGGCGACATCGTTGCCGCGAACGGCAACATCCAGCTCGACAACACGTGCAGTGCTGGCGGCAATGTGTGGGCCTCCGGAACCGTCGGGCTGCAGGGCAACAAGACCATCGGCGGCGATGTGATCGCGGCCGGAACGGGCATCACGCGCATTGACCCGAGCACCAGAATCTCGGGTGGCGTGTATGCCCGCGGAGAAATCGACAGCTGGGGCCAGCGCTGCACCACCGGCGCAACGGGCTGGGATGCCGCGGGCGACGCGTGTTCGGTGGCGCGGACGACGGGTGCGAACCCTGTGTTTTACTTCCGCAACGACGTCGTCGCCCCCACCCCGCCCCGATGGATTGACGTCAACTACGTCGCCGCCAACTGGCAGACCCTGGGCTGGACCGTGCGCACCTACACCGGCCCCTGCACGATTGACAACCGCACGAGAACCAACGCCCAGGTTCTCGCCTTCAGTACCTACACCACCCCTACGGTCATCGACATGCGGGGGTGCACGTCGGTCGTGTTCTCATCGAGCGCCAACCTTGTGATGTCGATGCGCACCGACCTGACGTTCATCATGCCGCGCACGGTCAACCTCGAGAACTTCACCGTCGCCTCGGTTGGCAACTTCGACCGCGCCCTGCGGTTCATCACGCCCGACACGGTTGCCGATAATCGACCGACGACGACCGGGTGCGGCCGCTTCGACATCAACAACCGCAACGAAACCATCGATGCCGTCGCCATCTTGATCTACAGCCCGTGCACCGTGCAGAACAGCAACCAGCTCGCGTGGCGAGGTCAGTACTACAGCGGCCGAGTCACGTTCTCCAACAACAGTGAGTTGACCTACGTGCCGATCGGTATTCCCGGGTTCGACCTGGGTAATGGTGCGGGCGGCCCCGGCGGAGAAGGTGCGGTCGGCGGGCCCGCCACGCCCGGACACCCCGGCGCGCTGGTCGCATACACCGACATCGACCCACCCGCGTAACCGGCTCGCGCGTGACCATCGTTGTGCCGACGCTCGTCGGCGTGTTTGGCGCCGCCATCGGCTCGTTCTTGAACGTGGTGATTCACCGTGTGCCACTCGGGGTGTCGATCGTGCGCCCGCCCAGCGCGTGCGCGGCATGCGCGGCTCCGGTGCGGCCCTACGACAACATTCCGATCGTTTCGTGGCTGGTGCTTCGGGGCCGGTGCCGCGATTGCGCGGCGCCGTTCTCCATTCGCTACCCCCTGATTGAACTTGCGACCGCTCTGGCCTTCGCGGCGATCGCTATCGTTCAGTTGCCGGCTCTCCTGGCAACGACCACGATGCCGGATGCCCTCGCGGTGCTCCTCGTGACCACGGCCCTGTTCTACTTCGCGTCGATCTCGATCGCCCTCACCGCCATCGACCTCGACACGCACCGCTTGCCCGACGCCATCGTGTTGCCCGCCTACCCCGTGCTCGCCGCTCTGCTTGCCGCAGCCGCGATTGCGGCGGGTGATCTGGAGTCGGCGGCTCGCGCTGCCGCGGGTGCGGGCATCCTGTTCGCGGTGTATTTGGCTCTCGCGCTTATCTCTCCGCGCGGCATGGGAATGGGCGACGTTAAGCTTGCGGGCGTCATCGGCCTGATGCTCGGCTGGTATGGCTGGGCTGCTCTCGCCGTGGGCGCCCTCGCGGCCTTCATTCTGGGTGGCGTGGTCGGCGTTGCGCTGATCGTGGCACGACGGGCGAGTCGCAACACAGGAATACCCTTCGGGCCGTGGATGCTGGGAGGGGCCTGGGTAGGAATACTGCTGGGCGAACCGATTGCGCGAGGCTACCTCGCCCTATTCGGACTGAACTGAGGAGAAACACATGGCTGGCGGAGTAGTAGGTGTCGACATCGGCAGCTCGTTTCTGCGCGCCGTCGAGATCGACGACGCATCGAAAGCGCGGCCGACTCTGCTTCGCGCCCACGAAGTGCCGCTGCCCGAGGGTTCGGTGAAGCGGGGCGAGATTCTCGAGGTGCACACCGTAGCGTCGGCATTCAAGCGACTGTGGTCGGCGGGGGGCTTTCGCTCGAAAGAGGTCGCCCTCGGCATTGGCGGGCAGAGCGTCATCGTGCGCGACTTCGCCGTGCCGCGCATCCCTCTCGCTCAGATCAAAGAGTCGCTCCCGTACCAGGTTCAAGAACTACTCCCCGTGCCAGTGAGTGATGCCGTTCTTGACTACTACCCGATCGGGGAAGGGCAGAACGAATCGGGGCCCATCGTGAATGGGCTGTTGGTTGCTGCCTTCAAGCAGGCGGTGAGCGTCAATGTCACGGCGGCGACGCTGGCGGGCCTCACTCCCGTGAGCATGGATCTGCTGCCCTTCGCCATGACCCGCGTGCACACCCTGTCGAGCCCGACGAGCGGATTCGCGGTGCACATGAACATCGGGGCGAATGCGACCTCGATCGTCATCGTTCAAGCCGGTGTTCCGCTTTTCGTGCGCATTGTTCCCGCTGGCGGTGACGACGCGACGCGCGCCATCATGACGCGACTCTCGGTGCCGCGCGAGCGGGCCGAAGCCCTCAAGCGCGACTTGGGGCTGACGGGTGCGGGCAGTACCGATGAAGAGCGACTGGCCGCCGAGGTGATTCACGAGTCGACGAGCGAGTTGCTCACGGCGGTGCGCAACACCCTCGCGTACTTTGCGGGAGTGCGCACGGGTGTGGCGTTCGATCACTTGTCGGTAGCGGGCGGTGCCACTCGGCTGCGCGGGCTCGCCAGCGCGCTCGCCGAGTCGACGCGTATTTCTGTCGTTCCGGTGAACCCCACCGCAGGTGTCTCGGTCGCGCGGTCGATGCGCGGCCACGACAGCAATGAGCAAATGCAGACGTGGATTACCGCGATCGGTCTAGCCGTCGGGAGCGCAGCATGAGTCGTCGAGATGGCCGCGAGACAGGGGCGCTCGTCTACGGCGGTGTGCCTCGTGCACACCTCATGCCGCCCGAAGTGGCCCTGCAGAAGAAAGAGCGCGGGCGTCGTCGTGGACTCGTGACAGCGGTCATCGCCGTCATTGCGCTGACCGTCGCCGGCATTGTTGGGTCAACCTTCATTGCCACGGCGTCTGAAGCGCAGCTCGCTGCTGAGCGCACTATCACCGAGCAATTGCTCGTAACTCAGTTGGAGTTCGCTGAGGTGACGCAAGTGCGCGGTCAGCTGCAGTCGATCACGGATGTTCGAGCCCAACTGGGTACCGTTGAGGTCTTGTGGCGCGAATCGTTGACGCCGTACTTGGCCGTATTGAGCGCCGACGAACTTGTGGATACGCTCACGTTTCAGTCTGATGCGCCCGCCCAGCCGGCCTTGGGTGTGACCGGTCCGCTCCGTGCTCCGCGCACGGCGACGATTCGCATAGTGATCTCGACTGCCGAGGTACCCACGCCCCAGACGTGGTATCGCGCGTGGGAGAAGATCGAGACTTTCGCCGACGCGAGCATTGATTCGGTCACTTTCCAAGAGAGCGGCTACAAGACGGCCGTGACGATCAACCTGAATGACCTGGCTCTCGCGCAGCGCTTTGGTGTGGATGAGGTGACCGAATGACCACGGCAACAACTCGAATCTGGACCTTCGCCGCGGTGCTCATCATGATTGCCGTGGTTGCACTCGGGTGGTTCTTGGGCATCTCTCCGCGGCTTGCCGATGCCGCTCGGTTCGAAACTGAACGTCGAAACGTGCAAGCGCAGAATGATGTCGCGCGTGCTGCGATCGCCCAGTTGCAGTCTGACTTCGAGAACCTCGACGAGTTGCTCGTTGAACTCGAGGGCTTGCGCGAAGAGTTTCCGACCGCCGCGCAATACGACGACGCTATCGAAGAGCTGCTCATCCGCTTGCTCTCGGCCGGTCTCGGCCTGCAGAACATCCAGATCAACGAGCCGGCCCCGACTACGCCACTGGTGCTCGAAGCGGACGCACAGCCTCCCGCACCCGAAATTGACGGGGAGGGCATCCTGCCCGCCGGTTCACTGCTGGGCGTGCCCGTCGCGGTGACCGTTACCGGGCCTCTGTCGTCGATCTTGGATTACATCGAAGCGTTGCAGAAATCACCTCGGTTCTCCATCGTGTCCAGCGGCGACTACACGACAAGCGGTGACGGCTCAGGAACGATCACGTTCTCGATGGTCATGTATGTCGTGAGCGGTGACGACCTAGTGAATCCGGCGCCCGAACCTGAGCCGGAGCCCGAACCCGATCCGACGCCCACTCCGGTGCCGACCGACTCGGGGCCGCCAACACCCACTCCTACTCCCACGCCGTAGGTGGAGGTTTTGGGATGCCCGCGATGGGCATCCCGAAACCGCACCTTGGTAGGGTGGCGCGTTCGCATTCCCGGTGAAAGGACGCGTCATGGCCACATCATCTGCACCCGAGTCAGTTCCCGAACCGACTTCAAAGAACGTGACACAGACACCGGTCGACGACCGGGCGGCCGCCGAGCCAAGCCCGGCTCCCGAAGCAGATGCGAGCGCGCCGGCGGGCGCTGCGGCCGAGTCTGCTCAGCCGACGGTCGTTTTCGTCACCGCTCCGCAGCCCCCGAAGAAGCGTGGTGCGCGCGGGGTGGGCGCGCTGGTTGCTGTGTTCAGCACGGGAGTCTTCGCCGCGGTCTACGCGGCCCTCGTGGCCGTCATCGCGATCGCTGTTCGTGGCATTTCGCTGCAAGAGGTTGTGTCGTCGCTCTCGGCGCCGGCCTACTGGCTTCCGGTCATCGTGTTCTTCTTGTCGTACCTGCTACTCGTCGTGATCGTGAACCGCGCCGGATGGTGGGCGCACGTTCTGGGCGGATTCATCGTCGCCGTCGTGGTGTGGGTCGGCTTCGTCGGCGCGGCCATCATCGCGGCGGGCGCTGTCGGCGGCTCGGCCGCCGAGGTCTCCGCGATCGTGGTTCAGCAACTCACCAACCCGCTCGGGTTCGCCGCCGCGATCGCTGCGCGCGAAGTTCCCATTTGGGTCGGCGGAATCGTTTCGCGTCGAGGCCGCACTGCCCGAGCGCGCAACGTCGAGGCGCGGGCGAGCTATGAGCGCGAGCTCGCCGAGCACCGCGCAACCGTGGGCGGCACCACCGCCGTTTGACCGCGTCGCGCGCGAGGTCTATTCTTGGGCAGGTGTGTGCTTAGGCACGCGTCTGTGGTGTGCCGCGAAAGCGGAGCCCCAGTCGCAGCTCGAGTTCGCACAGAGGGTCACTGGGTTTTCTCTCGCTTCGGCGGGTGAGCCGACACCCCCACGGCATATTCGTCGTCGTTGAGCTTGCTCGGCGAAATCGTCGGATTCGCGTGAGCCCGGTCGAGGCGCAAGCTTCGAGCGGGGACATCCAACCGCAACCGCTGTCACCGTGCAGCATTCACAAGGAGCACTTTTGCCCACTATTCAGCAGCTGGTCCGCAAGGGCCGCACGCCGAAGGTCTCCAAGACCAAGGCACCGGCCCTCAAGGCCAACCCCCAGCAGCGCGGCGTGTGCACGCGCGTTTACACGACGACCCCCAAGAAGCCGAACTCGGCTCTGCGCAAGGTCGCTCGCGTCAAGCTCAGCAACGGCACTGAGGTCACCGCCTACATTCCCGGCGAGGGCCACAACCTGCAGGAGCACTCGATGGTGCTCGTGCGTGGCGGTCGTGTGAAAGACCTGCCCGGTGTGCGCTACAAGATTGTGCGCGGCGCGCTCGACACCCAGGCGGTCAAGAACCGGAAGCAAGCGCGTAGCCGCTACGGAGCGAAGATGGACAAGAAGTAATGCCTCGTAAAGGACCAGCACCCAAGCGCCCCGTCGTTGCCGACCCGGTTTACGGCGCTCCGATCGTGAGCCAGCTCGTCAACAAGATCTTGCTCGATGGCAAAAAGGGCCTCGCCGAGCGCATCGTCTACGGTGCACTCGAAGGCGTCGCTGCCAAGAACGGCCAAGACGCTGTTGCCACGCTCAAGAAGGCCCTCGACAACGTGCGCCCCACCCTCGAGGTGCGGTCGCGTCGTGTCGGTGGCTCGACCTACCAGGTTCCGGTTGAGGTCAAGCCGCACCGCGCGAACACCCTCGCGCTGCGTTGGCTGACGAGCTACGCCAAGGCGCGTCGCGAGAAGACCATGACCGAGCGCCTCATGAACGAGATTCTCGACGCATCCAACGGCCTGGGTGCCGCCGTGAAGCGTCGCGAAGACACGCACAAGATGGCCGAGAGCAACAAGGCCTTCGCGCACTACCGCTGGTAAGCCTTCGGCTTCCCAGCGGCAGTGCGTTCGAAGGCCGGACTGCGCATGAGGCGGGGGCCATTTCTGGCCCCCGCTGCGCAGGCCGGTGGCGGCCCGTCCCGGGCCGACACCATCCGGCAGCCAAGACACACATTTCGCTCCCTAACGTAAGGACACCGCTGTGGCACAGGACGTGCTCACCGACCTCAACAAGGTCCGCAACATCGGCATCATGGCGCACATCGACGCCGGCAAGACCACCACGACCGAGCGCATCCTGTTCTACACGGGCATCACGCACAAGATCGGTGAGGTTCACGACGGCGCTGCCACGATGGACTGGATGGCGCAGGAGCAAGAGCGCGGCATCACGATCACGTCGGCTGCCACCACGTGTTTCTGGAACAAGCACCAGATCAACATCATCGACACCCCCGGCCACGTCGACTTCACGGTCGAGGTCGAGCGCTCGCTTCGCGTGCTCGACGGTGCCGTTGCGGTCTTCGATGGCAAAGAGGGCGTTGAGCCCCAGTCAGAGACCGTGTGGCGTCAGGCCGACAAGTACGACGTGCCGCGCATTTGCTTCGTCAACAAGATGGACAAGCTCGGCGCTGACTTCTACTTCACCGTTGACACGATCGTGAAGCGCCTCGGCGCCAAGCCGCTCGTCATTCAGCTGCCCATCGGTTTTGAGAACACCTTCGAGGGTGTTGTCGACCTCGTCGAGATGCGCGCCCTCACGTGGCGCGGCGACGCCAAGGGTGACGTTGAGATGGGTGCAAAGTACGACATCGAGCCCATTCCGGCCGACCTCGTCGACAAGGCCAACGAGTACCGCACCACGTTGCTCGAGACGGTCGCTGAGACCGACGATGCGCTCATGGAGAAGTACTTCGGTGGCGAAGAGCTGACCGTTGCCGAGATTAAGGCCGCGATTCGCAAGCTCACCGTCAACAGCGAGATCTACCCGGTGCTGTGTGGCTCGGCGTTCAAGAACCGCGGCGTGCAGCCCATGCTCGACGCTGTCGTTGACTACCTGCCGAGCCCGCTGGATGTTCCGGCCACGGTTGCGCACGACCCGCGTGACGAAGAGAAAGAGATCATTCGCAAGCCTGACGCGAAAGAGCCCTTCGCTGCGCTCGCGTTCAAGGTTGCGGTGCACCCCTTCTTTGGCCGCTTGACCTACGTGCGCGTCTACTCGGGATCGATCGAGTCGGGCGCCCAGATCGTCAACTCGACGAAGGGCAAGAAAGAGCGCATCGGCAAGATCTTCCAGATGCACGCCAACAAAGAGAACCCGGTCGACTCGGTCACCGCTGGCCACATTTACGCGGTCATCGGTCTGAAAGACACGACCACGGGTGACACGCTGTGCGACCCGAACAACCCGGTCGTGCTCGAGTCGATGACCTTCCCCGAGCCCGTGATCGAGGTGGCCATCGAGCCGAAGACCAAGGCCGACCAGGAGAAGCTCGGAACGGCCATCCAGAAGCTCGCCGAAGAAGACCCGACGTTCCGCACCGAGCAGAACATCGAAACCGGTCAGACCGTTATCAAGGGCATGGGCGAGTTGCACCTCGACATCTTGGTTGACCGCATGAAGCGCGAGTTCAACGTCGAGGCCAACGTCGGCAAGCCCCAGGTGGCCTACCGCGAGACGATCAAGAAGACGATCGAGAAGTACGACTACACCCACAAGAAGCAGACGGGTGGTTCGGGTCAGTTCGCCAAGATCCAGATCAGCCTCGAGCCGCTTGAGGTGACTCCCGAGACGAGCTACGAGTTCGTCAACGCTGTCACGGGTGGTCGCGTTCCGCGCGAGTACATCCCTTCGGTCGACGCGGGCATCCAAGACGCCATGCAGGTCGGCGTGCTCGCGGGCTTCCCGACGGTGGGCGTCAAGGCGACGCTCATCGATGGCGCCTCGCACGACGTTGACTCGTCAGAAATGGCGTTCAAGATCGCCGGCTCGATGGCCTTCAAGGAGGCCGCGCGCAAGGCGAACCCCGTGCTTCTCGAGCCGCTCATGGCGGTCGAGGTGCGCACCCCCGAGGAGTACATGGGCGACGTCATCGGCGACCTGAACTCTCGTCGTGGTCAGATCCAGTCGATGGACGACGCGACGGGCGTGAAGGTTGTCCGCGCCCTCGTGCCGCTGTCTGAAATGTTCGGGTACGTCGGAGACCTTCGGTCGAAGACCTCCGGGCGCGCCGTCTACTCGATGTCGTTCGACAGCTACGCGGAGGTCCCGAAGGCCGTCGCCGACGAGATCGTCCAGAAGAACAAGGGCGAGTAATCGCCCGACCTGCGAGGGCTCGCCGAGCCTGAGTACGATACATACACACCAAACCGCGCGGCGTCTCACCGGATGCTGAGCACCAAGTCCTGAGGAGGACCCACAGTGGCTAAGGCCAAGTTCGAGCGGAGCAAGCCGCACGTCAACATCGGAACCATCGGTCACGTCGACCACGGCAAGACCACGCTCACCGCTGCCATCTCGAAGGTGCTTGCCGACAAGTTCCCGTCGGCGACCAACGTTCAGCGCGACTTCGCGTCGATCGACTCGGCTCCCGAAGAGCGTCAGCGCGGTATCACCATCAACATCTCGCACGTTGAGTACGAGACGCCGAAGCGCCACTACGCGCACGTCGACGCCCCGGGCCACGCTGACTACATCAAGAACATGATCACCGGTGCTGCTCAGATGGACGGCGCGATCCTCGTGGTTGCGGCGACCGACGGCCCGATGGCTCAGACGCGTGAGCACGTGCTCCTCGCCAAGCAGGTCGGCGTGCCCTACCTGCTCGTCGCCCTCAACAAGAGCGACATGGTCGACGACGAAGAGATCCTCGAGCTCGTCGAGATCGAGGTTCGCGAGCTGCTCTCGAGCCAGGGCTTCGACGGCGACAACGCTCCCGTTGTGCGCGTCTCGGGCCTCAAGGCTCTCGAGGGTGACGAGAAGTGGACGCAGTCCATCCTCGACCTCATGGACGCCGTCGACGAGTCGGTGCCGGACCCGGTGCGCGACAAGGACAAGCCGTTCCTCATGCCCATCGAGGACGTCTTCACGATCACCGGCCGTGGCACGGTTGTGACGGGTCGCGCCGAGCGCGGCACCCTCGCGATCAACTCCGAGGTCGAGATCGTCGGCATCCGTCCGACGCAGAAGACCATCGTCACGGGTATCGAGATGTTCCACAAGCAGCTCGACGAGGCCTGGGCCGGCGAGAACTGTGGTCTGCTCCTTCGCGGCACCAAGCGCGAAGACGTCGAGCGCGGCCAGGTTGTCGTCAAGCCGGGTTCGGTCATGCCGCACACGAACTTCGAGGGCACCGCGTACATCCTCTCGAAGGACGAGGGTGGCCGTCACAACCCGTTCTACACGAACTACCGCCCGCAGTTCTACTTCCGCACCACCGACGTCACCGGCGTCATCTCGCTGCCCGAGGGCACCGAGATGGTCATGCCCGGCGACACCACCGACATGGTCGTTGAGCTGATCCAGCCCATCGCCATGGAAGAGGGCCTCGGCTTCGCCATCCGTGAGGGTGGCCGCACCGTTGGCGCCGGCACGGTCACGAAGATCCTCAAGTAGTCTTCTGACTCACTGTCAAGCGGGGTCGCACCGACGGGTGCGGCCCCGCTTTGCTGTTGCTGGGTGTGTCGCGGTGGCTCTTCTGCCCGGTCGCGTCTTTCGCCACAATGGTGGGGGCGGCGGGATGCTCCCGACCGTCAGGAAGGACCAACTGTGGGTATCGACGACATCGTTGACAAGGCCAAAGACATCGCGGGCGACGTTGCCGAGAAGGCGAAGGATGTCGCGGGAGACGTGGCAGATAACGCCAAGGAGTTCGCGGGCGACGTAAAGGAGTTCGCGGGCGACGCGGCCGAGAAGGCGCAGGGCGTCGTGGGTGACATCAAGGATCACTTCGACGGCGACGAGCCCGAAGCTGAGGCGGCTACGACCGACCCTGCAGCCGCGCCGTAAGGGAAGCTGCCGCTTCACGCACAGCGCCGGCCAGGGTACTCACCTGGTCGGCGCTGACTGCTTCTGCACGGTAGGTGAGCCCGAGCGCCGCGATGCTCGCCCACTCGTATGGTTTTCAGATGCCGACTTACGTTCTCTCGACGGGGGCAAGCGCTGATGCCTTCGTGATGTTCGGATCACCGGGTGTCGCAAAGCTTGTCGATTCGGTCACCCATCTCGACGTGTCACGGGACAGGTGTTCGTCACGCCGGCGGGCAAGGACCACATCGCGCCGATCGGAATGTTCGCCTCGGGGAACCTTGATCGCTTGGATACGACGTTCGGCGCGGAGCGATTCAGCTCCGGGAGGAGCTACGCTCCCGAGGATGTCGACGACGACGGCATGCTGCTGGAGTCGATGTCGAGCGGCGACAAGCAGGGTTACCTGGATCGATGTACGAACTCTCTCGACCAGATCGCGAGAATCGGAGGAGGGACATGAAGCGACGGCTTTGGGTACAAGGTGCGCTCGTGGTGATCATCACCGTGAGCCTGGGACTTGGGGGTTGTGCGATGAGCGCGCAGACAGGAGGTTCCGTGATGGTGACCGCAGAGGAGGCAAAGGCTGGCCTGCTCGCTGAGAGCGAGGCAATGCAAGCGATCATCGGGGAGGGATGGTCCACTGACGACCAGCTGCAGGTCCCCGGTGCCTGCACTCAGCCTGATGGTCAGCCGGGCGGCTCTTGGCAAATCGACACCGAGGGCACTGTGTCGGTTACCGCCCAGGAGGCTGCGGACGCAGTGCAACGTCATCTCGAGAGTCGTGGTTTCAGCGCGGAGCAACGCGACGCGGGCGATTTTGGGTTCGACGTCGTCGCCTTTCAGCCCGACGGGCTCTCGATTCAGTTCAGCGTCGGGTCTAACGGTTTCGCATCTCTCGATGGACAGAGCGTGTGCTTTCCGCGTGAGTAGTGAATGGGCGCCCCCGGCGATGGGCCCCCACGGTTCGTCGCGGCGACCGTGAATGGCCCTCTTCAGTCGCCCTTTGCGCCCTTGTTCGGACCGCTGGCGACTACGACCGACCCTGCAGCCGCGCCGTAAGGGAAGCTGCCGCTTCACGCACAGCGCCGGCCAGGGTACTCACCTGGTCGGCGCTGACTGCTTCTGCACGGTAGGTGAGCCCGAGCGCCGCGGCCGGGTAGCCCGTGCGGTCGATGGCGGTGGCCGCGACCGAGGCGTAGTCCGCCGTGATGTCGCCGTCTTCACTCGCGACGCCGACCTCGCGGGCGTTGGCGAGAATGCGGTCAAGCTCGGGCAAGGTGCGCGGCCCGACTCCGCGGCGGGTGATCAGCGAATCGCGATGGGGGAAGAGCGCGCGCACTTGCGCCGGGGGCAGTGCGGCGAGCATCGCGCGGCCCGTGGCCGTGAGGTGGGAGGGCAGGCGAACGCCCACGCGCACGACGGTGGTCGGTGCGCGCGGCGCCGAGGACTGGCCGACATACGAGACATCACTACCCGCGAGCACGGCCAACTGCGCGACGACCGGAACGGGGGCCGCGCGCACGAGGCGCTCGAGCAGCGGCCCGCCGAGCCGAGCGAGTCGGCTGGCGCTCAACACCGAGCCGCCGATCTCAGCGACGAGAGCCCCCAAGCCGTAAGCCCGTGCCTCGGGGTAGTGCACGACAAAGCCCTCGTCTTGCAGCACGCGCAGCAATTGGTAGACGGTTGACCGCGGCAGCTCCAACTCACGCGCGAGGGTCGAGGCCGGCACCGGATCATTGTGGTGCGCGAGGTGGGTGACGATGCGCAGGGCGGCGCGAGCGGCGGGAACGTCGGGCACGAGCATCCACCCCCTGTCTGTGATTTCAGACAGATTATCGCGCCGGGCCGATGCGGTCGAGGCGAGTGACGCGTTCACTAGGGGCATGCAGATCACGCTCGGCACTCGCCCCCTCACGATTGACGAGGTCGTCGCCGTCGCGCGGCACGACGCGCGCGTGGTGATCGACCCTGACGCCCTCGCCGCGATGGCTGTGACGCGCGCGATCATCGAGGGGCTGGCTGACGACGTTGAACCGCACTACGGCGTCTCGACCGGGTTTGGTGCGCTCGCCACGACGCACATTCCGCCGGCCAAGCGGGCCGAGCTGCAGCGCTCACTCGTGCGCTCGCACGCCGCGAGCAGCGGCCCCGAGGTCGAGCGTGAGGTCGTGCGCGGCACCATGCTGCTGCGCCTGCAGACTCTCACGACCGCGCGCACGGGTGCGCGCCCCCTCGTCGCCGAAACCTACGCGGCCGTGCTCAACGCAGGGCTCACTCCGATCGTCGGCGAGTACGGCAGCCTCGGATGCTCGGGCGACCTCGCCCCCCTCGCGCACTGCGCGCTCGCGATCATGGGCGAAGGCACCGTGCGCGACGCGAGCGGCGAACTCATGCCTGCCTCGCAAGCGCTGGCCACCGCCGGCATCGAGCCGGTCGAGCCGCGCGAAAAGGAAGGCCTCGCGCTGATCAACGGCACCGATGGCATGCTCGGGATGCTCGCTCTGGCCCTGACCGACCTCGACCGTCTCGTGGCGACAGCCGACCTCGCCGCGGCCATGAGTGTCGAAGGCCTGTTGGGTTCTGATCGCCCGTTCGCTGAGGAGCTGCAAACCTTGCGCCCCCACCCCGGTATCGCGACCAGCGCCGCGAACCTGCGCAACGTGCTCAGCGGTTCGCCCATCGTCGCGAGCCACCGCACGGTGACCGACGGGCACGACGACTGCCAGCGCGTGCAAGACGCCTACTCGCTGCGCTGCGCGCCCCAGGTGCACGGAGCCGTGCGCGACACGATGGCGCACGCGGCCATGGTCGCGAACCGCGAGCTCGCGAGCTCGGTCGACAACCCCGTCGTGACGCTCGACGGCCGTGTGGTGTCGAACGGCTCGTTCCATGGCGCACCCCTCGGTTACGTGCTCGACTTTCTCGCGATTGCCGTGGCCGACCTCGCGAGCATGAGTGAGCGGCGCACCGACCGCTTCCTCGACGCGAGTCGCAACCAGGGCCTCCCGCCGTTTCTCGCCCACGACCCTGGCGTTGACTCGGGCCACATGATCGCGCAATACACGCAAGCCGGCATCGTGAGCGAGCTCAAGCGCCTCGCCGTGCCCGCGAGCGTCGACTCGATTCCGTCGAGCGCGATGCAAGAAGACCACGTGGCCATGGGCTGGTCGGCCGCACGCAAACTGCGGCGTGCGATCGATGGGCTGACGCGGGTCGTCGCGATCGAGCTGCTCACGGCCGCACGGGGCCTCGACCTGCGGGGCATCGCCCCGGCCGCGGCCACCTTGGCCGTCGTCGCTGCCCTGCGCGAGCACGTGCCCGGCCCCGGCCCCGACCGCTACCTCGCCCCCGAGATCGAACACGCCGTGCGACTCACGCACGACGGCACGCTGCTCGCCGCCGCGCGCGCGGTCACCGAGATTCGCTAGACCTGACGACAGGAGAATGCCATGACCCTCACCGACAGCGCGGCCGCGGCCGCAGCATCCGGCGCAGCGCCGTCACCCAGCGGCCCCCGCCCCGTTCGCGCCCACCGCGGCACCCAGCTGCACACGCTCGGTTGGCAGCAAGAGGGCGCCCTGCGCATGCTGCAGAACAACCTCGACCCCGAGGTTGCCGAGCACCCCGATGAGCTCGTCGTCTACGGCGGCACGGGCAAGGCCGCGCGCGACTGGGCGAGCTTCGACGCCCTCACGCGCACGCTCGCGACGCTCAAGGGTGACGAGACGATGCTCGTGCAGTCGGGTCGCCCCGTCGGCGTCATGCAGACGCACGAGTGGGCGCCGCGCGTGCTGCTCGCGAACTCGAACCTCGTCGGCGACTGGGCGAATTGGGATGAGTTCCGTCGCCTCGAGGCGCTCGGCCTCACGATGTACGGCCAGATGACGGCCGGCTCGTGGATCTACATCGGAACCCAGGGCATCCTGCAGGGCACCTTCGAAACCTTCGCCGCGGTCGCGACGCAGAAGTTTGGCGGCACTCTCGCCGGCACCATCACCCTCACCGGCGGGCTCGGCGGCATGGGCGGCGCTCAGCCGCTCGCCGTAACGATGAACGATGGCGTCGCGATCTGTGTCGACGTTGACCCCAGCCGCATCGCCCGGCGCGTCGAGCACCGCTATCTCGACGTGCAAGCCGACTCCCTCGAGCACGCTCTCGAGCTGGCGATCGCGGCACGGGATGCCCGCCGCGGGCTCTCGATCGGCGTGCTCGGCAACGCAGCCGAGGTGTTTCCACGCTTGCTCGCCATGGGCGCCCCGATCGACATCGTCACCGACCAGACGAGTGCGCACGACCCGCTCGCCTACTTGCCCATCGAGCACACGGTCGACGAGTGGCACGCGGCGCGCGAGCGCGACCCCATCGGGTTCGCCGCGGCATCGCGGGCGTCGATGGCGCTACAGGTGGAGGCGATGGTTGGCTTCCAGCGCGCGGGCTCCGAAGTCTTCGACTACGGCAATAACATCCGCACCGAGGCGAAGGCGGCGGGCTACGCCGATGCGTTCTCGTTCCCGGGCTTCGTACCCGCGTTCATTCGCCCGCTCTTCGCCCAGGGTAAGGGGCCGTTCCGCTGGGCGGCGCTCAGCGGCGACCCCGCCGACATCGCGGCGACCGACCGCGCCGTGCTCGAGATGTTCCCCGAGAACGAGAGCCTGCAGCGCTGGATTCCGATGGCGCAAGAGCGCGTGCATTACCAGGGCCTGCCGGCGCGCATTTGCTGGCTCGGTTATGGCGAACGTGACAAGGCCGGCGAGCGCTTCAACGACATGGTCGCGAGCGGCGAGCTCAGTGCTCCCGTCGCCATCGGCCGCGACCACCTCGACTCCGGAAGCGTCGCGAGCCCCTACCGCGAGACCGAGTCGATGAAAGACGGCAGCGACGCGATCGCCGACTGGCCCCTGCTCAATGCTCTCGTCAACACCGCGAGCGGTGCCACGTGGGTGTCGATTCACCACGGCGGGGGAGTCGGCATCGGCCGATCGATCCACGCCGGGCAGGTCGTCGTTGCCGACGGCACGGCGCTCGCCGGGCAGAAAGTGCAGCGCGTGCTCACCAACGACCCCGGCATGGGCGTCATTCGCCACATCGACGCCGGCTACACCGAGGGCGAGCAGATCGTGGCCGACCTCGGCGTGCGCATTCCGATGCGCGAGCAGGGCTGAGCGTGCTGAGCCACGACCCGTTGTGGCCGCGCGCGGGCGACTGGCCCGCGTGGGCGCCGGGTTCGCGCGCCGATGCCGTGCTGGTGGGCATCCCGACCTGGCGCACCGCCCTCTCGCCGGGTCAAGCGCACACGACGCCCGCGGCGATTCGGGATGCCCTGCGCTACTACTCCGCCGACGCGCTCACTCGGCCCGACGGCTCGCAGCTCATCGTGCTCGACGCGGGCGACGTGCTCGAGCCCGACGGAGCGGGTGAAGAGGCCGCGACGGCGCGGGTTGCCGAACTCGCCGCGACGGCACGGCTCGTGATCGTGCTTGGCGGCGACAATGCCGCGACGGTGCCAGCAGCCCTCGGCTCATGGGGCGCGGCGATCAGCACCGCGGGACTCGTGACACTCGACGCCCACCACGATCTGCGCGACGGAATCACGAACGGCTCGCCCGTTCGCCGACTGCTCGAGGCGGGCCTCGACGGCTCGCGCGTGAGCCAGCTCGGCATCGAACCGCTTGCAAACTCTGCGGCCTATCGTGCGCGGGCCCACGAGCACGGCATCACCGTCGTCACGCGCGCCGAGCTGTTCAGCACCCCGATCGAATCCGCCATGACCGCGGGGCTCGACCGTGCGGCGTCGGCGGGCGGCCCCGTGCACGTCGACCTCGACCTCGATGTGTGCGACCGCAGTGTTGCCCCTGGCTGTCCGGCGAGCGTGCCCGGCGGGCTGAGCGCGATCGAACTGCGCACAGCCGCGCGGCTCGCGGGAGCGCATCCGGCAGTCACGAGCATTGACCTCACCGAACTCGACGCGATGCGCGATACTCCTGATCAGCGCACGATTCGGCTTGCCGCCCTGTGCGTGCTCGAGGCACTGGCCGGTCTCGCGAGCCGTACCGCGGGGGAGAGCACATGAGCACCGTCATCACGAACATCGGGCAACTCGTCACGGTCGACCCGGCCGAGCCCGAGCGGCCGATTCGCACCGACGCGGCATTCGTCATTGACGAGGGCCTCGTCACGTGGGTGGGCGATGCAGCGAGCGCGCCCGCCGCCGACGAGCTCATCGACGCCGACGGCGCCGCGGTGATTCCCGGCTTCGTTGACAGCCACAGCCACCTGGTCTTCGCGGGTGACCGCGTTGCGGAGTTCGCAGCGCGCATGACCGGCCGACCCTACACAGCGGGCGGCATTCGCACGACCGTGGCCGCGACGCGCGCCGCCAGCGACGACGACCTGCGCGCGCGACTGGCCCACCTCGTTGCCCAATCGCGCGCTCAGGGCACGACGACGCTCGAGATCAAGAGCGGATACGGGCTCAGCCTCGTCGATGAAGAGCGCGCCCTCCGCATCGCGCGCGAGGTCACCGACGACACCACGTTTCTCGGCGCCCACGTGGTGCCGACCGAGTTCGCCGACGACCGCGAGGCCTACGTCGACCTCGTGTGCGCCGAAATGCTCGCCGCCTGCGCGCCCCACGCCCGCTGGGTCGATGTCTTCATCGACTCGGGAGCCTTCACGGTCGACGAGGCCCGGCGCATTCTCACGGCCGGTCGGGATGCGGGGCTCGGCCTGCGCGTGCACGCCGGGCAGCTCGAAGCCGACGGCGGAGTCGCCCTCGCGGTCGAGCTCGACGCCGCGAGCGTCGACCACTGCACGCACCTCACCGACGCCGACGTCGACGCTCTCGCCGCGAGTGCGCGCGGGGGAGAAGGCACGGTCGCCACTCTGCTGCCCCTCGTCGAGTTCTCGACGAAGCAGCCGTATCCGGATGCCCGGCGCTTGATCGACGCGGGCGTCGCCGTCGCGATCGCGAGCGACTGCAACCCGGGGTCGAACTACTCGAGCAGCATGCCGCTCGCCGTGGCGCTCGCGGTGCGTGAGCTCGGCATGACTCCGCTCGAAGCGCTTGCCGCAGCCACCCGGGGTGGAGCGCGGGCGTTGCGCCGCACCGATGTCGGGCACCTGGGGGTGGGCGCTCGGGGTGACGCGGTCATCCTCGACGCGCCTGACTATCGCTATCTCGCGTACCGCCCCGGGGTGCCGCTCGTGCGCACCGTGCTCGTTGGCGGAGTCGCCCTCGCTCACCCACAGCAGGCCCGCTAGGCTCGCGACACCGATTCACCCCACGGGAAGAAGGTCGCTGATGGCCCGCCGCATCGCGCTCGAGATTGTGCTCATTGTCGGAATCACCGTCGCACTCGCGTGGCTCATTCTCGGGGTGATCTCGCTCGCCGAGGCGGTGGATCCGCTCGCTGCGTTCGTTGATCAGGCTCCACGCCTGTTGTTTGGCCTTCTCGGCATTGCGATCGGCCTGTTCGTGGTGTTCGTCACGATCGGCAGCATCGTGCTGCGTCGGCGACCGCGCCGCGCTCGCATCGTCGCCCACCTCGTGGCGCTCGTCATCGCGATTGTCATCAACGTGGCGCTCCTGACGATCGTGACGGTCGCGGTGAACGGCGGAGGAGCCGATTCGTGGGGGATGCTCGTGCTCGTCATCGCCGGAGCAGCGAGCGTAACCCTGCTCGTGGCCGGTGTCACGGCGATTCTGCTGGTCAACCTCGTCATTCTGCGGCCAAAACCCGCCCAATCGGCCCCTGCCGGGGCGGAAATCAGCCCCTCGTAGAGCAGTTTCCGGGTTCTTCGGCGTGTCGCGGCCTGCGCGACACGCCCGGGTTGCACGCGTGTGGGCCGTGTGGCAGACTCTTCTAGTTCCACACGCCGTGCTTTAGCGCGGCTCACTGCCAGGCAGTGCATAGGACGAGCACCGCACATCCTCTCTCGCGAGGGGTCGTGCAGGTCGCGATGAGCCTAGGCCGCAGGCAGAAGAACACAGCTTAAACCCACTCCGGTCAGCACAGGGGTATCCCTGTGCCTGTTCGTGTGTGTTTCCCACCAGGGCGACACGCCCGAGCGCGGGGGTCGGTCGGTGCCGTTGAGTCAGCGCCGTTCGTTTGACAGAAGAACAGTGGTGCGACAGCGATTGCGCTCCGCGTGAGGTGTGCCCTGATGGGTGCATCACGTCCAAGAAGGAAGAGAGTTGAGCATGGCGGGACAGAAGATCCGCATCCGACTTAAGTCGTATGACCACGCAGGTCTCGACGCATCGGCGCGCAAGATCGTCGACACGGTTACTCGTGCTGGCGCCACTGTGGTTGGCCCCGTGCCGCTGCCGACGGAGAAGAACGTCATTGCCGTCATCCGGTCGCCCCACAAGTACAAAGACAGCCGCGAGCACTTTGAAAAGCGCACGCACAAGCGTCTCATCGACATCATCGATCCGACGCCGAAGGCGGTCGACTCGCTCATGCGCCTCGACCTGCCCGCCGACGTCAACATCGAGATCAAGCTCTAAGGAACCCCGACATGTCTGCAACCAAGACGACCAAGGGTCTGCTGGGCACGAAGCTCGGCATGACGCAGGTGTGGGACGCGAACAACAAGCTCGTTCCCGTCACCGTCGTAGAGATTTCGCCCAACGTGGTGACGCAGGTGCGCACCCCTGAGGTCGACGGCTACTCGGCCGTTCAGATCGCCTACGGCGCCATCGACCCGCGCAAGGTCACCAAGCCGCTCAGCGGCCACTTCGAGAAGGCCGGCAGCACGCCGCGCCGTCACCTCACCGAGGTGCGCACGGCTGACGCCGCGCAGTACACGCCCGGCCAGCTGCTCGCTGTCGACATCTTCGAGGCGGGCCAGCTCGTCGACGTCGTCGGCACGAGCAAGGGCAAGGGCTTCGCGGGTGTCATGAAGCGCCACAACTTCAAGGGCGTTTCGGCCTCGCACGGTTCGCACCGCAACCACCGCAAGCCCGGCTCGATCGGCGCTTCGTCGACCCCCAGCCGCGTCTTCAAGGGCATGCGCATGGCGGGCCGTATGGGTGGCGACCGCGTGACGGTCATGAACCTGCTCGTCCACTCCGTCGACCTCGAGAAGGGTCTGCTGCTCATCAAGGGCGCGGTTCCCGGTGCTCGTGGCCGTCTCGTTTTCGTTCGCAACGCCGTGAAGGGAGCGTAATCGCCATGGCAACCACGCTCGACGTAATCGACGCCGCCGGCAAAAAGACCGGTTCGGTCGACCTGCCCGCCGCCGTCTTCGACGTCTCCACCAACGTTCCGCTGCTGCACCAGGTCGTTGTGGCCCAGCTTGCGGCCGCCCGCCAGGGCACTCACTCGACCAAGGGTCGCGGCGAGGTCTCGGGCTCGGGCGTCAAGCCGTTCAAGCAGAAGGGCACTGGCCGCAGCCGTCAGGGCTCTGTGCGTGCTCCCGAGCACCGCGGCGGTGGCATCGTGCACGGTCCCACCCCGCGCAACTACGCGCAGCGCACCCCCAAGAAGATGATCGCCGCCGCCCTTCTGGGTGCACTGAGCGACCGCGCTCGGGGCGAGCGTTTGCACGTCGTTGAGGGCTTCGGCTCTGACGTGCCCTCGACCAAGGCCGCCGCCGCCGTTCTCGCTCAGCTCACGACGGGCCGCAAGGTTCTCGTCGTGATCGATCGTGACGACGAGGTCAACCGCAAGAGCGTGCGCAACCTCAAGAACTTGCACGTGATCAGCCCCGACCAGCTCAACGCCTACGACGTTCTGGTTAGCGACGATGTCGTGTTCACGAAGGGCGCCTACAGCGCCTTCGTGGCCGCGAAGACCAAGAAAGAAGAGGCCGGCGCATGAGCATCCACGCTGTCGCTCAGAACAAAGACCCGCGCGACATCATCATCGCGCCTGTCGTGAGCGAAAAGAGCTACGCGCTCATCGACGACGGCAAGTACACGTTCCTCGTTGACCCGCGCGCGAACAAGACCGAGATCAAGCTCGCTATCGAGAAGATCTTCTCGGTCAAGGTCGCCACGGTGAACACGCTGAACCGCACGGGCAAGACCCGCCGCACCCGCTTCGGCACCGGCAAGCGCAAAGACACCAAGCGCGCGATTGTCACCCTGAAGTCGGGCTCCATCGACATCTTCACGGCCGTCGGCTAGGCACGAAGGAACAACGACAATGGCTATTCGCAAGTACAAGCCCACGACTCCGGGTCGTCGCGGTTCGTCGGTCTCTGACTTCAGTGAGATCACGCGCTCGACTCCTGAGAAGTCGCTCCTCCGGCCGCTGCCCAAGACGGGCGGTCGCAACAACTCGGGTCGCATCACCACCCGCCACATCGGCGGTGGCCACAAGCGTCAGTACCGCGTCATCGACTTCCGTCGCAATGACAAAGACGGCGTGAACGCCAAGGTTGCGCACATCGAGTACGACCCCAACCGCACGGCGCGCATCGCACTCCTGCACTTTGTTGACGGCACCAAGCGCTACATCTTGGCCCCCAACAAGCTTGCGCAGGGCGACATCGTCGAGTCGGGTCCGTCGGCTGACATCAAGCCCGGCAACAACCTGCCGCTGCGCAACATCCCCGTGGGTACGGTCATCCACGCCATTGAGCTTCGCCCCGGTGGCGGCGCGAAGATGGCGCGTTCGGCTGGCGCCTCGGTTCGCCTCGTCGCGAAAGACGGCCCCTACGCCCAGCTGCGTCTGCCCTCGGGCGAGATCCGCAACGTTGACGCGCGCTGCCGCGCGACTGTCGGCGAGGTCGGCAACGCCGAGCAGTCGAACATCAACTGGGGCAAGGCCGGCCGTATGCGCTGGAAGGGCGTTCGCCCGACGGTGCGTGGTGTCGCGATGAACCCGATCGACCACCCGCACGGTGGTGGTGAGGGCAAGACCAGTGGTGGTCGTCACCCGGTCAGCCCGTGGGGCCAGTCTGAGGGCCGCACGCGTGGTCGCAAGAAAGAGAGCGACAAGCTCATCGTCCGTCGCCGCAACGTTGGCAAGAAGCGCTAGTAGGAGTCGAGAACAATGCCTCGCAGTCTCAAAAAGGGTCCGTTCGTCGACGACCACCTGCTCCGCAAGGTGTTCGCCCAGAACGAGGCCAGCACCAAGAACGTCATCAAGACCTGGTCGCGCCGGTCGATGATCGTGCCCGCAATGCTCGGACACACCATCGCTGTGCACGACGGCCGCAAGCACATTCCCGTGTTCGTGACCGAAACCATGGTGGGCCACAAGCTCGGCGAGTTTGCGCCGACCCGCACCTTCCGCGGCCACGAGAAGGACGACAAGAAGGGTCGTCGCCGGTAACCCGGCGGCGTGAAGAGGAGTACTGACATGGTGGAGTCGATCGCCCGCGTGCGACACATCCGCGTGACGCCTCAGAAGGCTCGTCGCGTCGTCGACCTGATCCGCGGCAAGCAAGCCCTCGAGGCCCTTGCCATCCTGAAGTTCGCGCCCCAGGGTGCGAGCGAGCCCGTCTACAAGCTCGTCGCTGCGGCCATCGCCAACGCGCGTGTGAAGGCGGATGCTGCGAACACCTTCCTCGACGAGCAAGACCTGTACGTGTCTCGCGCGTTCGTCGACGAGGGCGCCACCCTCAAGCGGTTCCAGCCGCGTGCGCAGGGTCGTGCGTTCCGCATCCTCAAGCGCACCAGCCACATCACCATCGTGCTCGCCACGCCGGATGAGCTGGTCGCCACGGGTTCGAGCACCGGCAAGAAGAAGGCGAGCAAGTAGTCATGGGCCAGAAAGTCAACCCGTACGGTTTCCGTCTCGGAATCACGACCGACCACGTGTCGCGCTGGTTCTCCGACTCGACCAAGCCCGGCCAGCGGTACTCGGACTACGTTGCCGAAGACGTCAAGATTCGGGCGATGCTCACCAAGAGCCTCGACCGAGCCGGCGTTGCCCGCATCGAGATCGAGCGCACGCGTGACCGCGTTCGCGTCGACATCCACACCGCCCGCCCGGGCATTGTGATTGGTCGTCGTGGCGCCGAGGCCGAGCGCATTCGTGCTGACCTCGAGAAGCTCACCGCCAAGCAGATTCAGCTCAACATCCTCGAGGTCAAGAACCCCGAGGCTGAGGCTCAGCTGGTTGCGCAGGGTATCGCCGAGCAGCTCAGCGCTCGCGTGGCATTCCGTCGCGCAATGCGTAAGGGCCTGCAGGGCGCGCAGCGCACCGGAACCGTCAAGGGTGTTCGCATCCAGGTCTCGGGCCGCCTTGGTGGCGCTGAGATGAGCCGGTCGGAGTTCTACCGCGAAGGCCGTGTGCCGCTGCACACGCTGCGCGCGAACATCGACTACGGCTTCTACGAGGCCAAGACCACCTTCGGCCGCATCGGCGTGAAGGTCTGGATCTACAAGGGCGACATCACCAATAAAGAACTTGCTCGCGAGCAGGCGACCCAGAAGTCGTCGCGCCCCGAGCGTCGTGATTCGGACCGCGGTCCTCGTCGTGAGGGTGGCCGTTCGGCCGCCACCGCGGCTCCCGTCGCGGCCGGAGCGGAAGGCTAAGAACAATGCTGATTCCCCGCAAGGTCAAGTACCGCAAGCAGCACCACCCCAAGCGGAGTGGACACG
This sequence comes from Actinomycetota bacterium, assembly GCA_013297625.1. Lineage (GTDB taxonomy): Bacteria > Actinomycetota > Actinomycetes > Actinomycetales > Microbacteriaceae > Microcella. The sequence continues at coordinate 686 of JAAFHT010000016.1, read as the reverse complement.
CGACCGGTGGCACCGAGGTGACGTTCGGCGAGTTCGGCATCCAGGCCCTCACGCCCGCGTATGTCACGAACCGTCAGATCGAGTCTGCTCGTATCGCCATGACGCGTCACATCAAGCGTGGCGGAAAGGTGTGGATCAACATCTACCCCGACCGCCCGCTCACCAAGAAGCCCGCTGAAACCCGCATGGGTTCGGGTAAGGGCTCGCCCGAGTGGTGGGTCGCGAACGTCAAGCCGGGTCGCGTCCTCTTCGAGGTTGCTGGCGTCAACGAGCAGCTTGCTCGTGAGGCCATGACCCGTGCCATTCACAAGCTGCCCCTCAAGGCACGCATCATCAAGCGCGAGGGAGGCGACGCGTAATGGCGATCGGATCGAAAGAGCTGGCACCTGTCGAGCTCGACACGTTTGAAGACGAGCGACTCGTCGACGAGCTGAAGAAGGCCAAGGAAGAGCTGTTCAACCTGCGCTTCCAGGCAGCGACCGGCCAGCTTGAGAGCCACGGCCGACTTCGTGCGGTGAAGCGCGACATCGCGCGCATCTACACGATCATTCGCGAGCGCGAGCTCGGCTTGCGGGCCACCCCGGCACCCATCGAGGTTCCGGAGAAGCCCGCGAAGAAGGCCGCGAAGGCGAAGTCCGAGGCTCCGGCCGAGGCTGCCGCTGACGCCGAGCCCGCGACGTCGGACA
>JAAFHT010000085.1 GCA_013297625.1 Actinomycetota bacterium | reverse complement strand
GAGTTCTCGGCGTCGTCGAGCGACCCCTGCTGATAGATGCCGATGAGCACGACGTTCTCGAGACGCAGCTGGCGGTACTCGACCTCGGTGACGTCTTCGAGTTCGGTCGAGAGACCGCGGACGCGCCGCAGCGCGGCGCGGTCCTCACGCTCTGACTGGTCACCGTCGCGATCGAACGAGTAGCTCGCATCGTCTTGCACCGCAGCTGCCCCGTGCAACGAAACCGAGCGCGCGCGCGACTCGGCGTTCGCCAGCACGCGCGCCACAGCATCCGCCCCTGCATCGGTGCTCAGAGGGGGGTTCGTGTCGTCGACAGAATCGGCAATCTCGTGGTCGGTCATATGCGGTTCACTGTACTCCGCCCGACTTCGGTAGATTCTGCGCATGGCTGCCGACCACTACTTCTCCGCTCAGCCGAGCGGCGAGTTCGTCGCCAAGCCCCTGACCGTCACTCTCGCGGGCCGATCACTCGAGGTTGAGACCGCGGGAGGCGTCTTCAGCCCGGGAGGCCTCGACGTGGGCACGCACGTGCTCTTGACCCACGTCGCCGACCCGCCGCCCAGTGGTGACCTTCTCGATCTCGGGTGCGGGTGGGGGCCCATCGCCCTGACGCTCGCACTCGAGTCACCCCATGCAACCGTGTGGGCAGTCGACGTCAACGAACGCGCTCTCGAGCTCACACGGCGCAACGCCGAGGCGCTCGGGCTCGACAACGTGCGAGCGGTCACTCCTGATGCCGTGCCCGACGACGTGCAGTTCATGGCCATCTGGTCGAACCCGCCCATCAGAGTCGGCAAGAACGAATTGCACGGGATGCTCGACCGCTGGCTTCCGCGTTTGCGCGACGGCGCCGATGCCTGGTTGGTGGTCTCGCGCAATCTCGGCAGTGATTCGCTGCATCGCTGGATGGACGTTCGCTTCGCCGGTCGCTTGAGCGTCTCGCGGTCCGCAACGCACAAGGGATTCCGCGTGCTTCGCGTGCGCAATCGCTCAGGAATGACGGGCCCTATCGCGACCGTGAACCCGCGCTCGAGCTGAGCGGCGCCTTACACCGAGAGTTCGCCGTGGAAGACGAGCTCGGCGGGGCCTGACAGCGCCACGTGCTCGCCGTCTTCGGCAGCGAACATGCGCACCCCGAGTACGCCTCCCGGCACGGTGACGCGCCACTCGCTCGGCGCCGACTCTCCCGCCCAGTAGCGCACGGCGAGTGCGGCGGCGACCGCGCCGGTTCCGCACGAGAGCGTCTCGCCGCTTCCTCGTTCGTGCACGCGCATGCGAATGCGGCCCGTGCCGTCAACCACGAGGGGGTCGGCGGGAACAACAAACTCCACGTTGGCACCCGCCGGCGCCACGGGATCGAGAGTGGGGGCAACGCTCAGGTCGAGGGCGTTGAGCTCGTCGTCACTCGCGAGTGCGACGACGACGTGCGGATTGCCCACGTTGATGCCGAGACCGGGGCGAGCGACCGGCAACGCCTGCGCGCGCACAAGGGGCTCGCCCCCATCGAGACGCCACCGACCGAGATCGGCGGCGAAGCCGTCGGCCAGCCGATGCACGTCGATAACGCCCGCCCGCGTGGCGATCGCGATCGAGTGCCCCGGCGCCAGATCAACGAGGTTCTGGTCGATGAGGTACCGCGCGAATACCCGGATTCCGTTGCCACACATCTCCGACACGCTGCCATCGGCGTTGCTGTAATCCATGAACCACTCAGCCTCGGGCACCTCGTCAAGGAGCGTCTGACCCTCACGGATGCTCTGCGAAAGCACCGCCCGAATCACCCCATCGGCCCCCACGCCGAACCGTCGGTCAGCGATCGCCGCGCGCTGGGCAGGCGACAGCTCGAGCTCGCCCTCGGGGTCGCTGAACAGCACAAAGTCGTTGCCGGTGCCGTGGCCTTTAGTGAAACTCAGCGTCGTCACTCGCTCATGCTAACGGGGGCAGCTTGGTCGAGAGATCGGTCGATCTGCGCCACCAGATCGTGAGCGCGAGCGTCGAGCCACTCGACCGAATCGTCGCGTCGAAACCAACTCACTTGGCGACGCGCGTAGCGCCGTGTCAACGACTGAGTCTGCGCGATCGCCTCGGACTCATCGACGTCACCGCGTAGTTGGGCGATCGCTTGCGCATACCCGATGGCCCTGCTCGCCGTGACCCCGCGCTCAAGACCGAGGGGCACAAGCGTTCGCACCTCGTCGAGGAGGCCGCTCGACCACATGGCCACGACCCGCTCGTCGAGTCGTTCGACGAGCGCCTCGCGGTCGAGAGCAAGGGCGAACTGCCGATAAGGCTGCCAGGGCCTCGCTCGCGCCGCCAGGCCGGCGCTGAAGGGCTCCCCCGTGATCTCGCCGACCTCGAGGGCGCGCACGATGCGACGGCCGTTGTGCGGCCCAATCGCGGCGGCCGCGATGGGATCGCGGTGTTCGAGTTCGGCGTGCAGAGCGGCGGGCCCGAGCCGCGCCAACTCACCTTCCCAGTGCGCGCGGCGATCGGGATCTGTACCCGGAAACTGAAAGTCGGTGAGCACCGACGCCACGTACAGGCCTGAGCCGCCGACCAGCAGCGGCACGGCGCCGCGGGACTGGATGCTCGCAATCGCCGCTCGAGCATCCTCTTGGAATCGGGCGACGCTCGCCTCATCGACGACATCAAGCACATCGATGAGGTGGTGGGCGATACCTCGGCGGTCGGCTACCGCGAGCTTGGCGGTTCCGATGTCCATGCCCCGATACAGCTGCATGGCGTCGGCGTTGACGATCTCGACCGCCTGGCCACGCTCGCGCCACGATTCGGCGAGGTCGAGCGAGAGGGACGACTTTCCGGTGCCCGTTGCTCCGACGAGCGCGATAATCACGGGCGCCGGCCGCGGGTCACGAGCGAGAGGCGTCGTCGGCGGTGCTGATACGCAGACTCGGGAGGCCGAGCGAGACGGCACGCGGGGCGCCCGCTGTCGCCGCGGGAGCTGGCACGCCACAGCTTTCGGCCTCGGCGCGATCCCAGGCGTCGCCCGCGCGAGTGCGACGGATGCGTAGCGGCTCATCGTGGTCGGCGATCAAGTGGAACGTCGCGGCTTCGGTGATCGTCGTGGTCACGACGTCTCCCGGACGCGGCGTCTCGCTGCCGGCAGGAACAGCGAGGTGCACTAAGCGTCCGTCTTCGGCACGGCCCGAGATGCGCGCCGTCTCGGCGTTCTTCTTGCCTTCGGTCGACGACATGAGCACGCGAACTTCGCGGCCTACCTGCGCGTGATTCTCGGCGCCGCTAATGGCGTCTTGTAGGGCCGTAAGCCGCTCGTAGCGCTCTTGCACGACCGCCTTGGGAACCTGGTCTGCCATCGTTGCGGCCGGCGTGCCAGGACGAATCGAGTACTGGAACGTAAACGCGCTCGCGAATCGCGATTGCTCAACGACCCGCAGGGTGTCGGCGAAGTCGTCTTCCGTCTCGCCCGGGAACCCCACAATGATGTCGGTCGTGATCGCGGCGTGCGGAATACGGTCACGTACGCGATCGAGAATGCCGAGGTAACGGTCGCTGCGGTACGAGCGACGCATCGCTTTGAGGATGCGGTCAGAGCCCGACTGCAGCGGCATGTGCAACTGGGGCATCACGGCCGGGGTTTCGGCCATGGCGTCAATAACGTCGTCGGTGAATGCCGCAGGGTGAGGGCTTGTGAAGCGCAACCGCTCGAGGCCTTCGATGCGCCCGGCCGCGCGAAGAAGCTTTCCGAAGGCAAGCCGGTCACCGAACTCGACGCCATACGAGTTGACGTTCTGACCGAGAAGTGTGACCTCGATGGCTCCGTCATCAACGAGCGCCTGAATCTCCGAGAGGATCTCGCCGGGTCGCCGGTCTTTCTCTTTGCCCCTGAGTGCGGGCACGATGCAGAACGTGCAGGTGTTGTTGCACCCGACAGAGATGCTCACCCACCCGCTGTAGGTGGAATCACGTCGAGTGGGCAACGTCGACGGAAAGACCTCGAGCGACTCAAGAATCTCAAGTTGCGCCTCGCCGTTGTGACGTGCTCGCTCGAGCAGAGCCGGCAGCGACCCCATGTTGTGGGTGCCGAACACGACGTCGACATACGGAGCACGCTCGAGGATCGTGCTCGTGTCTTTCTGCGCCAGGCAGCCACCGACAGCGATCTGCATGCCTTCGTGCTCGCGCTTGATGCTCGCGAGATGGCCGAGCGTGCCATAGAGCTTGTTGTCGGCGTTCTCGCGTACCGCACACGTATTGATGACGACAACATCGGCCTGGCCGTTGCTTGCCTTGACGTAGCCCGCAGCCTCGAGTGAGCCGCTGAGGCGCTCGGAGTCGTGCACGTTCATCTGGCACCCGAAGGTGCGCACTTCGTAAGTGCGCTGTCGGTCGCCGTGCACGGCCGAAGCGGGAGCAGCAAGAAGAGTACTCATGGCCCCTTCAGTCTACGGCGGAGGGGTGCGGCATGAGACGGGCGGGATACGCGACGCCCGACTCAGCGAAACTCGACGCGGTGGCCAGAGCCAGAGAGTTCGTCACTGCGCGCATCGAGTGCCCGGCGAGCGGCCTCACGAGCCGAGCTGCCGGAGTGACCCTTGCGGGCAAGGTAGTCGATGAGCCGGCGTTCGGCCGTGGTGCGGTCGAGCCCTCCGAGGCGACGAGCACGGTCTCGGGCGAGGTCGACCACGAGGTCATCGTCGGCGCCCTCGTCATCGGCGCCCGCGAGCGCTTCGTCGATCGCCGAGCGGTCGAGTTTGCGCCGCATGAGCTCGGACCGCAGAGCCGAGGGGCCGAGCTTCTTGCGGGTTCGGAGCCGGTCGGCCAGATCGATCGCGAGTGCTCGGTCGTCAATGAGACCGACCGATTCAAGGCGATCGAGCTCGGCCTCGGCGACAGTCGGGTCGATCTCACGCCGTCGGAGCAAATCGGCGACCTCGGCCCGCGACTGGCCGCGGCGAGTGATCGCGTGAAGCGTGACATTCTCGGCTCGCCGCGCGTCACCGGACTGCGCATCGCGTACGGTCTCGCGGTCGTTCGCGCGCGCCGCTGCTTCGGCATTGGCCAACACGAGCTTGGCTGCCAGCGCGGCCTCGAGATGGGCCGCCTGCTCGGCAGCGTTCGCTTCGGCGTTCGCCGCCTCGCGTGCCGCTGCCTCACGAGCAGCTGCCTCGAGCACCCCGGGCAGGTAGGTGACGGGCGCGAGGCCAGCAGCAGTGCCGGTGGACTCGCCGCTTCGCTGCCCGGGAGTGCTCGAGGTGGTCATCAGGCGCCAGCCGCCGCGCGCAGTACCGGCTGCTCGGCGTCGTCAGCCGACTCCGTTGCCACGGGCGCAACAACATCGGTGGCAAGCATCTCGGCCGCAGTGGGCTCGACGACAGGGGCGCTCGCCGCCGCCTTCGTGACGCTCGCCTTGCTGGCCGCCTTCTCGGCGGCCGGCTTCTGCACCGGCGTGACTACGGGCTCGGCAGCTGCAGCCTTCGCACCGATTCCGAGCTTGGCGAGGATCTTGGTCTCGATCTCTGCTGCCATCGCCGGGTTCTCGATCAAGAAGTTGCGGGCGTTCTCTTTGCCCTGGCCCAGCTGGTCGCCCTCATAGGTGTACCAGGCACCCGACTTGCGCACGATCTCGTGCTCAACACCGAAGTCGATGAGGCTGCCTTCGCGCGAGATGCCGACGCCGTACAGAATGTCGAACTCGGCTTGCTTGAATGGCGGGGCCATCTTGTTCTTGACGACCTTGACACGCGTGCGGTTGCCCACCGCTTCGGTGCCGTCTTTCAGGGTCTCGATTCGACGAATGTCGAGTCGCACCGAGGCATAGAACTTGAGCGCCTTGCCACCCGCGGTGGTCTCGGGGCTGCCGAAGAACACACCGATCTTCTCGCGCAACTGGTTGATGAAAATCATCGACGTTTGCGTGGTGTTGAGACCACCGGTGAGCTTGCGGAGGGCTTGCGACATCAGGCGGGCCTGGAGACCGACGTGGCTATCGCCCATCTCGCCCTCGATCTCAGCACGCGGCACGAGAGCCGCGACCGAGTCGATGACGACGAGGTCGATCGAGCCCGATCGCACGAGCATGTCGGCGATCTCGAGAGCCTGCTCACCCGTGTCGGGCTGCGAGACGAGCAACTGGTCAATGTCGACACCGAGCTTTTGGGCGTAATCGGGGTCGAGCGCGTGCTCGGCGTCGATAAACGCGGCGATGCCGCCAGCCTTTTGCACATTGGCGATGGCGTGGAGCGTGAGCGTGGTCTTTCCCGATGATTCGGGCCCATAGATCTCGATGATGCGACCTCGCGGGAGGCCACCAATGCCGAGCGCTACATCGAGAGCGATCGAGCCCGTGGGAATCACGGCGACGGGCGCACGATCGTCGGAGCCAAGGCGCATGACGCTGCCTTTACCGAACTGACGGTCGATCTGGGCGAGAGCGGTTTCGAGGGCTTTCTCGCGGTCTGCTGCAGAGGGCATTGCGGTCTCCTGTTTCATCTCGTGCGCGGTGTGCCTGTCTTCTGTCGCTCCTCGTCCGGCCGATGGAGCAAGGCCGAACGGATCACGACAAGGCGTGACGGCTATCGCCGACGAGACCGACGGTACGCCCCTGGCCCGACATTCTCGGGTCTGACGCGCAGCACGTGCAGTGACTCGTGTTCGAGTGCCGCTGGGGAGGAGTCTATGCGAGTAGCGAACACATGTTCGAATGATTGACATGCGGCGTGTCGCCCCACGATGCGCGAGCGAGGGATGCCGAGCTAGACGCGCTTCGGTTCGGGGCGCCCGGCGCCGTACCAGCGCTCGCGCGGAACATCCATCGCCGCGCACAAAGCAAGCCAGACCTCGCGGGGCGCCAGACCAGCCGCGAGTGCCTCGTCGGCTGTGCGCTCACCGAGCGGCGACAACACGAGGTCGCGCACCAGACTGCGCCCGTACGCGTCGCCAAACTCGTCGACGATCGCCCGAAGAAACTCGCTGCGGGTCACCGCTCGACAATCAACCGCGCGCTAGCGCATGGCCAGGTCGGCGTCGAACTGCGCGACCAGCTCGTCGGGCAACGTGTCGGGCACGACGCTCAGGCCCTCAATAACGGCCAGGCGGTCGCCCACTTCGCGCATGATGACCGAGATAGGGGTGTCGAGCGCGTCAGCGACCGACGCGAGAATCTCGCTCGAGGCCTCTTTCTGACCCCGTTCGACCTCGCTCAGGTAGCCCAGCGCCACACTGGCGCGGCTCGCTACCTGACGCAACGTGCGGCCCTTCTGCAAACGCACGTCACGGAGGACCTCACCGATTTCCTGTCGAACCAGAACCATGGGGACCTCCTTTTCACTCGCCTCGCGGCCAGAATTTCGCCGGGCGGTAACACTACCGGAACCGGATTGATCAACTGTAACCGTCACCACCTGAGGAGCGGTTGTCAGTCTGCTGTCTGTAACACGACTGTCACCCATGGCATTCCCGACAGTGTCGATCAGTCGACAGTGCCGCACCGATCGGTGAGTAACGCGAGTGCCGCGTCGACCGCTGCCGCGCGAATGGCGGCGCGATCACCCCCGAACCGATGCTCGCG
>JAAFHT010000154.1 GCA_013297625.1 Actinomycetota bacterium | reverse complement strand
GCTCGCCGAAGACGTCACCAAGGGCCTCGAGGGCATGACGGTGCCGCTGCGCGTTGCCGTCATGGGCTGCGTCGTTAACGGCCCGGGCGAGGCCCGCGAGGCCGACCTCGGTGTCGCCTCGGGCAACGGCAAGGGCCAGATCTTCGTCAAGGGTGAGGTCATCAAGACCGTGCCCGAGTCAGAGATCGTCGCGACCCTCATTGAAGAGGCCAACCGCCTTGCGGCATCGATGCCGGATGCTCCCGTCGGGTCGCCCGAGGTCGTCACCGCCTGACGCTCGCCGTGTGGCCCCCCATCGGGGGACTGACTGCCTCTGGCGCCGCGAGTACGCTGAACGCATCGGCTGGGGGAGCCGACTGGTGCGCACGCGGGGGCGGTGCAAGGCCCACGGGTGAATCAGGGGATCTTCTCCGCTATCCAGGTTTCCCGCCCCGCGACTCGTCGCAGGACGGGAAGGGCCTGCGAGCGATCCAAGCCCCCCTTGCCATCGCTCGCAGGCCTGTTTCATTCTGGCCCCCAAATGGGGGTATGCCGCGGCGCCACGCAGGGCGTGTGTCAGAGCCAAGTAGTCTGGGCCGGTGACCACGCGCCTTTCCCAGCTCTTCCTTCGCACCCTCCGTGACGACCCCGCCGATGCCGAGGTGGCGAGCCACCGTTTGCTCGTGCGGGCCGGCTACATCCGTCGCCAGGCTCCCGGTGTGTTCGCGTGGCTGCCGCTCGGCCTGAAGGTGCGCCGTCGCATCGAGGCCGTCATCCGTGAAGAAATGGCCAACGCGGGCGCGCAAGAGGTTCACTTTCCGGCGCTGCTTCCGCGCGAGCCCTATGAGGCCACCGGTCGCTGGGAAGAGTACGGCGACGGCATCTTCCGCCTGAAAGACCGCCGCGGTGCTGACTACCTCTTGGCGCCGACGCACGAAGAGGTCTTCACGCTGCTCGTGAAAGATCTGTACTCGTCGTACAAAGACTTGCCCCTCGCCATCTACCAAATTCAAGACAAATACCGCGACGAAGCGCGCCCCCGGGCAGGCCTGCTGCGCGGTCGCGAGTTCTCGATGAAAGACGCGTACTCGTTCGACGTCGATGATGCGGGTCTGGATGCCGCGTACCAAGCGCAGCGCGATGCCTACGAGCGCATCTTCACGCGATTGGGGCTCGAGTACGTCATCGTTCAGGCCGACGCGGGCGCCATGGGTGGCTCACGCAGCGAAGAGTTTTTGCACCCCATCCCGATCGGCGAGGATACCTTCGTGCGGTCGGCCGGGGGCTACGCGGCGAACGTCGAGGCCTACCGCGTGCCCGTGGTCGAACCGGTGGATGCGTCGGGTGAGCCCGCGGCGGTCATCCACGATTCGCCCGAGACTCCGACGATCGCCACGTTGGTTGCCCTCTCGAACGAGAAGTACCCGCGCGCCGATCGGCCCTGGGGTGCCGGCGACACCCTGAAGAACGTGGTGTTGCGACTCACGCAGCTCGACGGCTCGAAAGAGCTCGTGATTGTGGGTGTGCCGGGCGACCGCGAGGTTGACCTCAAGCGTGCTGAGGTTGCTTTTGCTCCCGCGGCCGTCGAGGCGGCGACCGACGACGACTTCGCCGCAGCGAAGGGGCTCGTGAAGGGCTACATCGGGCCGTGGAGTGCGAAGGGGCCGGTGCTGGGCGAAACGTCGAGCACGGGCATCCGGTATCTGCTTGACCCGCGCGTCGGCGACGGCACCTCGTGGATCACGGGGGCGAACGAGCCCGAAAAGCACGCCTACCACCTCGTTGCCGGCCGCGACTTTGTCGGCGACGGTCGGGCTGACATTGCCGAAGTGCGGGCGGGCGACCCTGCTCCCGATGGCAGTGGACCGGTCGAACTCGCGCGTGGCATGGAGATCGGGCACGTGTTCCAGCTCGGCCGCAAGTATGCCGAGGCGCTGGGCCTGCAGGTGCTCGACGAGAACGGCAAGCTCGTGACCGTCACGATGGGCTCGTATGGCATCGGTGTGACGCGCATTCTCGCCGTGATCGCCGAGAACGCGCACGACGAGAAGGGCCTGATCTGGCCCCGCGAGGTCGCGCCGTTCGACGTTCACGTGGTCGCCGCGGGCCGTGATGAGGTGGCCTACACGGTCGCTGAAGCCCTCGTGAGCGAGCTGGATGCTGCGGGCTTCGACACGCTCTACGACGACCGACCCAAGGTTTCGCCCGGCGTGAAGTTCGGCGACGCCGAGTTGATCGGTGTGCCGCTCGTGGTCGTCGTTGGCCGTGGCGCCGCCGACGGCATTGTTGAGTTCTGGAATCGGGCCACCGGAGAGCGCAGCGAGATCGCGCTCGCCGAGGTCGCCGCCGCATTGCGAGCTCGCTCGTGAGCGCGGCATTGCTTGCCGCGACCGGTGCTGATGCGGGCATCGTCACCGTTCTCGCGATCATCGCGGCGACGCTCGGCGGCCTCGGGATCGTGCTCATTGTGGTGCGCGTTGCACTGCGCCGCCGCGAGAGGACGCGTCAGACGCCAGGCGAGCATCCGGTACCGTAGAGGTTCGCACCGACGGCCCATGAGCGGCCGCGCGGTCTCAACCGAATAGCGGAGGTACCCCCGGTGGACATCGACCTGAGCATCTTGAGGATGATGGAGCGCGAGCGGGAGATCCCGTTCGACGAGCTCGTGCAGATCATCGAGCAAGCCATTCTGACGGCCTACCTCAAGCACACCGACCGCGAAGAGTCGCGCGACGCCGAGCAGCCCGCGCCGCGTGTTGAGCTTGACCGCAAGACGGGTCACGTGACCGTCTATGTTCCCGAGTTTGACGACGAGGGGATGCTCATCGGCGAGGCTCCCGATAGCCCCGACGACTTCGGCCGCATCGCCGATGAGCATCC
>JAAFHT010000046.1:15925-17892 GCA_013297625.1 Actinomycetota bacterium | reverse complement strand
GCTCACGTCGAGCGAGCCGATCGAGAAGAAGTCGTGGCCCTCGGCCTCGACGTTGCCGTCAATGACAATCTGCTCGCCCTCGCGCGGCTGGGCGGGGTCGTCGAGCGGCGGCGGGGGAGTCCAGGCTGCGGGGTCAGTCGGGTTGGCCGGGTCGATCGGCACGGCGGGCACCCGGCACTGGATGCCGTACTGCAGCCCCTCGACCGACCGACCGTAGTACCACCAGTCGCCTTCGCGCACCGGGATGCTCATGTCAGTTTCGAGCGTGCGCCCCTTGATCTCGTCAACGATGCGATCACGCAAAACATCGAGGTGCGCCATGCGGGCTTCGGCGTAGGCGTTCTCGGCCGTGAGGTGCGCGATAACCTCGGGGCTCTCTTTCTCGCGCAACCACTCGTAGGGGTCGGTCACGACGTCGCCGTGGTGTTCGCGGCGGTGGGGCTTCTGGGTAGCGTGCGGGGGAGTCAGGCTCACGGTTCCAGCGTAGGTGCGATGGCTGGGCACTGCTCGAAGTCGGTCATTAGGCGATTAGGCACCGCAGTGTCAGACTGCGCCTGTCGTCCCTAGACCCCGGACCGTCTCGATTCACCGAGCGCCGGAGGCCTTCTGATGACGTGCACCTACCCGCGAGCGTTGACGCGATGAAGGGCCACATTTCGGGGGCCGCGTGGCTCGCCATCATCACCTCGGTCGCGTGTCTCTTTGCCATCGCGTCGGTCGCCATCATGCTCGGGCTCTTGCCGCCCGACGACCTGGCGCAGCTCGGGCGACTCGCTCAATAGGGCTGCGCAGGCATGCACCGCGGCGCGGCAGGGGTGGCGCGCCGCGGTGTGCGGGGCTGACTCACCGCCTCGACCGAGGTTCTGCGTCGTAGGCTCGTCATCACCATGTCTGAATCCCCTTTGGCCGCCAACCCGTACGAGGTTCTCGGCGTGAGCCCGACGGCGAGCGACGACGAGGTGCGCAAGGCTTACCGACTGCGGTTGCGCGAGGCGCACCCCGACACGGGCGGCTCGGCGGCAGCGTTCGACGCGGTGCAACGGGCATGGCAGGTTGTCGGAACCCCCGCCGCTCGGCGGGCCTATGACTCGGGGGCAGAATCCGCTGCGGGCTCGAGCGGCGGGCGCGCGTGGTCGCAGCACGGCGGCGGGGCATCCGGCCCCGGTCGGTATGACTCGCGGCCGATGGCGAAGTCGTACGGGCATCCGGGTGGGTGGTATCGCGAACAGTACTTGTTGAACGTGCGCGAGTGGGCGGGCCGAGGCGTCGACCTGCCCGACCCCTTCGACCCCGCCCTCGTGCGCTCGGCGCCGCGCCAGATTCGTCACCTCTTGGCCGCCGCGATTGCCGAAGAGCGCTCGGCCACAGCCCTCGCAACACTCGGCTTGGGCTTCACGATTTGGCACGACGTCGTGGCTGGCCCGCGCCCGATCGACAAGCTCGACCACGTCGTGCTCGGCCCCACCGGACTGTGGGCCGTACTGAGCGAAGACTGGGGTGCGCCCGTGTCGGTCAAGCGCGGCGAGGTCATCGGTGAGGGTCTCGAGCCCGGTGAGAAGCCGCTCGCGCAACTCGGTGGTCGGGCCCGCGTGCTCGCGCGCGCGGCGCGGTGCCGGTTCTCCGCACTCGTGATCGTCGTCGAAGACAATCAAGCGGCCGAATCGGCCGTCGAACTCGGCTCGGTGCGCGGCGCCCAAGGGATGCTCGTACAGCGCTCGCGCCTCGTCAACCTCATCCGCACGGGGTTGCCGGGTGTCGGCGTCGGCGGCACCGACTTGTTTGAAGTGCGCACGCGGTTGCAGTCGGCGGTGCGGTTCGTCTAGGACGTAGGTCCTGACTTGTCTCTCACGCATTGACGGGGGCACGAGGGCGTGACAGGGTTCGCCCCAACGATCAACGCTGTGTAAGGAGCATCCCGTGACCCCCGTCGACGACGGGCGTTCGGGCCATGCCTCCTCGAGCAAAAA
>JAAFHT010000046.1:7390-15915 GCA_013297625.1 Actinomycetota bacterium | reverse complement strand
CGGGCCATGCCTCCTCGAGCCCCGCCCAGTCCCCGCGAGCCTCTGAGAATCAGGCCCCCGCCCTCCGTTCTGCGCCCGCTTCACCCACTGTTGCCGCTCGTGCTGCGCGCGGCCACCGCACCATTGCGGCCGTCTCCCTGTCGCTCATCGTCGTGAGCCTGCTGCTCACCGGCGTTGCATCGGGCTGGGGAATGATCTGGCTCGGCTCGCCGGTCGAGGCCGACGCCCAGGTGCCGAGCGGTGAGTTGTCGCTCGTTGAGGTTCCCCTCGCGCTCGGCGACGCCGAGCTGGAGCCCTACATCGCGGCGGTCGCGCAGACCGATAGCGTGGCGCGCACCTCGTGGCGCCTCGCCGAGGGCCTCGCGCCGCCCACCAACCGCTGGTTCAGTCCGCTCGCGCTCGAGGCTAACCCTCAGCCGGTTCACCCCCTCCCGTTCACCGTCCAGGTGTCCGGCGGCGGGCTGCGGGTGAGCATCCCGGGCCCCGAAACGACGACCGGCCCACAGCCGTTTCTCGCCATTGAAACAGGGGCGACCTCGTGGTTCGTGAGCGACTACTCCGACGCCTCGGTCACGCTGACCTTCGTGCGGGGTGCCGCGGCACTCGCCGAGGTGGTGCTCACGCGCGGGTCGCCCGTCATCGGCTATCGCGCGCTCACCGATCATGTGATTGCTGTGGATGCCGCGCTCGAGCCCGTGACGCCCACGCTGTTTCGCACGACGCTCGGCGCCAGCACGCTCGGCCTCGTCGGCTCTGCGCTCGAGCTGGCTGCCGACGGCCGCTCGGTTGCCGTCGCGCGTGGAAGCGTCGCCAATTGGGTGCTCGTTCCCGACCGTGGGGATCTCGCCGCGATCGCACCCTTCGCCGCCACGACCATCACCGACACGACCGCGAGCTACGTGGTCAACCCTGACGTCACGACGACGACGGTTGGCTTCACCACCCGCGGCGGCGCACGCGCTGTGTTCGGCCTGTTCACGCGACTGGGCCCCGATGTGGCCACCGAGTCGGGCGCACCGCTCGACTGCTCGGCGGGCACGTTTGAGACCCCGATGGGCGCGCTGCGTGTTTGTATCGGCACGGGCTTCTCGTACGCGGTGCCGACGGTGGATCCGCTGCAGGTGGTCGAGTACCCCTCGGCGCGGTCACTCGCGCTGCCGGCTGTCGATGGTGGGAGTGTGGGCGCGGGGCCGGTTCCGCTCGCCGCGAGCGCTGCCACGCCGAGACTCGCGGGGCTTGCCACGCAATTGCGTCTCGCTCGCCTCACCGGTGATTACGGCCTCGCCCGCACCCTCACCTCCCAGCTCACCGACGCCCTTTCGGTCTGGACCGAGCTCGACGGGTGCGGCGAACGCGCCGAACGGTGCCTCGCCTTCGACCCGGTCTTGCAGGCGATGGTCGCCTTCGATGATCCCGACGTGCCCGAAGTGGGCAACGCCCGCCTGGTGCAGAACGGCGACCTCTTGTTTGCCGCGGGCGTCGTCGGCGCCGGAGACTCCGCGCTCACGAGCGAGTTGCGGCCTATGATGACGTTGCTCGCCGCCGACCTCGTGGGCTCGTCGTCATCAGTCTTCGCGGCCCGCCGCGCCTTCGACCCCGTCTCGGGGCTCTCGTGGTCATCGTGCGAGGCCTGGCTGCAACTCGACGTGCCCGATCAGCATTGCGTTGGGCCAAACCCCATGACGACCACGGCCGTGCTCACCGCCTACAGCGGCGTGGCCCAGTGGGCCGTTGCGGCGGGCGACCCGTGGTTGCTCGACCAGGTCACGTGGATGCTCTCGGTCGAGCGATCGGCGTCGCGGTCGGGGTGATCGGCGGGGTTACCCTGGCACGACAGTGTTGCCGACCGCGGGGGAGTACATGCAGCCGCTACGGCACGGGGAGCGGGTCGCGGGCGTCGACCTGGCGGCGGAGGCCGCGGGTACAGCTCTCGCGGTGCTGCGGGTTGAGCAGGGCAGCGTCGTGCTTGAGTCGCTACAGCTTGGCGTTGACGACGAGACCATCGTGCGAGCAACGCGCGACGTGAGCCTCATCGGCATTGACTGCGCGTTCGGCTGGCCGGTCGACTTTGTCGACTTTGTGGCGCGGCAGGCACAGGGCGGGCGGCTTTCCGAGGCAGATGCGGGCGACCTCGCCTGGCGCCGCCGCCTCGCCCACCGCGAGACCGACCGCGTCGTCACCGAGCGCACGGGCGCGCGACCCTTGAGCGTCGCGACCGATCGACTGGGCATGACCGCGCTGCGGTGCGCGGTGCTGCTCGACCGGCTGGCGGGCGACGGTCGCGTCGTCGATCGTTCGGGAGAGCATCCGAGTGCCGTCGTCGAGGTCTATCCCGCTATGGCGTTGCGCGTCTGGCAGTTGAGCCGCCCCGGCTACAAGCAGTCGACGGATGCACGCTCCGCCCTCATCGCCGACCTGAGTAGCGCGGCTCCGTGGCTCGAGCTCGGCGAGCACCGCCCGCTCATGCAGGCTTCAGCCGATGCGCTCGACGCCCTGCTCGCCGCGCTCGTTGCGCTGGCGCACGCACGCGGGGCGAGCATCCGGCCCGCCCCCGACCAGGTACACAAAGCTCGCGTCGAGGGCTGGATCAGCATCCCGACGGTCGGGCTCTCAGAGTTGGGCGCGATAGCCTAGAGGTTTGGGGCCGGGCCGCGAGCGTGCGGCGCCCCTGTGAGGGAGTTCGCGGTGGCTGGGTCGTTGACGGAAGAGTGCATTCACGGTTTCGAGCCCGGCATGTGTGCCAGTTGTTTTCCTCCGGCGGCTCCGGCCGCGCCGGCACCCGTGCGGCGCGCTCCGCGTCAGGCGGCGCGCAGTCTGCGCAGCCCCGCCGCGGGTGCCACGGGCAAGGCCGCCGAGGTGCGCCCGCCCAACCTGCCGCAGCGCATGTTCCACGTCACGCACGTGAGCAACCTGCCGCTCATTCTCGAGGCCGGCCGCCTGCTGCCGCCGTCAGAGGCTGAGCCTGCCGTGCGACTCGCAAGCGACCTCACTCTCGAGCTGCGCGGCTCGGCACCCGTGCCGGGCGACGGCAGCCACGACGATGACGGTGTTGAGCGCACGGCTGCCGACTTTGTGGCGTTCAGCCTGACGCCGCAGGCAACCTGGTGGCTTGAGGTGCAAGAGGGTGCTCACGGCCCGACGTGGAGCGAGGCGGCGAAGGCCGCATCCACCGTCGACTTCGTGGTCTTGGGCGTCGACATCGCCGCCGTCTCGAACACCGTCGTGGTGACCGATGGTGACGCGGCGGCTCCGGCAACGCGCCTCGGCGTGGGCACCGAGGGCCGGCAACGGATGCTCGCGCGCGCCGCCGCCACCCCCGAAGCTCTGCAAGCCGCTGAGGCCCTCGTGCCTGGCCCAGTGTCGCTCGCAACCGTGGCTCTCGTGGCCGTGGCGAACGACCGTCGCCGCGACGAGGTGCGCGACTTGCTCAAGTCGGCGGGCGTGACCGCCAAGGTCGCGGTGTACCCGCCGTGGTTCGTGCCGAAGGTCGACGACTAGGTCGCTGGTTGCGGGCCGCGCGCGGCCAGCCGGGCGCGGCGTGACGGAGTCAGCTTGCGACTTTGGCGCTGACGAGTCGGTTCAAGCTGACCCCTTGTTCGGCGGCTTCGATGGCGAGCGCTCGGTGAAGTGCGGGCGGGATGCGCAGTCGAAATTCGCCGCTGTACTGGCGCTCGGCGAGAGGCTCGGGCACCGGCTGGCCGGATGCCAGCAGGTCGTCGACAACCTCGGCAACGAGGGCTCGGAGCCCGAGCAACGCCGCAGCTGGGTCGGTTGCGAGCCACGAGAGCGATCGAAACTCGACAACGGTGGCGACGTGCTCGCGATCGTCGGGCGACCACGAAACGCGGTAGGTGTAGTGATCGTCACGCATCGTTGTCTTCCTTCTCGTTGTCGTGGCCTGCTGTGGCGAGTTCATTGATTGCGGCGAGAACCTGACGAACTTGGTACGCCTTCGCTGCTCCGTGGTCGTTCTGAATGTTCACGCGTGGGTCACCCGGCCATGGAGTCGCGTAGACCCGGTGGCTACCGGATGACTGTCGCGCAGGCCCAAAGTAGTGCTGGCACACCGCCTCGAGGTCGCGAAACGGCACTGACGTGGGTGCCGCGCGCATTCTCTGCACGACGCGATCAATCTTTCGTTGTGGTGTCACTAATGGTACCGCCTTGTTCCCCGTGTGGCGATACTGTGACCGTTCGAAAGCGCGTGGATGTGTGGTTGCGGCGAACCTGCGCACGGCGGATCGCGGTCGGCGGCGGAGGAGGACGCGTTTGCAACCGTGCAATGTGCCGTTCACGGCACGTGCCGCGAACGGCACACTGCCACTGAGCAACACCGCGCCCGTGCCCGCGTCGCGTTCACCGCCACGGCGCTGTGGCCCCGCCGACGACCGGCGCAGCCGAATGCCGGTGGCTGCACGCCTGCGCCGAGAGCGCACGCGCACCCTCGCCGCAAGCACACCCGCGACGTAGGCTCACGTCATGGCCCGCATGATCCCGCCGACGATTGGCGACGACGCCCCTCCCGGCGAGCACGCGGTCTTTGCCGCGCTGCGCGACGACCCGAAGGCGAGCGAGTGGGTCGTCTTTCACTCGCTCGAGATCGCGCGGCACGTCAGCCAAGTGCAGGGCGAAGCCGACTTTGTGGTCGTGGCGCCGGGGCAGGGCATCCTCGTCATCGAAGTGAAGTCGCACGAGAGCATCGAGGCCGACGGCGAAGGCCGCTGGCGCTACGGCAGCCGCGACTGGGTCACCCGCAGCCCTTTCGAGCAGGCCTCGGGCGCGCAGCACTCGATCATCGAATACCTCGAATCACGCGGATCCGGCCCCGTCGGCTATCCGATCTTTCACGCCGCGTGGCTCACGCAGCTGAGCAAGAACAGCTTCGCGAAAAGCATTGGCTGGCATGACTGGCAATTGCTGGATGCCGCCGACCTCGCGAACGGCAACGCCGCCGCCGCGGTCATCCGCACGCTCAACAAGGCATCCGAGCACCTCGCCGAGAGCATCAGCGGTTACCGCCGTGTCGCCGGCCAACCCGACGCCGAGCACACTGCGCGCGTTGTCGAGCTGCTGACTCCGCGGTTCGTCGCCGAGCTGAGCGCGAAAGAACTCGCGCGCCGCCGCGAAGCCGAGCAAGCCCAGTTCACGGCCGAGCAGGTTCGCATTCTCGACGTGGTCGGAACCAACCCGCGGCTGCTCGTCGAGGGCCCCGCCGGCTCGGGCAAGACGTGGGTGGCGGCCGAGGCCGCGCGCCGAGCATCCGACAAGAAACAGCGCACCCTCGTCGTGGTTTTCAATCGCCTCATCGAAGCACGGCTCGCCGAGCTGTGCGGTGAGGGGGTGGAGGTGCGGCGCATCCACTCGCTGATGGCGCAGGTGGTCGACCGGCACGCGGGCAAGAACGAGGCGCGGCGCAAACTCGAGAGCGGGCGCGTCGAGCCCGAGTGGTACGACCAGACCCTGCCCGAGCAGGCGCTCGAGGCGGCGCTCGAGCTGGGGCCGCAGTTCGACTACCTCGTCGTCGACGAGGCGCAAGATGTTGCCCTAAAGCAGTACCTCGACGTGCTCGACGCGCTGCTCGTGGGCGGGCTCGAGCGCGCGCCGGTCTTCATCACTGGAGACTTCGACCACCAGGTGATCTACCGCCGGCACGCAGCGGGCGATGAGGTTCCGGATGCCCGTGCCACCGTGCTGCGCCGCATCCCGGGTCTCGTCACCCTGCAGTTGCGGTCGAACGTGCGCACGACTCCCGAGGTGGCGCGTTTCGTGGCCGAGCTCATCGGCGAGCCGACCCTCTACAGCGAGCACCGCCGCAGCGACGACGACCAGGTCTCGGTCGAGCGCCACACCTTCACCACCATGGATGAGCAGCAGCGCCTGCTCGCCAACGCCGTCGAGCGCATCCTCTCGGAGCCGTTCACGGTGCGCGAGCTGATGATTCTGTCGCCCTACGCCCGCGAGCGGTCGGCCGCCGGCCAGGCTCTAGCCTATCCGGCGACGGATGCACGCCTCACCTCACGCCTCGGCACCAGCATCGACGACTCGACGCGCATTCGGTGGGGGAGCATCCACGAGTTCAAGGGCCTCGAGGCGCCCGCAGTGATTCTGACCGACGTCGACCCGTCGAAGGAGTACCACCGCGACCTGCTCTATGTGGGGGCGTCGCGCGCGACCGATCGGCTTGTTGTGCTGGAACTTAATGACAAGGCTCGGTGACCTGCGTCTATTGATCACAGCGCGCCAGGCAACTCCGCCTGATCGAGTTGGGATGGCCAGATTAATGGTCAAGCCACTGCGTTTTGGACGAGCCGCGCATCACCCGCTACCGGAAGGAGTGCCCCTGCAAGCCAGTTGGCAATTGTCTCGATCAAGCGCTGGTGCCCGTCGACGGTGGCCAAAGCCATGAGGTTCAGGGGCAAGGCCGTCAACTCAACGTCCTGCGCGCCCAATCCGGAGGAGACGAGCCAGATCGACGGGCCCCGGTCGTCGGCGACCGGGTAGGTCAGCGAAACGCGATGACAGCCGAGCACGTGCGCGGCAGTTAGAATCTGATAGGTATCTGAGGCTTTCGGCCGTGATCCGAGCACCTTGTACTTCGAGTCCGTGATCGCGACTGCCTGACCGTTGGTGCCGTGAAAAATGACATCGGGCTCCGTCTGCAGCAGCGCTCCAGGCCCGGCGATGAGGGTCCCAAACTTGATCGCGCGCTTACTCGTGCGCTCCCCGCGTCCGTTTGCGGCGCGACCACACAACCAGTAGACGTAGTTTTCGTAGATCGTGTCAGACTTCCAGAGGAATCCCGATAGTGCGTGCTCGCCTGAGGCGTGATGCACGCCCGCCCCGTTCAGCAGCAGCAAGCCAACGACCTTCGCCGGCTCCAGGCCGCGGTGCTGGGTGCCCAGAACGAGGCGCTGCGCGTCGAAAAGGTGCGGTGGTCGGCCTCCAACGTGCGCAAGCCCAGCCACGATTCCTTGAAGGGCTCGTGCGCGGCCTGGCGACTTGACAGTGGCGGCCAGACACTCGGCAGCCCAGCGCAACAAGCGCGCGAGGGCGGTGTCGTCCGTGAGAAGGTCAGCGACGTACGGCACTTCCCATGGCCTCGCGATCCACTCTCCGAGCCGTGACAAATCCAGTGCCCCGCGCAGCGACGGCCCAGATGAACTCTCGGTCAAGTAACCACGAGGCAATCCACGAGCCCCACCCTTAGCGTAAGAGGCCAAAAACATTTCAGCCAGCAAGTCAGGCATGGGGAGCGATTCAGTGATGTCGGCAGTCGTCAATGAGTCGTCAACGTGGCCACCTTCGACGATCGATAGAACACGCCAAAGCACCGTTCGCCAGCGACCGTCCGCGTTGCTCAAGAACTTCGGTGCTATCTCGATGTCGGTATGGCCGACCCTCACGACTCCGGTGACGGCCTCAGCTCGGAGACGGACTTGTCCATTGCCCAAATCCTCGGCCCTGATCGGGTCGTCCTTCAAATGCAATGCTCGCTTCCATCGTGCGTTCGCTTCCGCCAACGCGCGGAGGTCGATTTCGTCAGCGCCACGGACCACCGGCATCCCATATTCCTGGAGGTGGATTCGCCGCGGCGCGGTCAACGCGTGAGCCACCTGAAGGATTGCTTGACCGTGTCCAGGCTGAGTTCACGCACTCTGACCGGGGAAAGGGTACGAGCGGCGGTCGACCCGCCAATCGACTCACGAAGTCGCCAGGCGTACTCGCCAGTTGGTGGCGGCGAATCGACGTGTAGTAGGTCCATGAGTTGCTCCGGACGACCCGAATAGCGATCTTCAAGCTGCGGATACAGCACGTCGTCCCAAGTCTTCGCGAGGTCCTGCCACGCATCGTCGTCGGTGACAGGCTGCGGAGTGCCGCTTGCGTCCGCGTAGGTCGCAGCGATCGGCGTGAGCAGGCCGTGACCGAGCTCGAACTCAGCGCCGAGGTCGGAGGCGATCAGTAGGTTAAGCCGGTCTAGAACCAGGTACGCGGTAGCGAGCGGACTTAATGTTGCCCACGTGCTCTCGCCGGGAGCGGGTATAGAAGCGGGATCGATCCCCCAGTGTTCAGCTAATGCGTCGAAATCGGGCCGCATCTCAATTCGGTCGAACCGGCGGGCCAGCGCACTGTCGATCGGAACAGCGGCTCTGTCGACGCTGTTCATCGTGGCCACGATGTAGACGTCTTTGGGGAAAGTAAAGTCGTTAGGGATCGTGGCAGTGATTCCACTAGGCCGATGAATCTCCTCGCTAGTCCCGCTGTCGAATGCAAGTTGCCTCAACGGGACGGGGAGCGGTACCTTGCCCCCATCACGGTAATCGAAGTCCAGAAACGTCATGAATTCGCCGAAAATCCGAGCCGCGTTTCCGCGGTTGATCTCGTCAATGAAGATCACGACCGACTTGAACGAAGAGTTCGGGTCCTTGAGTTCAAGCGCGGAGTCGAGGAAAACGCCGGACCATGGCTCGAGCAGCATCCCTTGACCGTTCAATGCTGGCCTCAGGCCCAGGACGAAGTCTTCATAG
>JAAFHT010000046.1:0-7380 GCA_013297625.1 Actinomycetota bacterium | reverse complement strand
ATAGCCATAGGACTGGTGGAAGGTGGTCCAAACAACCTTCGCAGGCAAAGGGATGCTGACCGGGAGCGTGGGGCGACTGAAGGGATCGGTGGTATCCGCTGCGTCCATCACGATGCCGCTCCCCGCCTGCGGTGGTTTGCTCAACGCTTCGAACAGTTGACTGATCAGCCGCGTTTTTCCGGTAGCAGGCGGCCCGTACAGCAAGACGTTGCGGCCGGCGCCCCAGGACGCAAAGATGTCGCCGATTCTGTCACTCATGTTCCCTATCTCAACCTGCGTAGATCAAGCCACCAACAGTTGGTCCTTGTGTGTAGAGGTCCCACGAGGGCGCGTTTCTAGACATGCCCGCCGGTCGGCGCCCCGTGGTGAAACCGGCGTAGTACTCACCGTAGATCGTCTTTGCGATGTAGATGCGAAGGCCGCCTTCCGGGAAGTAGGGCAGGGCCTCTTCCTTGCTCCGCACATCGTCAGGCGCGCTGGGAAACCCCTGCACCGCCGACCACGCTGGGTGTCGTTGGGCGCCTGCCATTTGTCGGTTTTGTCGGACAATCCGCATACGGGAGCCGGCCTTGACTTGGAACTCGATTGGGGCAGTTACCCCGACGGCGCCGATCGTCCCCGCCTGGATCGTGGAGGGTAATTCAGCGGTAGAACTCAACCCAAGGAAGTCGAGTGTGTCTGCGACCAATGATTTCGGCACTTCAAAGTAGAGAGATCCCTGCCCACCTTGAATCACGTTCGGGTGACGTTCCACGTTGTAGAACTCGCCCTCCGGGACGTTCCTCCACCAGATGCTCTCGATATTGATTGGCGGTACGGCAGTCAAGAAACCTCCACGTGGTAAAGGTGCTCCAACACTGATCCATCCTTCACTCGATCGTTGCTCCGGTATCGCGAATGTGGCTGTTGCTGAACCGTGACTCGGCCGAACTCTTCCAGAATAGCCATGAGCTCGTCTTTTTCGACTTGACCGTCTTCGCTGTACGAGATGAAGATGTGGTCGGCTCGGATGCTCTTGAGTGTGCGGCGAAACGCCTGGCCTGCGCTTCGCCGATAACAGAAGTCCGAGGCTTGGTCCATCCACGGACGCAGTCCACCGTCGCCGGCTGCGACGGGCTCATCCCCCAACGCCAGCGTCTCGAGGATGTGGTAGTTCCCGGCGTATTGCCGCTTCGTGTACGGCGGATCTAGGTACACGGCTTCGGTGGTCAGCGTGGGGCTGATCTCTTCGACCGGCCCCTGGAGCACGCGATGCTCTCCGGGCGTCCATTCGAAGTCGAGCGGTTCGAAGCGCATCGGACGTGCGGCGTTGCTAGACAGAGTCTTGCGGAAGTACCCGTAAGTTCCACTGATGTTGGCGACCTTGTTCGTGGACAGTAGTAGATGCTGAAGTAGGAGGCTGTGCTCGAGAACTGAGAGCACGCCCGCCTCCTGAAATGACCTGATGCCGGCCCGCAATCCGTCGATATGGGCCGCATTCTCGGCGGAAAAGTACAGTCGAGGCGCGCGACCGTTGGCAGGTGACCCTGCGGCCCCAAACTCGTTATAGAAGTAGCCGTGCACAGGTTCCACGGTATTCATCCATTCGAGCGCTCCGACATAACCTCCGAGCGCCTCGAAAGCTGGAGCTTCTTTTGCAAGCAAACGAACACGAGCGTGCACCACTGGAAATGTGAGCGAGTCAGACGCGGTCAACACGTAACCTGCGCGGGCTAGGGCGATGGAGACTGAGGCAGTCCCACACATCGGATCCGCGATCGAGCTACCGGACGGCAGTATCGCCGAGACTTCTCCGACGATCCACTCCGCCAGCTTTGCCTTGTTACCGAGATATCGGTACGACATGGTCACCTGTCTCATCTGCAATGGAGGTTGAAGCGAGACGCTTGTTCCTGATGACAATCCTGTCGTACATGCGACGGAAGCGGCCGTTCCCGACTGCAAGGTAGAACCGTGGCCCACCTTGTTGGTAGGAACCTTTTTCAGCGACGTCAGACATTGGTCTGCCCATGGTCATGCTGGAGCCGAGGATCTCGAACTGTTCGGGGTTGTACTTGTCCATGAACGTTATCGGCACTCCCATGAGCCCTTCGTAGTCAGACGGGATCTCGGCGGTTCTACTGACCTCGATGGCATCAAAGTTTGCGTAGCGCGGGTAGTCGCTGTCCCCGTACCTTCGCGTGAGTTCAAGGTCTTTATTTCGCGATGGGTAGTCCATGTTGGTAAACCACCTCACGCCCTTGACGCGAATGTAGCGATTTCCCTGCTCGTCCACCCGCGTTCCAGCCGCCTCAAGGGCGTAGTCGTCCGGCACGCGGAATTCCCTATCACCACTTCTGATGCTGGGGCCGTACCACAACTTATTGCGTTGGAATAGGGGAAAGATTTCTTTGTACGTCAGCGCGTTCATGTTTCCTAGGATGATAAACTTCTTCTCGTACTCGAAGAGCTGCGCAACATACTCTCGAAATAGTGAAAAAGGCGGATTCGTCACGACAACGTCCGCTTGACGCAAGAGAGCTACACACTCTTCCGAACGGAAGTCCCCATCCCCCTCGAGAGGGCGCACTCCGATCGCGTCGACATCAAGCGCTCCATCGCGACTCTTGGGGCCGGTGTATTCAAGCCAGACAGCGTTCGCCGATTCCCCGGAACTGAAACGATTAGGGTCGCTACTCATATAGCACGTCGCGATCAATTTTTTCAGTCCAAGCTTTTCGAAGTTTGTTGCGAAGTACTGGAAGAAGTTGCTCACACGAGGGTCGTCACAGTTCAAGTAAACAACTTTGCCTCGAAAATGGGCAGAGTAGTGCACGAGTTCCTTTTCTATATCAGACAACTGGGTGTAAAACTCGTCCTTCTTCGCCTGCCTGGCGTCTCTGAAGTCGCGATTATTCGCATTCTTCGCCATGTTCGTCCTTTGTTCTTTGTCTACCTTTGGCACCAACGAAAGTCGCCTGGTCGCTACCACCCCATGCTCTCGAGTCAGGTCCTCGACTCCTTGGTCCGCGTCGTGCGTCGTTGTCATCTGGTCTTGGCTGCTGGCCTCGCTGAACAACAGCAGGGTCCGTGGTGTTCTAGTGTCTCAGTCGAAGTGCAGCCCGCTGGCTCTTGGTGAAGTCCGCTGAGCGTGACAATCGAACACCGCTCCATCGGCATCTCCGTGTGAGCCACGAACGTGAGTGCCCTTTACCCAGATCACACCGACGCTTGTCTCATGGTCGTCTCGCAAGCGCAGGCAGTTTGAGAAACAGTGCACGGCGAACTCTTGGACAAGCTTTGCGCAAACCCACGACATCTCTGTCCGGGCGCCGAGAGAAGACGGGGCTCGCCCGCGAAGCGAGTGGTGATGCAACTGAGAGTCGCGGCGTGCTCTTGATGAACCGGGCTTGAGTCTTGTGTGCCAACATCGAGCAGTTGTGGGTCGTCAACTCTCGTGAACTACCGTCTGCGACCCAGTTCACGGCTGCGGCTGACCTTCCGATTGTTTGCTTGGGCACCAAGCGGGATCGAGTTGTCGATGACTGCCGGCATAAACCTCTGGCCCGTCACAGACAAGAGAGACGACTCGCGCCGAGAGTGTGGTGGCCGTGGAACTCGCCGGGGCCAAGGTTGACGCGAAGCTCCTTAACCAGTTGGCCGAGAACACTGCGGAGGTCGGGCCGATGAAGGCGAGCATCCAGGCGTCAGATCAGGCGAAGCAGCTGGCAGTGATCGAAGCGACCACTCGCGTTGCGAAGGAGCGCGACCGCCTCAAGGCCGACCTTGCAAAGGTAGCGCTCGACGGCCTCGAGCGACTGCTGCTCACTCACCCGGTTCACGGTCCGCAGTCCACGGCATTAGATGTGCTTCGCCGCCGTCTGCGGGCTGATGCCTAACTCGACCGAGACGTCCTTCGCCCTGCGGGTTTCCTAGAATCGGGCCAATACCCAGTTGTTCATGGATTGGGAGAAGTTGTGAACATGAACGAGATCATCTGCCCGAACTGCAGCAAGGCCTTTATGATCGACGAGGCCGGATACGCCGACATCCTCAAGCAGGTGCGCGACACCGACTTCGAGAAGCAGCTGCACGAGCGGCTCGAGCTCGCCGACCAGGAGAAGCAGCGCGTCATCGAACTTGCCGAGACGAAAGCCGCCGGCGAGCTTCAGAAGGTCGGGGCCGCGAAAGACTCCGAGATCCAGGCGCTGAAGGCCAAGCTCGACGCGGGGGAGAGCGCCAACAAGGTCGCCGTCGAACTCGCCGAGGCGGAGCTTGCCGCCAAGCTCGCCGATGAGTCCGCGAAACTCGAAGCGGAATTGGCGACTAAGGCGTCAGAGATCGAGTTGCTGAAGGCGAGCATCCTGAACGGAGAACAGGCGAAGCCGCTTGCCGCCTAGCTTGGCCAGCCCTCGTGCCTGTGTACGCCGCCTATGGCACCACGGCGACCTAATCGATCATGCAGGTGCCGGGTGCGGGTGCGTCGCTGTCGGTGACGAAAAACGTGGTCGCGGAGTCGGACGTGAGCTGGGCGCAGAATCCAGCCAGGCTCAGCGTGATGACCGGAGTCGCGGCGGTCGACTGGCCAAAGCCGTACGGGGTGAGGTCACCGAGATCGCTCGTGTAGGCGCCGTCATTCGCCACGGAGTAGCTGACCATCGCGAGGCGAAGGTGGGCGAGGTCGGCGATTGCGGCGCTGTCGCGTGCTGCAGTCTGTTGCCCGAAGAACGTCACCACAGCGATTCCGGCGAGGACGCCGATGATGAGGATGGCCACCATGAGCTCGATGAGCGTGAAACCGTCATCATTCGCTGGCTGGGTAGCGTGCGGTTCACTCCGGTGGATGATCGGCATCGGGTCCTCATCACGGGGCTAGCGGGTCTCGCCGAACGGTGACGGTGTCGCACGGGTCGACGACGATCCTGGTGCTCTCTGAGCATGTCGCACACCGCGCGTGGGCAGCATCCCCTTTCTAGGGGTCAGGCTGGATTGGGCGCGTCGGTGCATCGCCCCCTACGGCAGAACGTTCGCAACGACCTCGGCCGCGATGGCTTGCGCCGCCGCGCGCTGGTCGAAGGCTCCGCCAAAGTCGTCTTCCGACAGGTAGAGCTCGACCCAGGTGCCGCCGATGACCATGTCGATGACGCACCAGGCGTCGCCGACGCCGCAGCGAATCCAGGCTTCGTCATCGGCGCCGAGTCCGGCCACGGTGGTGGCGGTCGAGCCCACGAAGGTCTGCGCTTCGGCCCACGCCCATTCGCCGCCGCGCAACACGTCGAGGCTGCCGATGCCGGCATCAGCATCCAAGTACTGAAGGAAGCACGAGGGAGAATCGTCGATCACTTCGGCGCCGGCCCAGAGGCTCCAGCCGCCGCCGTAGCCCGGAATCGACTCGACGGGCACGGTCACGCCGGTGATGGCCTGCAGGGAGGCTCCGCTGATGTAGGCGCCGCAGTCGTCGGGCAGGGGGAGGGTGTCGGCGGGCGGCGACCACACGGCGGCACCCGCGCCTGCACCGGCAACCGCAGCGGCTACGGCGTTCGCGAGAGCGGCTCCGGCAGCCTCGGTGACGGCGCTATCAATCGCCACGTCGACCCAGCGGTTCGAGACCAGGGCGTCGAGCTGGCAGTTTGAGCTGCCCGAGGAGGTCGCGCAGAAGGGCGTGCCCGTTGCGCCGGCACCGTAGTAGTCGACATAGCGATCCCACTGCGCGCCCGGCTCGGGTAGCACGAGCACGCGCACGCCCACGTAGGCGGGGTTGTCGCCGCGCACGCGGCTCTGCGGCGCACCATTGCTGTACTCACACACGAGGCCGCCGGCGCTGCGCACCACATACTCTTCGGGCCGTGACGGATGCGCGCCATACTCCGTCTGCGCGCGCGACACCGACGACACCGGGGTCGCGAAGGTCGCCGCCAGAGGCAGGGCTGCCGCCAGCTGGTCACACGTGAGGTCGAGGCGCGGCGCGGGGGCGCTCACCGTTTCGACGGTCGGCGTGGGCGTGGGAGTCGCCGAGGCCGCGGTGGGCGACGCGACGGGAGTCGGGGCGGGCGGCGTGCAGCCCGTGAGCACAAGCAGGGTGGCACCAGCGACGAGGGCGAGGGCACGCCAAGAGGGTGAATTCATGGTCATGACCTTTCGACGTTTCGGAGGACGTCTGAGGTTGACACACGGCCGCTTTTCGCGCCACCTGTGAACGCAAACATTCGAAGGAGTGGTGGTGGGAGATACGGTGCCGGCCAGCGATTTACGTTATACAATAAAAACTATGGCGAACGACGAGACCATTAACGGCAAGCCTGTAACCGAGGCGCAGATCGCCGCGTGGGCGGCTGAGGCCGAAGTTGGCTACGACGTGTCGGTGCTCAAGAAGCGTGGTCGAGGTCGGCCGGGCCGAGGGGCAGAGCCATCGCAAGTGGTGGCGCTGAGATTGACGTCGGAAGAGATTGCGATGCTCGACGCACGAGCCAAGCGAGAAGGCAAGAGTCGCTCAGACGTGATTCGTGAAGCGCTGAGCGCGTGAAGGTCCACGACTCCGCGCTGAAACACGGTGTGCTCGCTGACGATGCTGTTCAGGCTGCGACGTGGGCGCTCTGGATCGAAGTTCTCGACCTACTTCCCTAATCGCTCAGAGCGCTAGAACCCGCGCCCGATCTGTCGCAGCCGCTCGACGCGCTCGGCGACCGGCGGGTGTGAGCCAAGCCACTGCGCGAGCACCCCCTCGCCGATGGTGTTGACGAAGAACAGCCCGCGCACTTCGAATGACGCGGCCTTCACCGTGTTCGGCTGCGCGTGAATCTTCTCGAGCGCCCGAATGAGTGCGTCAGGAAACCGCGTGAGCTCGACGCCGCTCGCGTCAGCGAGAAACTCGCGGCGACGCGAGACAGCCGCACTGATGGGGGGGCCGAGCACAAAGGCCACGGCCGCGAAGGCGGTGCCGAGCACGATCATCAGCAGGCCGAGCATCCCGAGAATGAGGCCCAAGCCGAACTTGAACTCAGACAGCACTGACCGCAACAAGCCCCAGCCGAGCACGAGCAGAATGCCCGCGACCGAGGCGATCGATCCCACGAGCGCGAACGTCGTCAGCGTCACGCGGCCGTCGAAGTTGACGATGTGGGCCACCTCGTGCGCGACCACGGCTTCGAGCTCGCTGTCGTCGAGCAGCTCGAGGGCGCCGGTCGTGACGCCGATCACCGCGTTCTTGGGGCTGAGTGACGCGGCGAACGCATTGGGCGCCGGGTCATCGATGACGCCGATCTTCGGCATCGGGATGCCCGCCCGAATCGCCGTCGTCTCGACCACGCGATGCAGCCGCGGTTGCTGCTCGGCATCCGTCGCCGCCCACCCGGCGGTGTTCGCTGCCGACGTCGTCGCCGTGGAGAGCGCCCACCACACATA
>JAAFHT010000097.1 GCA_013297625.1 Actinomycetota bacterium | reverse complement strand
CGAACAGCAATGGCAACTGGAACGCACCGGATCGTCAGTACTCGAACCAAGCGAGCACGGTGTTCGTGCTGCCCGGCAGCGCGACGGTCTCAACAACCCGACCGTGAGTGCGCGGCGGGGTCGGGGTCCTCACACGGCCTCGACCCCGCCACCGGCTAGCCTGTGGCGTGTGAGCTCACCCCAGATGCCTGCCGCCTTCACTCCGTTCGCCGAACCCACGCGCCGCGTCAGCGCCGCCTGGATCACCGTCTTCGCGACGGCCTGGCTCGGCATTTGGATGGCGCAATTGACGCCCATCCAATTGCTCTTGCCGCAAGAGATCGACGCGCTGCTCACCACGACCGACTGGACCGAGAGTGTTGTTGCCTTCGGCATCATCTCGGCCATCGCCGGTGTGTGCGCGCTCATCGTCTTTCCGCTGACGGGAGCCCTGAGCGACCGCACGACTTCGCGGTTCGGCCGCCGCAAGCCATGGATTGCCGCGGGCACGGTGCTCTTCGCCGCCTCGCTCATTGCACTCGGACTGCAGTCGAGTCTCGTCGGTATTGGCATCTGCTGGTCGCTCGCGATCAGCGGCTTCTGCATGGCTTCGGCCGCCATCACGGCGACGATCGCCGACCAAGTGCCGGTCGAGCAGCGCGGCTTCGTCTCGGCCTGGGTGTCGGCCCCGCAAGCGATCGGAACCCTGCTGGGCATCGTGCTCGTCGTCTTTCTTGGCCTCAGCCTGATTCAGGGATACCTGCTCGTGGCCGGGCTTCTCGTCGTGCTCGTGTTGCCGTTCTTGCTGCTCACGCGCGACGAACGACTGCCTGCCGTGCTGCGTCCGCCTTTTCGCCCACGGATGCTCATCACGGGTCTCTGGATCAGCCCGCGCAAGCATCCCGACTTCGCCTGGACGCTCGTCAGTCGCGTGCTCGTCAACCTGGGCAACGCGCTCGGCACGACCTTGCTGCTCTACTTCTTGCTGTACGGCCTCAACCGGGGTGAGACGGCTGAAGATGACCTGCTCGTGCTCACGCTCATCTATCTGGTGTTCTTCACCGCCTCGGCACTCGTCTTTGGTCGTGTGAGTGACCGCCTGCGGCAGCGCAAGGCCTTCGTGTACGTCGCGGCCTATCTGCAGGCGCTCGCGGCCCTGCTCTTGGCGCTCGTTCCCGACTTCACGGTGGCGCTCGTGGCCGCCGGGTTCCTCGGCGTCGGCTACGGCAGCTTCATGGCCGTCGACCAGGCGCTCGCGACCCAGGTGCTGCCCGACCGCCACACGCGCGGCAAAGACCTCGGCATCATGAACGTGGCCCTCGCCGTGCCGCAGGCCTTCGGCCCTCTCGTCGGCGCGATGCTCGTGGCCGCCACGGGCGGTTTCGCCGGACTCTTTATCGCCTCGGCCGTCATCGCCGTGCTCGGTGGTCTGGCCGTGCTGCCCGTGAAATCGGTGCGCTAGCGACTACTTCAAGAACAGCGCGCGCAGTCGGCTCGTCGTGAAGACAACGCCGATGGCGATCATGACGAGGTAGTAGCCCACGTGCACAAACATCATGGGTGAGAGAGCACCGGTCGTGAGACCGCGCACGAGCTCGACCCCGTGCCACAGCGGCAAGGCCTGAATGACCCATTGAATGGCCTCGGGGTAGACCGTGATCTGGTAGAACGTGGCCGAGAACAAGAACATCGGCAGCATGATGAAGGTCACCCACTCGATCTGCTGGAACGTCTTCATGTAGCTCGTGATCGCCATGCCCAGGCTCGCGAAGCCGAAGGCGATGAGCAGCACGGCGGGCAGGGCGAGCAGAGCAGTCCACGCGAGGTTGAGCCCGAAGGCCTGCATGATGACCATGAACCCGAGCGCGTACATCGCCCCGCGCAGCAACGCGAGAAAGATCTCGCCGAGGGCGACGTCGAGCGGGCCGAGCGACGTGGTGAGCATCCCCTGATAGAGCTTTGAGTAGTTGAGCTTGAAAAACACGTTCCACGTCGAGTCGTAGACCGCGCCATTCATCGCCGAGACGGCGAGCAACGCCGGAGCGATGAAGGCCGCATACGGCACCTCTTGGCCCGTCGAGGTCTGCACGGTGCCCACGAGCGCGCCAAAGCCGATGCCGAGCGAGAGCAAATAGAACACCGGCTCGAAGAACCCGCTGAGAACGACGAGGTAGTTCGTGCTGCGGGTCGCGAGCAGGCCGCGATGGATGACCGCTCCCGTGTTGCCGGCATACAAGGCACTGCGGCGCGGCTGCAGGGCCACCTCGGCCGTGGTCGCCGCAGCGGGCAGGCTCGCGGCGCTCACTTGTTGAGCCGTTTCGTGAAGTGCTTGCGCGTCGCCCAGAGCCCCACGACGAACAGCGTCGCGAGGTAGCCAACGTGCGTGACCGTGAGCCAGACCGGCTCGTCGAGGCCGTAGGTCGCGACGCGGCCGAGCTCGGTGCCGTGCCACAGCGGCGACACCCAGCCGATCGGTTGCAAGAAGATCGGAAGCTGCTCGAGCGGAAAGAACGTGCCCGAGAACAGAAACAGCGGCGTGATGCCGAACCGCTGCAGCATGGCCATCTGGCCGCGGTCTTCGGTGATGGTCGAGGTGTAGGTGGCGATCACGACACCGATCGCCATGCCCGTCAGGGTTGCGGCACCAATGGCCAGCCAGCCCCACGACGAGGGCACCGCCCCGAAGAGCACGATGACGCCGAAGTAGATCGACACGGTCACGATCACCCGTAGGGCGATGTGGATCATCATGCCGTTGACGATCTGCGCGCCCGTGATGGGTGAGGCGTTCATGCCAAAGAAGATGGGGTTCCACTTGAAGCCCATCATCACGGGGTAACTCGTCTCGTTGGCGGTCACCGTCATTGCGGCCGTGGCCATGAGCGCGGGCGCGACGAACTGCAAGTAGGTGACGTCACCGACGCCCTGCGGCACGAGACTCGCGAGCCCCACACCGAGGGCGAAGAGGTAGATGAGCGGGTTGCCGAGGCTCTGAAAGATCGCGTCGCCGGCGTAGCCCTTCATGGCGCGGATGCGGTGTTCGGCGATGTACCACGAGCCCCAGCGGCGGGGGGCAGCACCGGCGGCGATCGCGCGTGCAGCATCCGGTCGCTGAGTTTGGTCGAGAGCGGTCATTCGATGAGGCTCCGCCCGGTGAGGCGCAAGAAGACGTCTTCGAGGCTCGAGCGGCGCACGAGCGAGGTGATGGGTTCGAGCCCGAGGTGCGTCACGGCTTCGAGGGCGGCCTCGCCGTTCTCGCTATAGACCAGGATGCGGTCGGGCAGCACTTCAAGGCGCTCGCCCACCCCGGCCATGCGCTCAGCGGCCTCGGCGTTCTTGTCGCTGCCAAAGCGCACCTCGAGCACCTCTCGGCTGGAGTACTCGCGAATGAGCGACGCGGGCGAACCCTCGGCCATGATGCGGCCCTTGTCGACGACGACGAGGCGGTCGCACAGCTGTTCGGCTTCGTCCATATAGTGCGTCGTGAGCACGAGCGTCGTGCCCTGCTCTTTGAGACGGAAGAGGCGGTCCCACAGGATATGCCGCGCTTGCGGGTCGAGGCCCGTCGTCGGCTCATCGAGCAACAGGATGCGCGGCTCATTGATGAGCGCGCGGGCGATGGTCAGGCGGCGTTTCATGCCGCCGGAGAGGTCATCGACCTTGGCTTTCTTGCGGTCGGTCAGCTGGGCGAACTCGAGCAGGGCATCCGCCCGCTCGGCGACGACGGCGCGCGGCAGGCCAAAGTAGCGCCCGTAGACGAGCAGATTGTCGCGCACGCGCAGTTCTTGATCGAGGTTGTCTTGCTGCGGAACAACACCGAGCTGCGAGCGGATGTCGGGCCCGTGATTGTTCGGATCAAGGCCCAGGATGCTCAAGCTGCCGCTCGTGCGCGTCGACACCGCCCCGACCATGCGCATCGTGGTCGACTTGCCCGCACCATTCGGGCCGAGCAGCCCGAACGACTCGCCCGGAGCAACCTCGAAGTCAATGCCGTCAACAGCCGTGAAGTCGCCGTAGGTCTTGGTCAGCGCGCTCGCCGTAATCACTGGGGTGGACACGGTACCCGAGCCTAAACCCGACCGGCGACGCGGCGTCGAGGTCGAGTGACATCTCTCTCAGCGAGTTCTATGCTTGCGCCTATGAATCGTGCACCGGCTCTCTGGAGCGCAGCCGTCATTTCTCTGCTCGTTCTCTCGGGGTGCACGCCGCCCCCAGCACCAGAAGAGCCGGTCGCCAGCGAGACCCCGAGCGAGTCGCCCAGCGCGTCGCCGTCGCCGACCGCTGAGGCGCTCCCCGATGATGTTGTGCTCGTGGTCTCTGCCGTTGCCACGGCCGACAACGGTGCCGTGCTCGACCTCACGATGACCGTGCACCGGCCCACGGCATTCGATGACCCCGCGTCAGCAGCAGCCGCTGCCCTCATGACCGACTCATGCGGCGGTGGCACAGACGACAGTCTGTATGCCGACCAGCTGTGGACCTTCGCGACGGTTGACATTGACGCGATCGCTCGGTCGGGCGCGGCATGGCCGACCAACCGCAGACTCTTCCTCAGCCCGTTCGCGTCGTATGTCAACATCGCCGCCGACGGAGCCGTACTCGACGACGACATGGTCGACCCGGCCACACCGCACTGCCGCACTGATAAGCACCTCGACGTGGCCGGGTCAGGCTCTATGGTCGTCGGGCTCGAGGGCGACACCGACGACGTCTCGGCCGCCGGCCAATTCACACGCTGGGCCAACCAGATGTGGGGGTTCTCGGGGGTGTATGTGGCGGGCCAGTCGGCTGCCGCGGCCGGAATCGTGCTCTCTGAGTGCACGTACACGGTGACGGACGCCGGGAAGGCTCTCAACGGTGGATCAGCCGATTGGATCGAGCGGATCGCGGACGAGCGCTGCCTCGTGGGCAATCCCTCGATCTGAGACACGCGCGGGCCCTCACGCTCATAGCGAAACGGCGTGCGCGGGAGTAGTGCCCTGCCGTTGTCGTGAACGAGACTGAAGGCACCATGACGTTTCCCGCACCCACTCGACGCTCCCGGTTCTCACGCACGCCCGATGACGGGCCCCGTGCAACGCTGAGCCAACTGTGGCCCTACCTCGCCGAGCACCGCCGCATCTTGAGTGTCGTCGTCGTGCTCAGCATCTTGGCCGCGGCCGCCTCGCTCGCGCAGCCCGTGCTCGTCAGTCAGGTCATCACGGTCGTGCAGGCGGGCGACCCGCTCGGCTCGCTCGTGTGGGTGCTCGTGGGGCTCGTCGTCGCCTCGGCCGTGCTCAGCGGTTTTCAGCACTACCTGCTGCAGCGCACCGGCACCTCAGTGGTGCTCAGCGCTCGTCGGCAGCTCGTGCGCCGCATGTTGCGCTTACCGATCAGCGAGTTCGACACGCGTCGCACCGGCGACCTCGTCTCGCGTGTGGGGTCAGACACCACGCTGCTCTACGCCGTCATCACCCAGGGGCTCGTCGATGCCGTGGGTGGCGCGCTCGTGTTCGTAGGCGCGCTCATCGCCATGCTCATCATCGACGCCGTGCTGCTCGGGCTCACCCTCGCCGTCATTGCCATCGCCGTTGTCACGGTCGTGACACTCTCGGGTCGCATTCGCGTGGCGAGCCGCAAACAGCAAGAGAAGGTGGGCGACCTCGCCGCCTCGGTTGAGCGGTCGTTGAGCGCGGTGCGCACGGTGCGAGCATCCAACGCCACCGAACGCGAGATTGCATCGGTCGAGAAAGACGCCGAAGGCGCATGGCGCATGGGCATCGAAGTGGCCAAGATCTCGGCACTCGTGGTTCCGATCGCGGGCATCGCTCTGCAAGTGGCGCTGCTCGTCGTGCTCGGCGTGGGCGGCTTCAGAGTGGCGAGTGAGGCGATCACGATCGCGAGCCTCGTGTCGTTCATCTTGTTTCTCTTCATGATGATCATGCCGCTCGGCCAGGCCTTCGGAGCGATTAACTCGGTCAACCAAGCTCTCGGCGCGCTCGGCCGCATTCAAGAGATCGTGAACCTGCCGAGCGAGACCGACGGCGATGCCAACATCGTGCCGGCCGACGCGATTGATACCGGCGACGCCGTGACGTTCGACGATGTGTCGTTCGGATATCCCGAGGGCACCGTTCTCGAGCAAGTCACAAGCGAAGTAGCCGAGCTGGTCGAAACCGAGCACCTCGCGGGACGCGTGCCGACGGCCGAGACTCCCGAGATCGACCGCACGGTCTTGCGCGGAGTCACGTTCTCGGCGCCGCGCGGCAAGCGCACGGCGCTCGTCGGGCTCTCCGGCGCCGGAAAGAGCACGATCCTCGCCCTCATCGAGCGGTTCTACGACCCGACCGGCGGAGTCGTGCGACTGGGTGGCGTCGACATTCGGGCGCTCGACCGCACTAACCTGCGCGCGCAGATCGGGTATGTCGAGCAAGACGCCCCCGTGCTCGCCGGCACGATCGGCGAGAACCTTCGCCTGTCGACTCCCGAGGCGACCGACGACGAGTGCGTCGCGGTGCTGCGAGCCGTCAACCTCACCGACGTTCTCGAGCGCGATGAGCGGGGTCTGGATGCTCAAGTCGGCGAAGACGGCGTCATGCTGTC
>JAAFHT010000050.1 GCA_013297625.1 Actinomycetota bacterium | reverse complement strand
CACTGACGACCCCGATAAGCGCTTTACGCCGGGGGCTGTCTTCACTCTGCAGGTGCCCACGAGTTCTCCGTGGCACGGCAAGACACTGACGCTCGCCGAATTGCGCTGGTACAACGGTCAGCCCGTCGGCTTTTTCGAAGGCATCGCAGACCGCACGGGAGCCGAGAGCCTCGTCAAGGCGATTCTCTGGATCGACCAGCAGCCCGACGAGGCCGATGAGCCCGACGCGTGGTACGACTTTCAGCTCGTGGGGCTGCGGGCCCTGCGCGATAGCGTCGAGGTCGGAACGATCGTGCGCGTCGAGCACTTTCCGGCTCAAGACTTGCTTGTCATTGGCACGGGCGAGCGCGAGGTGCTCGTTCCGTTTGTGAACGCGATTGTGCCCGCTGTTGACATCGCCGCGGGCACCGTGACGATCACGCCGCCCGTCGGACTGTTCGAAGACATCGCAGACGATGACACCCTGAACGGCGATGGCGCCGCGACCGACGACTCTGCCTCTGCCTAGACTGCACACCGTGCGCCTCGACATCGTCACGATCTTTCCCGAGTTCTTCGGGGTGCTCGATGTGTCGCTGCTCGGTCGTGCTCGCGCGGCTGGCGTCATCGAGGTAGGCGTGCACGACCTGCGTGCTCACACGCACGATCGCCACCGCACGGTTGATGACACTCCCTACGGCGGCGGCGCCGGCATGGTCATGAAGCCCGAGCCCTGGGGTGAGGCACTCGATGCACTCGTGACCCCGAGCAGCGTGCTCATTGTGCCGAGCCCGGCCGGGCATCCGTTCACGCAAGCGATGGCTCGCGAGCTCGCCCGGCGCGAGCACCTCGTGTTTGCGTGCGGTCGTTACGAAGGCATCGACCAGCGGGTTGTCGAGCACTACTCTGGGCGAATAGACGTTCGTGTGGTGAGCATCGGCGACTATGTGCTGAACGGCGGGGAGGTGGCGACCATGGCAATGATTGAAGCGATCGGTCGCCTCGTGCCCGGAGTCATTGGCAATCCCGAGAGCCTCACCGAAGAGAGCCACGAAGACGGCTTGCTCGAGTACCCGAGCTATACCAAGCCGCCGACCTGGCGTGACCTGACGGTGCCGCCCGTCTTGCTGAGCGGCAACCACGCTGCTGTTGCCGCGTGGCGCCGCGAGCAGCAACTCGAGCGCACGCGCGCCGTGCGCCCCGACCTCATCGAGGGACGATGATGGCGCGGCGCGAAGCGTTGACGGCCGGCGAACGCATCTGGGTGTGGTCGCAGCCGGCTCTCGCCGTTGCCGCCTCGCTCGCGGGTGCCGCCGCCTGGTATCTGAGACTGACGGGTGAAGTGAGCGCTCTGCCCACGCTGCAAGCCTTGATCACCGGAATGTTCGTCTTGCCGGGTCTCGCGCTCTCGCTCTTGATCAATCATGTGGCCGTCACGCTGCGTCGGCCCCCCATGCTCACGGTGGGCGAGAAGTTGCTGCTGATCATCGAGTTCGTTCTCGTGGCCGCGGTTGTCGCGATCTCGCCGAGCGCTGACCTGCTGTTCTTGGGCTACCTGTTGTGGCCGTTGCTCATCGCGGCTGCGGCAACCGCCTTTGCGACCATGGTGTCAACGACTATTCGGTCCCGGCGCCCCGTGAGCCCTGATGTCGAGGCCCAGCGGTCGCTCGAGTCGGCGTCGGCCGGCGCCCTGTAGCAACGCCCGGTAGCGCCGTTCGGTAACGGCGCTCCGCAACACCGCGTGCGAGCGGCTAGTCGCGCGCGGTCAAGACGATCGGCCCTGCCGCGGTGATCGCCACCGTGTGCTCGGCGTGCGCTGCGCGGGTGCCCGTGCTGCTGCGCAGTGTCCAGCCGTCGTCATCGGTGTAGATCTCGTCGGTGTCGGGAATGAACCACGGCTCGATCGCAATCACGAGGCCTGCGCGTAGCTTGAGACCCCGGCCGGGCCGGCCATCGTTCGGAACATGCGGGTCGCCGTGCATCGTGCGACCCACCCCGTGGCCACCGAAGTCGAGATTGACGGGGTAGCTGGCGTCGGCCGCCACGTCGCCAATCGCGGCAGAAATGTCTCCCATGCGCTTGCCGACGCGAGCCTGCTGGATGCCCGCCGCCAGTGCCCGCTCGGTCGCAGCGATGAGCGCAAGGTCGTCGGGTCGCGGCGTTCCCACGATGATCGTCGTGGCCGAGTCGCACACCCACCCGTTGACCGATGCGGCGAAGTCGAGTGACAGCATGTCTCCGTCGCGCAGCACATAGTCGTGGGGAAGCCCGTGAAGGGCCGCGTCGTTGACCGAGGTGCAGATCACTTTGCCGAAGGGCGAACCACCGAACGAGGGGTGGTAGTCGATGTAGCAGCTCGTCGCGCCCTCGGCGCGAATCATCTCGTGTGCGAGCGCATCGAGGTCAAGCAGGTTCACGCCCACGTCGGCTGCGGCACTCGTTGCGCTGATGACGCTCGCGACGAACCGGCCCGCCGGTCGCATCTGGTCGATTTCGGCGGGCGTGCGCAGTTCGATCATTTACGTCCTCGGGAGGGGAATGTGGGTGCGCAGGTACGTGCCGCACAAGTCGCGCGTCGCTTCGATGAAGCGAGCATCCCCATTCTTGTCGAGTTGGAACGCCCGCGTGAGCAGGCCGCTCGCAATCTCGATGGCTACCTCGAGGTGAAAGATCAGGTCTGCGTCGGGAGTGAGGTCATAGGTGCGCCCTACTTGGCCAGCAAACTCGCGCGCGAGAATGGCGTTGTTGCTGAGCTCAGGGTTGATGAAGCGCTGGTCGATGACATCGCCAAAGCGCAGGGCTCGAAAGCCGGGCTCAGAACGCGTCATGTCGATGAATGCGCCGAGTGTGCCGTCGAACGACGACCACGGTTCGGCGGGCGAGTTCTCAATGCCCTGCCACACGCGCTCGAGGTAACGCTCCATGTTGCGGGCCGCGAGAGCGCGCAACAGCGACTGGATGTTCGGAAAATACCGATAGACCACGCCCACCGATGAGTGCGATCGCAGAGCGACGGCGCTCGTCGTGACACCGTCGATTCCGGCATCATCGATGAGCGTTGCGGCCGCATCGAGTAAGAGTGTGATGCGCTCTGAACTGCGCTGCTGCACCGGCTCGGTGCGCATCACGACACGATCGGTTGCGAGTGCGGTGTGTGCTGTCATGTGGAGCCCCCCCAGATCATCCTCTGACTGCTGCTGATTCTATGGTGCCACTGATTGGGTGAGCGGCGCACAATGTGGCATGATTTCTCTTTGTGCCTCGGCACGGCTCTGCCACAGGGGAGCCGTGAATCTGCGGGTGCCACGCAATTCTTCGAATTTCCCCGAAGTCGCGATCGACCTGTGGCGGTTGCAGAGAGCGAATGACCATGCACATCCTCGATCACGTCGACGCCGCCTCACTGCGCAGCGACATTCCCGACTTCCGCCCCGGCGACACCGTCAAGGTGCACGTCAACATCATCGAAGGCACGCGCTCGCGTATTCAGGTCTTCCAGGGTGTCGTGATTGGCCGCTCGAACGAGGGCATTCGCGAGAGCTTCACGGTTCGCAAGGTCAGCTTCCAGGTCGGCGTCGAGCGCACCTTCCCCGTGCACTCCCCGGTCATCGACCACATCGAGGTTGTGACTCGCGGTGACGTTCGTCGCGCCAAGCTCTACTACTTGCGCAACCTCCGCGGCAAGAAGGCCAAGATCAAGGAGAAGCGCGACGCGTAGTCCGCGTTCCGCACCTCTCGAGGGCCTCGTCGATTCGTCGGCGAGGCCCTCGGTCGTTCGTGCCCCGCGCGGCCTAGACTGGCGCTGAGCACTTGGGGAGTCATGACTGAGCACACCACGCCCGCCGCAGGCGGAGCATCCACTGCGGCATCATCGGCCAGCGCACCGGCCAAACCGCCCGTCAGCCGTGGGCGCAGTGTGTTGCTCTTCTTGCGAGACGTCGTGGTCATCGTTGCCGCGGCGCTCGTCATCTCTTTTCTCATCAAGACCTTCTTGATTCGCTCGTTCTATATTCCGAGCGAATCGATGCAAGACACGCTTCTCGTCAACGACCGCATCATCGTCAACCAGTTGGTTCCTGACGTGATTGGGATCGAGCGCGGGGACGTCGTGGTGTTTGCCGACCCGGGCGGATGGCTTCCTGAGGTCGTGGAGCCGCCGCAACCGCCGTTGGCCGCGGCGAGCGATTGGATGCTGTCGCTCATTGGGCTCAGCGCCTCCGACAGCGACGAGCACTTGGTCAAGCGCGTCATCGGCTTGCCGGGCGACCGCATCGTGTGTTGCAACGACCTCGGGCAGTTGAGTATCAACGGCATTCCGCTCGATGAGCCCTATGTATTGTTGCCCGCTGGCACGATCGACGTGAGCGGGCAAGACTTTCAAGAAGATGTGCCCGAGGGCACGCTGTGGGTCATGGGCGACAACCGCTACGACTCGGCCGACTCGCGCTTCAACGGCGTCGTACCCATTGACGATGTGGTGGGGCGGGCGTTTGTGATCAGTTGGCCGATCGACCGCTGGCGCTGGATCGACAGCTACCCCCTGGTCTTCGACGGGGTCGAGCGCGCCGAGTGAGCAACCGGGCGTGAGTGTTGCCCCCACGCTCGACGTCGAGCGGTCGTACTTCACTGAGGGTGCCCCCGTCGTCATCGGCGTCGATGAGGTCGGCCGCGGCGCGATTGCCGGCGTGGTGGCGGTTGGCGTCTGCGCGATTCTTCCCTCGGTGGATGCCCCACCCGTGCACTTGCGCGACAGCAAGCTGCTCAGCCCCGCCCGGCGCGCCGAGGTCGAGCCTCTCGTGCACGCCTGGGCCGCCGCTGTCGCGGTGGGCGAAGCAGAGCCCGCCGAGATTGACGCGCACGGAATCATCGCGGCGCTCGGTATGGCGGCGCGGCGCGGGCTCATCTCCTTGCACGAGGCGGGCGTTGACGTCGCGCGCGCGACGGTGCTGCTCGACGGCAGCCACGATTGGCTGACTCCCGCGCTGACCTCGCCCCCGCGCATCGTCACCCGCGTGAAAGCTGACCGCGACTGTGCGAGCGTGGCGGGAGCATCCGTCGTCGCGAAGCAGCACCGTGACGCGCTGATGGTGGCCGACCATGAACGGTGGCCGGTCTATGGCTGGAGTGGCAACAAGGGATACGGCAGCCCGGATCACCTCGCCGCGGTCGCCGCACACGGGCCATCGCCCCGTCACCGCGTCACCTGGCTGCGGGAGCCCACGCTGCTCGACGGTCTAGACTGAGCGCGCCATGGACGACGAAGAATTCGACGACTACGACCGCGAGGTTGAACTCGCGCTCTACCGCGAGTATCGCGATGTCGTCTCGCAGTTTCAGTACGTGGTCGAGACCGAGCGACGCTTCTACCTCGCCAACGAGGTCGAGCAAGTCGTGCGCGACATGGGGGGCGACTTCTACTTCGAGCTCACCCTCACCGACGTGTGGGTCTGGGATGTCTACCGCGCTGACCGCTTCGTCAAGAGCGTGAAGGTGCTCACCTTCAAAGACGTCAACGTCGAAGAGCTCGGCAAGAAAGAACTCAAGCTGCCGAAAGAGCTGGCGCTCGACGAATAGCTTTTCATCAAGCTATTCGTCATACGAACGAAACGTTCTCGGGTTATCCTGACTGCCAGTCGGCGCTAGTCAGATTGCGCCCCGTTTCGAGGCAGATAACTATGACGGCTCCCGCTCGCCGAGTTCGCCGCGCTCTTTCCGTCGTGCTGATCGCATCACTGGCTGGTTTCGGGGCGATTGCCGCCACCTCCGCTGCTCAGGCCGTGCCCGCAGCTCCGATCATTCAAGGCCCGCTCGACGACACCCAGGGGTTCTTCTCGATCTCGGTCGAGCCCGCTCCTCATCCTCTTGAGCAGACCGTCAACGTCTACTACCGGAATGTCGCTGTCGGAGTTGACACCCTGGGGTGCACCGTCGTCATTCCGGCGAACACGCCGGCTGGCGACATCTTCCCGTGCGACGTCACGGTGCCGCCGGGAGCCTACGGGTTCTATAGCGCGTTTGCGATCGCGACCGACACCGATGGCGACAGTGCTCCCAGCAACATTCTCTCCTCCCTCCGGTACGGCGGTGCGGCAGACCCTGGCTCAATCGTTCTGGGAACTCCTCTGAACGGCCCCGGCGACCCCATCGATTACTTTTCCGAGGGCGGTGCGGTCACGGTCACCGGCCAAGGGCCCGCTCTCAGCAGCATTGAGCTTTTTGGTTACCCTCTCTCCCTCGGACCGGGAGCGGAACAGTATTTGGGGGGCTCGAGCGTAGATCTCTCCGGCAACTTCTCCATTCCGGCGACGGTTCCGATTTACGACGTCTGGGAAGTCCGCGTTTTGGCCACCGACATCGAAGGCACGTCGATCGACGAGCCGCTTGGCGGCACTTACATCAGTTTTCGTGTTTTCCCTGCCACGCCCACCGTTACCGTCACCCCGCTCGAGGGTGCACTGGGAGTGACGGTTACCGGTGTCTCCCCGCTCACAGTTGGTGCGGCGCTCACAATTGATGCATACACGGGAGGCAGCGATGTCAGGTCGTGCCCCGCATCGTGGGATGGCACTCTGGGGAGTCCTTCCGCCGTTGGACCCGTGGCGACGTGCACGTTGACGAACATCCCGCCGGGT
This sequence comes from Actinomycetota bacterium, assembly GCA_013297625.1. GTDB lineage: Bacteria > Actinomycetota > Actinomycetes > Actinomycetales > Microbacteriaceae > Microcella. The sequence continues at coordinate 8,641 of JAAFHT010000050.1, read as the reverse complement.
GTTCACCAGCTTGACGCGGTGCATTGGGCTGGTGGAGTTGCCGGGCCGATTCGCGAGGCAGCCGTCTACATTCCCGGCACTCCGACATTGACCGTCGACGTTATTCCGGGTGGCGCGATCTACAGCGGCACATTCGATCGCTTTACGTCTGCGCTTTCCGCGTCAGGCACTCAAATCCTCGAGAACCAGATTGAAGTGCTCGATTCGATTGGCGATGTTCGATGCTTTTCGGCGGTGGACCCCGTCACAGGCGCGTGGTCGTGCTGGACGCCCGAGCCCGAGGGCGACGAAACGTTTGTCGCGGTCGCGCGCTCGAACGGATTTGCCGATGATCCGAACATTGTGGGCTCACTCGACGCCTACTACGGCGGGGTGTCGGCGCAGTCGGCGCCTGCCCTCGTGACGATTCCCGCGAGCATCGTTCCGCCGCCGCCCACCATGACCTATCGCTTGGGCGCGGCTTCGATCGAGGTTGAAGCTTCCGGCTTGCCCAACAGTGCCGTCGCAGTGCGGCTCTTCCGGGTCGAAGACATCCCCGGCGAGCCCTACCAATATGGCTCTCCGGTCGACGAGTGCGGTCTTCCTGAACCCGTCGATGGTGTCGGTTTTCCTCTTGGGCTCGCGCCTAACGCGCCGTCATTCGTCGACAACTGCAGCTTCACGGGCCTCGCGCCCGGAATCTGGAATGTCTTCTCCTCGCAGTACCTCTACTTCGAGGCCAGCGACAATCGCGATCACTACGTCTTGATTCCGAGCGCGCCGACCCTGAACGCAACCGTCGCCGACAACCGCCGCATTGCCGCGAGCGGTCAAGGCACGCCGGGCTATCGCGTTCTTGTGCGCGAGCTCGGAGGGTCAGCGGGATGCACGGCCACGGTCGCGAGCAGCGGAGCGTGGAGCTGCTCGGTGACAGCCGCTCCGGGCCAGGTCTCCCTGCGCGCACAGCAGCAGTCTCAAGGCTTCATCGCGACACCACCCCTGGGCTTCGGCTCGGTCGAGTCGTTCGACGGGTATTCGGCCTTTACCGCCCCGGCGGCAGTGGTTGTTCCCCCTCGACCTGCGACGACCCCTCAACCATTGACCTGGACTCTCAACGGCTACAACGGTGAGCCGCTCACCCCCGGCCAAGTGCTCGACCTCAGTGCCGAGGGCTTGCCCCCGCAGACGGTTGTCGACGTGGAAATTCAATCGACCCCTCAGTTTCTGGGGTCGACGACCGCGGATGACCTGGGCGCGATGGCGCTCTCGGTCACGATTCCGCTCGACCTCACGCCGGGCGACCACACTCTCGTGGCCACCGCAACCCCTCCCGGAAGCGAACCCTCGGTGGTCTCGATTCCTGTCGAGGTCGTGAGCGCGGCTCCCGACAGCGCGCCGGAGCCGGAGGCCGCGCAACAAGACGGTGCTGATGGCCTTGCGGCGTCGGGGGCAGGGTCAGGGGCGACCGACCGCTCTGATCCCGCGGCGCCGTCGATTCTGACCGACAGCATCCCGACCATTCAACGCATCGTGAGCGAACCGTGGGTGGCCGCGGCCTCGGGAGGGCTTGGCCTCGCGATTCTGCTGCTCGTGGCGTTTCCTGCTGAACTGCTCAACAGCACGCTCTCGCGCAACACCGGCCGGCTCGGCCGCTGGGTGGTTGCTCTCGAAGACCGGGCCGATCGAGTGACCGAGTGGTTTGCGCGAATCTCACGCACACGTGCCCTCGCCGCCGCCTTGCTCGTGGGAGTAACCTCGCTGATCTTCGGATTCGTTGACCCGCAGTTCGGCCTCGATCCCGTCTCGGCACGCTCGACGCTCTCGCTCGCGATCGGCCTCTTCACGATCACGTACGTCGCGGCATGGATCACGGGAGCGATCGCATCGCGAGTGTGGAACGTCGAGACCAAGATCAGCCTCGAGCCCGTGGCCCTGTTGTTCGCGATCGTTGGTGTCATCGTGGCGCGACTGCTCGAGTTCTCACCGGGCTTCCTCATCGGCTTGGTGATCGGTCTCGATCTCGTCAGCCGCGTGGGATCGGCTGTGCGTGCTCGCGTCGTGGTGCTCAACACCGGCGTCGTCGTTGCTCTTGCTCTTGGCGCGTGGATTGGCTATTCGGCTCTCACTGCGACTTCGACGGGCGAGTCTGGCTGGTTCGAGTTGTTGATTCACGACGCGCTGGTGGCGACCACCGCTGAAGGCTTGACCGCCGCGCTTGCCTCGTTGCTTCCGTTGGGCTTCCTCGCTGGCCACGACGTTTTCCGGCACTCGAAGCCGCTCTGGGGCGGAACCTTTATCGTCGTGGCCGCACTGTTTGCCTTGATCGTGCTGCCGACGGCGCAGGGAGCCACGGCGAGCGTCGAAGACATGACTTTCTGGATCATCGTCATGGCTGCCTTCGCCGCCGTGACCTTGACCATCTGGGGTGTGCTGCAGTTCACGGGCCGCTCTGACGACCCTGACGCCGACGGTGAGCCGACGGAGGTCGCGGCGGCACAAACGAACGGTTCGGGCATCTAGAAATTCGCCACCCGTCACATGTGCGAAACAATTTCCGGTTATTGTGTTCGGGTCTGCGCCCCCGCGCGGGCTCATTCATTGACGTTGAGGCGGGCCCCCAGAGTGTCAGCTCGTACTTCCTTTTGCGCCGTTGTCGCCAGCGCTGCAGTAGTCGTTTTTGCCGCGGCTGCCTTAGCGGCAGGCACGACGATGGCGAGCGCCGCCCCGACCGCACCGGTCATCACGTCGCCGGTCAGTGGTTCTTCTGGCTCGAGCATCACGTTCGCGGTGGCAGGCGAGGTGCAAGTCAATATCGACCAAACCGTGACGGTATGGGTCGACGGCGGCACCTACACGGGGTGTACCGATGTTGTTCCGTACACCGAGAACACGTTCTCCTGCCTGGTGACCGTGCCGGGGCCTGGCGTCTACACAATCACGGCGTCGTCCATCGACATTTTCGACCCCACCCCGAGCCCCTTGAGCGCGCCCGTGATAGTGACCGTTGTCTCCGTGAACGTTCCCGCGGGGCCGCCTGCGGCGCGGCCTGCGGACCCAACGCCGACACCGACACCCGTTCGGTGGACGCTCGACGGGTACGACGGCGGAAACCTCTCCCCGGGTCAGTCGCTGGACCTGTCAGCGCAGGGCCTTCCGGCCGGCACCACGGTGGTCGTGGAGGTCCGCTCGACGCCTCAGGTGCTCGGAACGGCGGTTGCTGACGCGCTTGGTGCGTTTGCGCTCACCGTGACGATCCCGAACGATCTCGAGATCGGCGACCACACTCTTGTCGCGATTGCGACTCCTCCGGGCGGTGTTGCGTCGACCGTCGCGATTCCTTTTTCGGTGGTGGCGGCTTCAGTTGATCCGGTGAAGCAGTCTGTCAACGCCCCCGTTGCGGAGAAAGACGAGAGTGTCGCAGCCGGCGAAGGTGGGCTGGGCGCGGCGTCGGTCGACCGCTCGAATCCCGCTGCCCCGTCGGCGATCAGCGATCAGATCCCCACGATCGACCGTATCTTCCGCACGCCGCTCGTGCTTCTGGGGGCGGGCGGCCTCGCCCTCTCGATCTTGTTGCTGGTGGCGTTCCCTGCTGAACTGCTCAACAGCACGCTGGCGTCAAACACGCGGCGCATCGGTGGCTGGTACGCGGCCGTCGCCGCGTGGGTTGAGCGGGCAACAGAGTGGTTTGTCGCTGTGACCCGCATGCGGGCGATCGCCGCCGCTGTGCTGGTTGTCACCACGTCGTTGATCTTCGGATTCATCGATCCCCACTATGGGTTTGACCCGGTGTCGCTCCGCATGACCTTCTCGCTCGCTATCGGCTTGTTCATCGTCACCTACGTATCGGCGTGGATCAGTGGCGCCATTATCGGTCGCCTATGGGACATCCCGACGCGCATCAGTTTGCAGCCGGCTGCCCTCGTGTTTGCGGTTCTCGGTGTGATCGTGGCGCGCCTGCTCGAGTTCTCGCCCGGCTTCTTGATCGGTCTCGTGATCGGCCTCGACCTGCTCACGCGAGTCGGTGCCCCTCACCGAGTGCGCGCGACCCTCACGAACATCGGCGTCATCGTCGGGCTCGCGGTGCTCGCGTGGATCGGCTTCTCGATCATGACGGCCGTCGTCTCGGGTGAGCCGACCGTGGTCGGGTTGCTCATTAGTGATGCGCTCGTCGCAACTACGTCAGAGGGGCTTACCGCAGCACTTGCTGCGCTTATGCCCCTGGGGTACCTCCAAGGTCACGAGATCTTCCGGCACTCGAAGCGACTCTGGGCGGCCACGTTCGCCGGGGTCGCTGCGCTGTTCGCTCTCATCGTGTTGCCCACCGCGGGCGCGGGCCCTGGCGATGCGGCCGACATCGGCTTCTGGATTCTGGTGATGGTGGTCTTTTCTGCCGTGACCCTGGCGCTGTGGGCGGTGCTGCACTTCACGGGCGACCGCAACGATGACGACGAGACGGCCGACCAACCCCTCGAGGCCGCGCGCTCGTAGCGCCTCCCTCACAGCTCAGTCGTTCGTGCCGTCGCCGCCAGGTGGCGGCACGAACTGCTTTCGTCGTTGCATCGTGCGGCACCCTGCTCGGCAGGAGGCACCATGGCACGCAAAGACGAGCTCGGCCGCAGGGGCGAGCAACTCGCGGTTGATCACCTCACCGCGCAGGGTTACACGATCATCGACCGCAATTGGCGGTGCGCAATCGGTGAGATCGACATCGTTGCGCGGCAGGGCTCGACGGCTGTCGTCGTGGAGGTCAAGACCCGGTCGGGAACGGGTTTTGGGCACCCGCTCGATGCCGTGACGCCCCGCAAGCTCGCGCGTCTGCGTCGCCTTGCCGGAGCGTGGTGCGAAGCGCATCCGGCCGAGAACAGCGCACTGCGCATCGACGTCATTGGCGTGATCGCCCAGGGCAGTGATGTCACGATCGACCACGTGCGGCAGGCATGCTGATGGCGGTCGCTCGCACGCTCGCCGTGGCGCTGCACGGTGTCGACGGTGCTCTCGTCGAGATCGAGGCTGATCTCGCTAACGGGTTGCCCGCTTTTTCGATCATCGGACTGCCCGATGCCGCCCTCGGTGAAGCGAAAGACCGCGTGCGCTCTGCTGCCGTGAACTCGGGTTGTGACCTTCCGGCGCGCAAAGTCACCGTCAATCTCTCGCCAGCGTCGCTACCCAAACACGGGTCGGGCTTCGACCTCGGAATTGCCGTGGCCGCACTCGCCACCACGGGCGTCGTGAGTGCTGAGGCGATTGCGGCCGTAGTGCATGTGGGTGAGCTCTCGCTCGACGGGCGGCTGCGTCCGGTTGCCGGCGTACTGCCCGCGGTACTTGCTGCGCGCCGAGCCGGTGCCCGTGCCGTCGTCGTGCCGAGCGGCAACGGTGATGAAGCGCGACTGGTGCCGGGCATCCGCGTGTTCGCGGCGGCCTCGCTGCGTGACGTGCTGATCACGCACGGCGCGCTTCTCGATCCGATCGCCGTCGAGCCCCTCGTCGCGCCCGTGCGTGATGATTCGGTTGTCGAAACCGGCGACCTCGCCGACGTCATCGGGCACCCCGAAGCGGTTGAGGCGCTTCAGGTTGCGGCGGCGGGTGGGCACCACATGCTCATGCTCGGCCCACCCGGTGCCGGAAAGACGTTACTTGCGTCGCGACTGCCCGGCCTCTTGCCTGATCTCGAACCGGATGCTGCGGTCGAGGTGTCGTCGATTCGCTCGCTCGCGGGGCTTCCGCTGGGGTCGTCGCTCGTGTCGCGGCCGCCGCTCGAGTCTCCCCATCACAGTGCCACGATGGCGGCACTCGTCGGCGGCGGCAGTGGCCTCGTGCGCCCCGGCGCCATCTCGCGCGCGGCACACGGTGTGCTGTTTCTCGACGAAGCCCCCGAGTTCTCGGGTGCCGTGCTCGATGCCCTGCGGCAGCCGCTCGAGACGGGCGAGATCACCATTCATCGAGCGCGAACGACAGCTCGTTTTCCCGCCCGGTTTCAGCTGGTGCTGGCCGCCAACCCGTGCCCGTGTGGTCAGGGGGGCGGCGACGACTGCACGTGCACGCCGCTCATGCGTCGTCGCTACCTGGGGCGACTGTCGGGCCCACTGCTCGACCGCATCGACCTGCATCTCACGGTTCGGCGCGTGAGCGTTGCCCAGATGACCGAGGGGGGCAGCGGAGCCGTGACCACGGCGACCGCGCGTGACCGCGTCGCCGCCGCGCGACTCCGTAGTCGCGAACGCTGGGGCGCTCACGGCTGGGGCCTGACGGCGCAGGTTCCCGGCTCCGTTCTGAGGTCGTCGCCCTGGCGATTGACCGCGGGTGATCGTGCGCCGCTCGATCGCGCCCTCGAGCGCGGGGCACTGACCATGCGCGGGTACGACCGGGTGTTGCGCGTCGCCTGGACGCTCGCTGACCTTGATGGCGGTGATCGGCCATCGGCCGATCACGTGGGCCGCGCACTGTTCTTGAGAAAGGGAATCTAAGTGAGTCGATGGGGAATCGATGACAATCGCATCGGGGCGGCGCTTGCCGCCGTTCGACCCGGTGGCGTCGGAGAGTGGTCACTCGACGGTGACGACGACGACCGCATCGATGATGAGCCGCGCGTGATCGATGACCTCTTCGCGCGCGCGATCTGGTCGGTGCTCGTCGAGCCCGGAGACAGCACCGCGGGGGCTCTCATTGCGGCGGTGGGTGCGGTGACGGCCGCTCGCCTCGTCATCGACCGGGCACCCGCGCGCACGATCAGCGATGCGACGCGCGGTGAGGTCACGACAGAGGCGGCGGCGAGCGGAGTCGCACGGTGGATCGAGCGGCTGCGCGCCAACGATGTGATGCGCAGCCTCGAGAGCGCTGCTCGATGTCGCGCGGTCATGGTTGTACCGGGCGATGCGCACTGGCCCGAGAGCCTCGATGCTCTGGGCGACAGCCCGCCCGTGCTGCTGTGGGCCCGGGGTGACACCGCATTGCTTCGGCGGCCCGGGGTCGCCATTGTGGGAGCACGTGCGGCAACGGGATATGGCGAGCATGTGGCCATGGAGTTCGCTGCGGGCCTGTGTGCGCGCGACGTCGTCGTGGTGTCAGGCGGGGCGTACGGAATCGATGGCATGGCACATCGCGCCGCGCTCGCGAGCGGCGGTGCCACGATTGCCGTGCTCGCCGGCGGCATAGACCGCATCTACCCGAGCGGCCACGAGGCGCTGTTGACGCGCGTTGCCGACCACGGCCTGCTGTTGTCGGAAATGCCCTGCGGAACCGCTCCGACGAAGTGGCGTTTTCTTCAGCGCAATCGCCTGATTGCCGCGCTCGCGTCGGCGACGGTGGTTGTTGAGGCTGGGCGGCGCTCGGGCTCTCTCAACACCGCGGGGCACGCCATCACGATGGGTCGGCCCGTGGGCATCGTTCCTGGTCCGATCACGAGTGCGGCGAGCGCCGGGTGCCATGCCACGTTGCGCTCAGAGCCGGTCGAGTGTGTCACGAGCGTCGCCGAGATTATGCAGTTGGCGTTTGGAGCAGACGGGGTGCTCGACATCCCTGAACCGGTCGACGCAGAACCGCGTCACGAGGGCAACCCCGATGAGCCAACCGCTGAGGATGCTCTCGTGGTCGACCCCCTGCACCTCAGGGTGATCGATGCGTTGAGGCCCCGCCGGGGTCAAACTCCGGCCGAAGTCGCGCGATCGGCCGGCGAAGGGGTTGACCGCATCCGCGGCGTGCTGGGCGTGCTCGAGCTCGAGGGCCATGCCGCTCTCGGTGGTGACGGGCTCTGGCGACGCGCGGGCGCTGCGCCGAGATCGACGGGCTGAGCGCGCTTCACGTCGCGAGAGTAGCCTGTGCTCATGACGCAGATGGGCCAGTACCCTCCGGCGGGCCACGTGCTCGTCCACATTTCTGACACTCACTTGCTCGGACAAGGACGAGCGCTCTACGGCAAGGTTCCTGTCGAACAGCGACTTGCAGCCGCGCTCGCGCGACTCGAGGCCGGGCCCGCCAAGCCCGACGCGCTCGTGTTTACCGGAGACCTCGCCGACCTCGGTGAGCCCGACGCCTACGTGCGCTTGCGCGCCGCCGTCGAACCCGTGGCGGCTCGGCTCGGGGCCGAGGTCATCTGGGTCATGGGCAATCACGACGAGCGGGCACCTTATGCGTCGCTGTTGTTCGATGAGCCCGAAACGGATGCCCCTCAAGATCGCGTGCACGACATTCGCGGGCTGCGCGTCATCTCACTCGACACCACCGTGCCGGGCTACCACCACGGCGAGATCACGAACGCCCAACTCGAGTGGCTTTCCGGCGTGCTCGCCGAGCCCGCTGAGCACGGCAGCGTGCTTGCCGTGCACCACCCACCGGTTCCCACGCCCCTCGAGGTCATGGCCGTGCTCGAGCTGCACGACCAGCCGGCGCTCGCCGAGGTACTCGCGGGCACCGACGTGCGCATGATTCTCGGCGGCCACTTGCACTATTCGACGCACAGTCTGTTCGCGGGCATTCCCGTGTCGGTCGCCGCCGCCACCTGTTACACGCTCGACCTGGGCGCCGACGCGGCACGCCTGCTGAGCGGTGTCGACGGCGGGCAGTCGTTTGACTTTGTGCACGTGTACGACAACCAGATCGTGACGTCGACCATCCCGCTCGACGGCTTTCCGGAGGTGACCGGCTTCTCGTCGGAGTACCGGCCCAT
>JAAFHT010000072.1 GCA_013297625.1 Actinomycetota bacterium | reverse complement strand
CCTCACCTACGCCCTCGTTGCGGCGGCGGTCGAGCACGCGCGCGAGCGCGGTGCTCTCGCGATCGAGGGTTACCCGATGCTGACTGGTGGCACCGAGGTCACGTGGGATGAGTTGAGTGTGGGCCCCGTCGGGCCGTTTCTGGCCGCGGGGTTCACCGAGGTGAGCCATCCGTCGAAGCGTCGGCTCGTCATGCGCTGTGAGCTGGAGTGAGGGGCGAAGGGTCTACGACTCGTCGGCGACCGGAAAGGTCACCGTGAACTGCGAGCCCTCGCCGAGCACGCTCGTCACGGTCAGGGTGCCGCCGAGTAGTTCAGCCAATCGGCGACTCAGGGCGAGCCCGAGTCCGGTTCCCTCGTAGCGTCGCGACAGCGACGAGTCGGCTTGTTCGAACGGCTGGAAGATGCGTTCGAGGTCAGCAGGCGCGATGCCGATTCCGGTGTCCCACACGGTCACCGCAACTACGTCTCCCGCGTGCTCGGCGCGCATGCCGATGCGCCCACCCGACGGCGTGAACTTGACCGCGTTCGAGAGCAGGTTGAGCAACACTTGGCGCGCGCGCAGTACGTCGACGTAGATGGGCGGCAAGTCAGAAGCGACCTCGACGCCCATCGAGAGACCTTTTCCGAGGGCAAGCTCACCAGCGAGGCCCAGCGCACTCTGCAGGAGCTCGGCCACGTCGGTGACGGCGAAGCTCAGCTCGATCTTGTTGGCTTCGGCTTTGGCCTGATCAAGAATCGTCGAGATGACCTCGAGCAAGTGGCGGCCACTCGACTCGATTTGCTCCACATACTCCTTTTGCTTCGGCAGTAGTGGCCCGTACACGTCACGCTGCAACACAGCCGACAGCCCAATCACCGCGTTGAGTGGCGTGCGCAGTTCGTGGCTCATGCCCGCGAGCAATTCGTCTTTCACTCGCGCCGTTCGCTGGGCGGCATCGCGCGCGGTGCGCAGCGCTTGCTCGATCTCTTTGCGGGCACCGATGTCGCGGGCAATGAGCGTGGTCACGCCCGAGTGGTCGTATTCACCCTGTACGAACGTCACCTCGATGGGGCGCTCGGTACCGTCAGCGCGCAGCACCGTGAGCTCTACGCTCACTCCGCGCGCGAGCGCTCGAGTCGCTTGCTCGACGGTGTCACGCAGCAGCGCGCGCGGAATGAACCACCGCAAACGCTCCCCCACGACCTCGTTGGGCTCGAGCCCGACAAGCTCCGCGGCCGCACGATTCGCCAGGAGGACCGTTCCGCACTCGCGAAAGGTGACGATTGCATCGGCAGCGTGCTCGACGATCGAACGGTGCAGCGCTTCTTGCTGTTCGTTGCGTTCGAAGGCGGCCGCGCGCTCGCGCTCGACGGTCGCGGCCTCGATGAGACTGCCGACGGTGGCGACGAGGGGCGTGAGAAAGTGCACGAGGTCGTCGTCGAACCCGCCCGGGCGATTGGCGAGAGCGAGCATCCCCATGACCGATCCGCCCTTGCGAATCGGGAGGCCAAAGAACGTGTCGAGGGGCGGATGCCCGTGGGGGCGCCCCGCCGCGCGCGGGTCATTCGCCACAGTGTTGGCGATGATCGGCGCGTCACCCGTCACGACGCGGCCGAAGAGCGTGTCGAGGTTGTGGAACTCCATGCCGCGCGGGCCGTACTGCTGAAACATGGCGCGCGTCACGTCGTTCCACGAGATGTCAGACATGGCCCACGTGCGCAAAAACGGGCCGTTGTCGTCGTGCAACAACTGAGCAATGAAGCCGTACTCGCTACCCGTGGTTCTCAAGAGCTCGTCGAGCAAGCCGTCAAAGAGCTCTCCGACGTCGACGCCCGCCATGTACTGGTCTTGCATGCGCGTGAGCGAGTCGAGCAAGGTGTTCGAGCGTTGTAGGTGACTGTCAACCGCGTGTAGCGAACTGACGTCTTCCATGACGCCCTCGAAGTAGGCCACCGAACCGTCATCACGATGAACGGCGTGCGAGGTGACCCGAACCCACCGCTGTTCGCCGTCGAGTCGGCGAATCTGTAGGTCTTCGACGGGAATCTCGAGGCCCTCTTGGGCACGCTTAATGAGCCAATCACGACGCGCAGGGTCGGCGTAGATGTCGCGAACGTTGAGCGTCGCGAGGTCGTCGAACGACTCAGCGCCGACGAGCTCGACGAGCGCACGGTTGCCCGCGACCCAACGACCGTCAGACGTTGTGCGATACACGGCAGCCGGCAGTCCGGCGACGAGCTCGCCGAGCACCTCCGACTGCTGGTCGCTCACCGCGAGGGCACCGCGTCGAGTGATTCGGCCATGACGGCCGCGAGCGTGTCGAGCTCAAGGGGTTTGCCGATGACCGCGGTTCCGAGTGCCGCTGCCCGCGCGAGCACGTCAGGGCTTTGGGATGCGGTCACGAACACCACGCGCAAGTGGTCAAGGCCGTCAACAGACGGCAGACGGCGGGCGACCTCGAGACCATCGATGCCGGGCATCATGATGTCGAGAAAGAGCACGCTGGGCTTGAGCGCGCCGCACCTGATGAGACCTATCCACCCATCGAGCGCCGACTCGACCGACACAGCAGCATCGAGTCCCGCTGCAGCTGCACGCACGAGCTCAGCGGTCACGGGGTCATCGTCGATGACCAGCACAACGAGTTCATGCACGATCTCGAGCTCAGCGGCGAGCTCTTCGAGCGTGCGACGGTGGCGCGGCGTGGGTTCGCTGCGCCCACGCTCCCACGCATTGATCGTGGGGTACGAGACGCCGAGCCGTCGGGCCAGACCCTCTTGCGTGTCGCCGTTCGCGGCTCTGATGCGCGCAACGAGCTGAGGAGAAGGAAGCATATCGACAAGTATACAAAACCTTATGAAGTATTAGTTGTGGCGTGCTTCTGCGTTCCCCGAGAGAAGCGCGAGCGAATCGCCGAGCACGATTGACCCAATGTGAATCAAGTACCAGTCAGCAACCTCGTTCAGCGAGAGACCGGCGGCTGCGCGGTGGTTCGCCGATGCGATCCGCAACCGTTCCGCGGGATCATCCAAGAGCCTCTCGATGGCACGAGCAAGATCGTCGACATCGTCAGGATCAAAGAACGCGCCCGTGTAACCTTCGTCCTTGATCAAGTCTTCGAGGTCTCCGAGACGGGGAAGAATTGGGGGACAGCCGAACGCACCCGCTTGGTGCAAGACCCCAGAACTTCCGGTTGTCGCCGAATACGGAAACACAGTTAACGTTGCCTGGCGAAAGACGTTCTCCACTTCGCTTTCAGGCACATAACCGATGAAGCGCACGTCGTCTCCACCGAGATTATGCTCAACAGCTTCCAGGTACCCCGGAGTGTTAGGGCTGTCGGTACCCGCAATAACCAGTGACAATCCAGGTCGCTCGAGACTCCGAACAGCCTGGATAAGCATTTCGACCTTCTTGTACGTACCGAACTTGCCGAATGTCATCACGACCTTATCGTCGTCAAAATCGATGACGGGCGGTGGTGGCGAATCGAATGCGCCGTGAGGGGTCAGAGCAACATTGTCAGCCCGATATTTGGAACGAAGGATCTCCACATATCGGGGCATCGTTGTTGTCACGAGATTCGACCGCAAGACCAACCAGGTGAGCGTCGTTCCGATTGCGCGCAATACGCGCTCGACTGGTCGAGACGCCCGAAAACCAGCCGCAGTGAGATCGACAGTTTCCACGATGTTGTGCATCAGAGTAATGACGGGAATGCCCGCGAACTTAAGTACAATGGGCGTTAATAGCCCGAGCGCTGCCGTCACTTTCGACGATCCAAAACTGGTGAAGTGCGCATTGATAATGACGATATCTGCGCCGACCTCACGGGCGGCCCGCGCGACACGAAATGGCGACGAGAGCGTGTTAAATCTCCACGTGCGGCGGATGGTGACGCCATCGATGGCGGGATAGGTGATCGATTCGTCCTCCACAAGAGCGACGATTCGTACGCCGCTCTTGCCACCCAAGGCGCTCAAAAGATGTAGTCCGTACTCGGCAAGCGTCGTGTCACTGGGGCTGAGTGCAGTGACCACTGCGACAGTCACTTCACGCATTGCGATACACCCCGCGTAGTTCGTTCCAGCGAATACGAACAATCGACTGAAGAAATCGGATCGCCTCTTTTCCAGGATTCACCTTCGACCCTGGGGCATCGAACCAACGCACCGGCACTTCGGCAATCACGTAGTCAAAACGCTCAGCGAGAAACAACATCTCCAGGTCAAAGGAGAAGCCATCGAGTGTTTGCGCCCGACTTATTCGGTGGGCGGCGTCTGCCGTGAATAGCTTGAATCCGCACTGTGTATCGGCAACACCAATGCCTAGACCCACGCGAACCACGCCCCGAAGCCCCGCGGTGAGGGTGCGGCGCAATAACGAACGATTAACAACGTCAGCGCCCTCGACAGCGCGAGACCCGATCGCCACGTCAGCGCCAGCCAAGAGTTGCGCGATCAGCCCGTCCAGTTCGTCGGCCGGTGTGGCGTTGTCTGCATCGGAAAAGAGAACCATGCGACCCCGCGCTGCGGCGAACCCTCTTTTTACCGCCGCTCCTTTGCCCGCGTTGGCAGGAGCTTCGACGGTCCTGACGTTCGCGTGGTCAAGGATTTGAATGAGTGGCCGAGTGGCGTCGCGCGATCCGTCGTCCGACACGATCAATTCCCAGGTCATGCCAGACCGCGCCAAGTGTGCGGCAAACGCGCCAATAGTAGGAACAATGCGATCTTGCTCGTTGTACGCCGGGATCACGACACTCAGGTCGACCTCGCCTGTCTGCGGCGTATCCCGCCATGCAACGTACGCGTCATACGACGATTCGGGTGGGGCAGTCATTGCGTCCTTCTTTCCTCAGACCTAACGCTAGCGCGTGAGTTGCCATGCTCTGAAGAGGCCTTTTCGTGTCGCGCGCGGACCCCCCGAACAAAAACGAGCATCACTAGGGCCGTCACGATAATGGCGGTTCCGATGACCTGGCCTTGCACAAGTTCGTCAGTTGTGCGCGCCCACAACGCAAGCGCCACAGTTTGCAGTAGCGCACCAGCAGCCAGAATGGCGGGCGCCAACTGACGACCACGTGCGAGGTCGACGGCAGCGATCAGATTGGCAAGTGCAAACAATGAGGTCGCCGCGAGATACGGCACCAGCAAAGCACCGGCCGCGAGATACTCGTCGCCAAAAAGCAACGTCACCGCCTGCTCGCCGGCAACGAGTGACACGCCGATTCCCGCGAGGCCGACGAGAGCGATGATCACGACGGCGGTCGCGGCGGCGCGGCGGCGCTGCGCGGGTGAACTCGACGCTGATGCCATGACAGGGAAGACTGCGTGCACGACAGACCATGAAACGAAGAACACCGAGCGCCCCAGCACGGCGGCGGCGTATACCCCTGCGGTTTTCGGGTCGAACACAGCTTTCGCAATCAACAGGTCAGCATTGTTGAGCAAGGTTTGGCCGACTAGAAGAACGACGGCTGCCACAACGGTGCCACGCAGGGTTGACTAGGCAATGCCTTGTGGGCGTGCCGTGCGGTCACCGCCGCGCGCTCGGGCGACCGCCGCCGATGCAACGAACGAGAGCAGAATGCCGACGGATGCCCCAATTACGCCGAACCCCGCGGCGACAAGCACGAGCAAGACGATGACGCGTACCCCCGCTTCCACCCCATAGCTGAGCGCGAGTCGCCCGAACCGGAGCTGACCTTGCAGCGCTCCGCGGTGCACGGCCTGGACGAAGTAGATGGGGAGTCCGAGCGAAACGATGACGAGCATCCACGGGCTCGACACGCTCAGCGCATCAGCAATGACCCACGCGCCGCCGCCCAGTACGAGAACCGCCCCCGCTCCGGCGATGAGTGCGCCGCGCACAAGGGTCCGGCGCGCCGCCTCGATCGATGCGGGATCGGCGGCGACCGACTTCGAGGCGACGAGTTGCAACGTTGCCGCGATGACCGCCGCCGCGAGAACGAGCGTGATGGCGAGAGAGGCATCGCCAAACTCAGCCGGGTCGAGTAGACGAGCCAGCACAAAGTTCAGCCCATAATTGGCCACGCTGACCGCGAGCATGGTGGTCGACAGCAGCGCGGCGCCCGTCAAAACCGTGCGCGCGCCTGACCGGCGAGGCGAAGTGACGGTCACGAGCGCACGCCGGCAAGCCATGCGCGCGCCTGGCCAAACCCGGCACGCGCCCGTTCGGTCTGCGCCGCGCTGTTGTGCGCGATCGCAGCGCGTGCGGCCGGCAAGTCATCCGCAACCTGAACAATCGACCCGCGCACCTGGTCGGCGGCGATGGGCGCGCTGAGGTCGATGCTCACGCCGTCGAGGCCCAAAGCCGTCGCAACCTGACGCACCTTGACGTCGTACGCAAGCGGCACCACCGGAACCCCAAGCTTGGCGCTCGTGATGATGGCGTGAAGCCGCTCGGCAACGATGAGGTCGCACTGCTCGATGATGCGGGCCACCGCGGCGATGTCATCCGGTCGATGTTCGACAAAGGGCACGGGAGCGATGCGCTCGGCGAAGTCGCGCAGAACGGTGGCGTCGTCGTGCGTCTTGCCCCGCGACTGCATCGGCAGACCATGCACTTCGATCGAGCGCTCGGCGGCGAGCTCGCGCACGGGCTGTGCAAGAGTCGAGACCACGTTCTCCCAGTTCTCCGGTACGTCAATGTCGTGATTAAGGCTCAGCCCGATGCGGAGTGGGCCATCGCTCGCGACTGCTCGAGCGTCTCCCCCGCGCAGCCACTCGGGCTCAACCGAGAAAACAGCGTCGGTCGAACTCACGACAGGGCGCCGGACGCCGATCTGTTCGCACAGCGCCGCTGAACCGGCATCACGCACGGTAACAAGCGTGACCTGGTTCATGATGAGCCCCGCGAGCCAGCGGCCACGGCCAGTGCGAATAGGGCCAACCCCGATGTTAAGCATCGCCATGGGCGCCCGCCCGATCCACCGCGTCGCTGTGACGACGGCGAGAATCATGAGCAGCGTCGCGTAGCGATCACGGCCCGTCGCCGCCGACAGCTCTTTCAGGATGCTCCCGCCGGCAAACACCACCGCGTCAGCTCGCCGCAAGTGCCGCAACAACGCCAGTCGGTCGCCGGCGGTGTTGATCAGCTCAACCCGACAGTCCGGATCAAGCCGAGCCTGCGTGTCAGCTGGGTCGTACGTGTTGACGACGTAGTCATTCTGAACGCCGAGCTGGTGCAAGAAGGTCGCGAGAAGCAACTCATCACCGATGTTGTATTGCCCGTGAGTGCCAAGCATCACAATGCGCGTCGGGGTGGAGTGGGTGTTAGTCATGAGTGGCTCCTCGGTCGGAATCAGAGGCGGACACAGGGGTCGCATCGTCGATGCGAATACGGGTGCGCGAGCGCACGGTCAGGGTGGCGGCGAGCAAGAGCAGCGCTCAGAGCAGCAGCACGAGCCAGTCGGCGCCGAGGCCGCCCGTTTCGTCGGGCTCGAGTTGGTCGACGCCCGCAGCTGCCAGGTTGAGCAACTCTTCTTGCGTCAGGTCGGCGTGCGCCTCGTTGGCGGCCGGGTCAACGTAGCCCTCGTTGGCGGGGCCGAACACGTCGTAGACGGTTCCGCACTCGAGCTGCGAGACGTCGGTAATGATCGTCGACGAGCCCACTTCGGTGAGGGCGTCGTACTCGGCCTCGGGCACGAGCACGACTCCTTCGACGAGAAGGGGGTTGCCATCGAGCTTATCGAACCGCAAGGCGTGGCCGCCCGCCGTCATGTCGATGACGCCCAAGTCGTGGTATTCGTTGCGCGAATTGACGGCGACGAGTCCCGTGTCGAGCCGTTCTTGCAGCTCAGGAATCGTCAGGTCAGCCACGGCCTCGGGCACGCGGTCGGCCGTGTAGACCGTGTCTTGCGTATAGAAGTCGACGGCACCGGGAGTGGGCTGCAGTTCGACGGAGCGCAGCAGATCGAGCGTGGGTGAGGTGACGGTCAGCGCGTTGCCCGTCGCCGCGCCGCGCAGCAGCACGCGGTAACGGCCATCATCCGGCACCTTGACTTGAATGGTCAGACGCGTCGCGCGGGGCACCGCGACGAACGAACCGTTGAGCGTGCCGAATACGCCCGGTGTGATCATCTCGGTGCGGTTCCACTTGGTGGTCGAGAACATCAAGAAGGCGCGGAACATCGGCGAGAGGTAGTAGCTCGAGGCCACGATGTCGCTGTCGAACGGAAACATCTTCGGTGAGGGCGTGAAGAACGACTCGCGGTTTTGCAGAGTCCACAGGTCGAGAGCCGTCTCGGGCGAGTCACCCGCATAGACGAGAGCCGGCTCGTCTCCGGCGGCACCCTCGATGACGTCGGGTTCGGCAAAGGGCAGGTATTCGAGGTCGTAGCAGCGGGTGAGCTCGAGGCGGTTCCACACCAGGGCGAGGTAGTCGCTCCAGCTCGAGTCGATGAGCAGGGTAGGCCGGTCATCCGGAGCCCGATCGACGAGCTCATAGAGCACGTAGCTGTCGTTCTCGAAGCGCTGCTCGACGAAGCCCATGGCTTCTTGGCGCTCCATCGCGGGACCGATGAAGGTCTCGACGTCGGGAAGGTATTCGGCGCCGACACCACGGTTGTCGCGCAGTTTCTTGTTGACGACCATGTAGCGCAGGTCGATGTCGCGGGCCACGTTGACCCACCAGTCTTGCTGGTAGTAGAGCCCGCGCAACAGCAAGAAGAACTCGAACTTGTTGTAGCTGTCGCCCGTGAGGCCGTAGTAGTAGCTGGGCAAGTCGAGGTAGTAGATGAAGAACTTGTCGATGAATTTGTGGTCGACGCCGTTGTCGTCGGTGACGAGCTTGGCCGTCTCGGTGGGCGGCAACACGACGGTCTTGCCCTCGTCAAGTTCGAGCAAAGCAGCCTTGAGCTCGTCAAGGTCGCCCACTGGGTAAGGCGCGAGAAAGGTGCCGAAATTGCCCGAGAAGAAAACTTGTCGGTAGTTCTCGTTTGAGAGCAGGGGGGCGAAGAAGACCGTGCCGACGGCGACGACCGCCGCGGCACGCAACACGATCGCGTCGCGGTGGCGACGGCGCGCGGTCGCTGCGTCCTCGTGAGCCGAAAGAGCAGCCGCACCCTCGATCGACGCAGCGGCGGCTTCCGCGGCGTCGCGTCGGCGCATCCACCGCTTCAAGAGCGCGTCGATCGTCCAGGCGAGAGCGATCGACATGACGAGCGGTGCGAGCACGAAGAGCAGCAACTGAAAGCGGTGCGGAAATCGCAGCACCTGCACGATGGTCGACGAGATGTCGAGCGCGAGCGTACCGATCGGTCCGTCGTTGGCGGCGAGCGCGCGCGTGACGGCCGCGAGTGTGCGGTGAAAGCTCGGAAACCACTGCGGTTCGGCGTAGCCGATGGTCGCCCAGACCGCGAAGGTCGAGACGACCGCGAGCATACCGAACAGCTGGCGGTGGGCGCGCGTCACGAGCAGCGAGCGACGGATGCGCGGAATCACGAACGGCACGATGAAGAGCACCGAGTAGAGCAGATTGCTCACGCGCGGCACCTTGGCGAGGTAGTCGCCGTAGAGAATCTTGTCCATGATGCCCGCGAGATCCCAGCTGAGCACGTGCAGCCACGAGACCGAGGCGTCGCGAATGAAGTAGAAGTCGCCCGGCACGGTCTCTGACAGGTTTTCGACCCCACGCAGGGCGACGAATTGCACGAAGAGCACGTAGGGAATGAGCGTCACGACAACGAACATGCCCACCGCCACGACTCCGCGACCCATGGTGGTTTGGCCGGCGCGGTGCAGACGGATGCGCAGTCGCCGCAGCGGGCGGTGCGGTCGTGTGGGGCGCCACACCCACCGCGCGAGCGCGCGCACGCGGCTGGGCAGTGCGGCGACAGAGGCGGCGAAGCGGCGCGGCCCACCCGAGCGAATCCAGGCGGCGAGTTCACCAAGCATGAGCGTGACGCCCGCGACGAAGATGAAGACCACGAACAGCACGAGGTAGTGCACAGCAGGGTTGAGCAGCGTGACGAGCGACGCGATGACGGCGCGGCGCACCCAGCCCTTCTTCGAGAAGAGCAGCGCGTGCAGCATGAGCAGCACCGAAATGGTGACCATGGCCAGGCCGAGCGCGAGCGTGTAGAAGTGCGTGACCTTGGCGTAGTTCATGATCGCGTAGATGAGGCCGACCGGCAGGGCCGTGCCGAGCGCAATAGTGACGGGCGAGAGGGTGCGGAAGACGTCGGTGATGAACCACACGACCGTGCGGTACGCGGCGATCACAATCGCGGAAATCACGATCAAGATCGCGAAGGGCAGCACCTGGTAGTGCCGCAGCCACGTCGTCAGAAACGAGTAGCGAACGCGAAACTCGTAGCCATTGGTGAGCTGGTTGAACTCGCCCGCGGCCTGCTCGAACAACTGACTGTTGACATTGAAGAACGGCACCAGCTCATCGCCCACGATGACCGACTCGCCGCGCAAGACGGCGGGGATGGCGAAGAGCACCTCACGGAACACCACGAATGCCACGAGCACATACACGGCGCTGACGACGTGCACGATGCGGCGGGCGACCCGCATTTCGGC
>JAAFHT010000175.1 GCA_013297625.1 Actinomycetota bacterium | reverse complement strand
CGCCTCAACCGCAGTCTCGGGGCTCAGCACGAAGTCGGCATCGCGTTCTGCGGCAATCCACTCGGTACCGGTGCCGGCAGCAATGATCGAGTGCATCGAGTAGGTGGGCGGGAAACCCAGCACGCTGCGCCCTGGGCCGCCAAAGGCTTGCAGGATGTGCTGGATGACCTCGTTGGATCCGTTGGCCGCCCAGATGTGCTCAGGAGCGATCGCCGGGCTCGCCGAACCACGGTCTTTAGCCGCGGCTGTGAGGTACCCCGCGAGGTGCTCGCGCAGGAGCGTGAACTCACGATCGGGATAGCGATTGACCCCGTGCAACTCGCGCTCGACCGCGGCCGCGACGTGAGCGATGACCTCGGCCGGAACCGGATGCGTGTTTTCGTTGACGTTGAGGGCAATGCGCACGGGCTTCTGAGGAGCACCGTAGGGGCTCTTGCCTCGAAGATCGTCGCGAATCGGCAGGTCGTCGAGGCTCGTCACTCGATCATCGTAGCCGCGCGGTCATGAGCGCTCGGGCCTGTCGTGACCGCAGTGCCGCTGAGTTCGCGGCGTGCGGCCGCATGCCGCGGAGCTGGCGGGTCAGTCGGCGTAGCGGGCGGGAATGACGAGAACTTGGCCGGGAAGCAGCTCGGCGCTCGAGAGCTCGTTGACCGCAATGAGGTCGGCAACAACGTCGGCCGTCGATGCCGCGGGCGCAATAGCAGCGGCAACCGACCACAGCGACTCGCCCGCTTCGACCGTCACGGTCGCCACGGCGGCGGCGCCCGCCGAGGCGGTCGCTCCCCCGCCATTGAGGGCCATCATCGCCAGGGCGATGATGAGCGGCAGCGACGCAAGGGCGGCGATGACCGCGCGGCCCCGTCGGGTGAGACGAAGGCGCGTGCGAGCGGCGGGAGCAGAGGCATACGACACAGGAGTCACGGCGATCGCGGAACCGTAGGCGATGGTGCTCATGAGGTGACCTCTCTGTGTCGTCGTGCAGTGCTGCGTGTGGCGCTGTTTCGTTTGGCGCTGTTTCGATTGGCACAGGTCCCCGGTGGAACGAAGCGAAAAAGCAACGCGGCCACCGGGGATGCATCGTGCCCTCGGCCGGGAGAACCCGATGCGAACCTGTGTTCCGAACATACATTCGATCGAACATACATTCAAGCCCTCGTGCACTTTTTCTTGGACAAATCGCGACACACTCGAACACATGTTTGATCTGACGCGGTTTGCTGGATAGAGTTTCGAGGGTTCGGAGAAAGTTCACACCCGACCACCGACATTCGAAGCACAGCGCCTGAGGTGATGGGCCCGAATGATGAGCACGACTGACACGAGCGGAGCCGACATGGTCGACGACGAGAACGACGTCACCCCAGAGTCCGTTGCGGGCACCCGCCGGCGCACAACCTTGAGCGACAAGCAGCGCGAGATTCTGGGCGTCATTCAGGCTTCGGTCGCGCGCCGCGGGTATCCGCCGAGCATGCGGGAGATCGCTGAGGCGGTGGGGTTGGCCTCACTCTCGAGCGTCTCGCACCAGCTTGGCCAGCTCGAGTTGAGTGGCTACTTGCGCCGCGACCCCAACCGGCCGCGCGCACTCGAGGTGCTCATCGATCTCGAGCCCGACCCCTCGCACTCCGTCGACTCTGATGCGCTGCCCGGGCCCTCGGTCGGCGACGCCGCCATGGTTCCTCTTGTTGGTCGCATTGCCGCCGGCATCCCGATCACGGCTGATCAGATGGTCGAAGAGGTCGTGCCGCTCCCCCGCCAACTCGTCGGCAAAGGCGAGCTGTTCATGCTCACCGTCGTTGGTGACTCGATGATCGACGCCGCCATCTGCGACGGCGACTGGGTTGTCGTGCGCCAACAGAACACGGCCGAGAACGGCGAGATCGTGGCCGCCATGCTCGACAACGAAGCAACCGTCAAGGTGTTCAAGCAGCGCGACGGCCACACCTGGCTGCTGCCCCAGAACTCGGCGTATGAGCCCATCTTGGGCGACCACGCCACCGTGCTCGGCAAAGTCGTGGCGGTACTTCGCTCGGTCTAGATCGGCCGCATCGCGACGCTCAATTGTCTGGGCACCGTGCCTGC
>JAAFHT010000010.1 GCA_013297625.1 Actinomycetota bacterium | reverse complement strand
CGGCCACGTCACGCTCGAGCTCAGCAACGTGGCGACTCTGCCGATCAAGCTGTGGCCGGGCATGAAGATTGGGCAGCTGTGCTTCTTTAGGCTCAGCTCTCCGGCCGAGAACCCGTATGGCACGGGCCAGTACTTGAATCGCTACCAGGGCCAGCGCGGCCCAACGGCGTCACGCTCGTGGCTCAACTTTCACCGCACCGAGATCGCGCCGACGGGCGACTAGAGCGGGGCATCCGTCGGTCAGGCGGGCGCGAGGGCGGCGACGCGGGCGATCAGGTCGCGTGAGCTGAAGGGCTTGACGATGTAGTCGTCGACGCCCGCGGCATAGGCACGATCGATGTCGTGCTGTTGCGATTTGGCGGTCAGCATCAAGACCTTGGTGCGGCGCTCGGTGTCGGCGGATCGGATGCTCTCACACACGGCGATGCCGTCAAGCCGGGGCATCATCCAGTCGAGAATGATGACGTCAGGCGCGCGCCTATCAATCGACGCGAGTGCTTGTTCGCCGTCGGTCACGCTGTCAACCTCGTGACCAGCGCCGCGCATGCGATTCTCGAGCAAGAGCAGCACATCGGGCTCATCTTCGACGATCAGCACGTGCGCCATGCGACTCCCCGATTCCCTTGATGTGCGGAAGTCTCTCACGTTCACCCTGGTGAACGGAATCTGTCATTACGTCGATTGTGAGTAACTCCGCACCCGCGACCGAGACCGGTTCACCCGCCGCGAGGTGCCGCCTCTCAGGCCCGGGCCGCAGTACCATGTGTCGCACGCTGGCGAGCGTTCCGCACGCCACGAGAGCAAGGACACACTGTGGATGCTCGGGGCATCGCCGCACGTATCTATGACCTCCCGACGGCCCATCGCCGTGCGGTAATCGCGCTCTTGCTCGCCCTCACGGTGGGCGCTTCGTGGTGGGCAGTGATCGTGGTGACACCCGACTTTCCGGTCTCGATCTGGTTTCCTGGCTCGGCCGCCGCGGTCATCACCGTTCTGGTCAGTCGCGGTCGGCGCGTGGTCGTCGCTGTTCTCGTTGGTATCGCGCTGGTGTTGGTGGGTATTGGCGCTGGCCGCCCTATCAATGTGGCGATGGCATACGGCTTAGCCATCGGGCTCGAGGCGTGGGTCGTTGCTCGGATGCTGACGCGCGGCCGGCCGCACGCATCGATGCACAATCTCGAGCAGATGGGCTGGTTCTTGATCAGCAGCACTGTGGGCGTGCTCCCTGTGGTGGTGGTGGCGGGTGCGGGTGCCAGCTTTGTCTCTGGCGCGAACCCGCTCTTGGTCGGCGCGGCACTCTTCGCTTCCCACCTCAGCGCCGTTGTCGCGTTGGTTCCGATCGTTCTGGTGCCCCTCAATGAACGATTCACGAAGCCCGTGTGGGAGCCCGTCTTTCAGTCGATCACGCTGCTGGCCTTGACCGTGGTGGTGTTTGGCCCTGCAGCACCGCTCGCCATCACCTTCTTGCTTCTCACGACTCTGATGTGGGCCGCAGCGCGCTTCCCGCCGATCTGGGTGGCCGTACAGACAATCGGTCTCGCGACCGCCGCGACCGTGGCTAACTCTTTGGGCGTCGGGCCGTTCGCGGTACTTCTTCAAGACGACCCTCGCGGATCACTGTTCGCCTTGCAACTGTTCTTGCTGACCCACGCGACGGCAGGCCTTTTCGTTGCCGCACAGAGCGCCGAGTGGCGCACGACCGCGGCCGAGCTTGCCGCACGAGAACGCGACGCCGTGCGGCTTGCCGACGAATTGCGTGAACTCAATCAACAGAAAGATCACTTCATCGCCTCGGTCAGTCACGAGTTGCGCACTCCCGTCACGAGCATTCTGGGGTTCTCTGAGCAACTCACCGAGCCGGATCAAGCGGATGCTGAGACCGCGCTCGCCGGACGCATCATCTACCGCAATGCCCGCCGCCTGGCCGATGTCATCGAAGATGTGCTCGAGCTGAGTCAACTCACGACAACCGTGAGCATGAGGCCACCGACAGAGTTGGATGCGCGGCAGATGCTCATCGACTGTGTGGAAGACGCAAAGGGCCTCGTGGCGCCGGGGCGCAACGTGAACGTCGAGGTGCAGGTGCCGGAGCATCCGGTCATCATGATCGGGGTCGAGCAAGATCTCACGCGGGTGTGCGCGAATCTGCTGTCGAACGCGTTGAAGTTCAGCCCGGTCGGCGGAACCGTGACCGTCGCGCTCATCGACGATGACCCCGACGAACTAGAACTGCGCATCAGTGATGAAGGCCCCGGCATTCCCCTCGCCGAACAAGAGGCCGTGTGGGATCGCTTTTATCGCGTTCAATCACCGCGCCATAGTGAGGTGCCGGGAACCGGCCTTGGCTTGCCAATCGTGCGGGCCCTCGTGGTGCAGCGAATCGGCGGGTCGATCAGGCTGCACTCAGACGGAGAGCATGGCACCACCATGATCGTGCGCGCGCCGCGGCGCCGCGGCACTCTCGGGCGAACCGGGCAGCCGGGCGCCGAGACGGCGGGAGATTAGTTCGCGGGCTGCTCGTTCGTGGACTATTGCTTCGCTGGCGCGTAGTCGCCCTGCCAGGCGGCAAGCTGCCACCCCAACCACGGGCTGAAGGCAAACGGCGTGGCCTCCACCGCGTCGCGCAGTTCGGCCGGGTCGACCCAGGCCCACTCGGCGACCTCGTCATCGGCCGGGTTCAGCTCACCGTTGGCACGCGCTGTGTAGACGGGGCAGATCTCGTTTTCGACGATTCCTGAGGCGTCGACGGCGCGATAGCGAAAGTCGGGAAGCGCGACGCGCACGTCGGTGAGCGTGAGACCCAGCTCGCGCTCGGCGCGGCGCGTGATGGCCTGCACGGTGTCTTCGCCCGGCGCCGGATGCCCGCAAAACGAGTTCGTCCACACTCCGGGCCACGTCTTCTTGCCGAGCGCGCGACGGGTGACGAGCACGCGACCGGCCTCATCGAATACGTGACACGAGAATGCGAGGTGCAGGGGCGTATCAGTTGTGTGCACCGTGGCCTTCGGCGCAGTGCCAATGACCGTGCCGTCGTCGGCGAGAAGCACGACTGTCTCAGGGATTTCGCTCATGGGGCGGGGTAGTCTGCTCAGGTGAAGAGGAACGACCTGGAGGCGATCGCAGAGTCGCGAGCGGCCATGGTCGACGCTGTGCTGGAGCGCTTCTTCAGCCTATCCAAGAAGCGGGCGGCTCCCCTGGGAGACCACTATTTGCACTTGTGGGGCCTGCTTGAGCGCAACACCCAGGGCGGCAAGCGATTCCGCCCTCGCATGGTCATGGCGGCCTATGCCGGACTCGGGGGCACCGACATGGATGCCGCGGCCTATGTGGGCGCGTCGTTCGAGTTGCTGCACACCGCGCTCATCGTGCACGACGACGTGATCGATCGTGATTTTGTGCGGCGGGGCATCCCGAACATCTCCGGCGCGTATCGCGACCACGCGGTTGATCGCGGCGCAAGCGTCGAGATCGCCGAACACCGGGGTGTGTCGGCCGCCGTCATTGCGGGCGACCTTGCGTTATTCAACGCGTATCGCTTGATCGACAAGAGCGGGGTGCAGTCACCCTTGCGCGAGCGATTGCTCGACGTACTTGACGAAGCCATGTTTGCCAGCGCCGCGGGTGAGCTCATCGATGTCGACTTCTCGATCGACCCCGAGATGCCCTTGGTCGACGACATTCTCACGATGGAACGCCTCAAGACCGCGGTCTACTCGTTTGAGACGCCGCTGCAAGCCGGAGCGATTCTCGCCGGGGCGAGTGAAGAGACGGTCGCCACCCTCGGAGACTTCGGTCGCGACATCGGCATTGCCTATCAGATTGTGGATGACGTGCTCGGCGTCTTCGGCGAAGAAGAGTCGACCGGCAAGACCACGATCGGTGATCTGCGCGAGGGCAAGCGCACCGTCATGATCGCCTTCGCGTGTTCGACGCCCGCGTGGGCGCGACTGTGTGACTTGATCGGCAAAGCCGACCTCAGCGTCGACGAAGCCGCCGAAGCGCGCTCGCTGCTCATCGAGTGTGGCGCCCGCGCCTTTGCCGACGACCTCGCACGCGGGTACGCCAACCGCGCGCTCGCTCGCCTCGCCGAGCCGCACATTCCTTCGTCGCTGCGCGACGAACTGCACCCCGTCGCTGAGACCGTCTTGAAACGGGTGAAATGAACCGCTTGAGCTTGTATGACCGCGTCGCCGACGAGACGGCCGGTGTGGTCATCCGTCGATACTCGACCTCATTCGGGCTCGCCTCGCGCTTGCTCGACCCGGCAGTGCGTCAGCACGTCGAGAACATCTACGCTCTCGTGCGGGTCGCCGACGAGATCGTCGACGGTGGTGTCACCGAGGCTGGGCTCGACGGTGTGCACGCGGCGCGCTACCTCAACGAGTTCGAGGCCGAGACGAACGCGGCGATGGCCTCGGGCTACAGCACCAATCTCGTGGTGCACGCTTTTGCGCGCTCGGCCCGCGAGGTGGGCTTTGGCCAAGAGCTCACCGAGCCGTTCTTTCACTCGATGCGCATGGACCTCACCGACACCGAGCACGATCAAGAAAGCTTCGACCGCTACGTCTATGGCTCGGCCGAGGTCGTCGGACTCATGTGTCTGCGAGCGTTCGTTCAGGGTATGAACATCGACGACGAACAGAATGATCGTCTCGTGGCCGGTGCTCGCGCGCTCGGAGCGGCCTTCCAGAAGGTCAACTTCTTGCGCGACCTCTCGGCCGACTTCGAGACGCTCGGCCGCAGCTATTTTCCTGGGGTGAGCGTTGGCTCGTTCACCGAGGAGGACAAGGTGCGGTTGCTCGACGACATCGATGCTGACTTGCGCACGTCGGCCGCGGTGATTCCTGAGCTGCCGAAAGGCAGCCGCCGCGCGGTTGCTCTCGCTCAGGGCCTGTTCGCCGAACTCTCGGTGCGCTTGCGTCGCACTCCTGCCACACAGCTCATCCGCGCTCGCGTGCGCGTGCCTGACCCCGTGAAGGCGCGTATTGCGCTCGGGGCGCTCGCGGGCCGCACACCGCGCTCGCACCCTGCCGCAGCATCCCATTCGATCGGAGCATCGTCATGACTCGCGTCGTCGTTATTGGTGGAGGAATCGCCGGGCTGTCGAGCGCCGCTTTGCTCGCGCGCGATGGCTACACCGTCACGCTCGTCGAGAAGCAGCCCGAGGTGGGCGGCCGCGCCGGCTCGTGGGAGAAAGACGGCTTCCGCTTCGACATGGGCCCCTCGTGGTATCTCATGCCCGAGGTGTTCGACCACTTCTTCAAGCTGTGTGGCACAAGTGCGGCCGAGCAGTTGCAGCTCGTTCAGCTTGACCCCGGCTACCGGGTCATCACCCAGGGCTTTGACACCCCCACCGACATCGCGGCCTCGCGGGCCGAGAACGTCGCCCTCTTCGAGTCGATCGAGCCGGGCGCGGGCGCCAAGCTCGAGAAGTACCTCGATTCGGCCCTCGACACCTACGAGATGGCCAAGAAGCGCTTTCTCTACACGAGCTTTCAGTCGTTCGGCCCCCTGATTCGTGGCGACGTGCTCAAGCGCACCGCGAAGCTCGTGCGCATGCTGCTGCAAAATCTCGACGCCTACGTCGCGAAGCGATTCACCGACCTGCGCTTGCGCCAGATTCTCGGCTACCCCGCGGTGTTCCTCGGCTCATCGCCCTTCTTGACGCCGAGCATGTACCACCTCATGTCACACCTCGACCTCACCGATGGCGTGCTGTATCCGATGGGCGGATTCACGAAGCTCATCGAGCGCATCGCGGCGGTGACCGAAGAGCAGGGTGTGAGCATCCGCACCTCGTCGCCCGTGGCGCGCATCATCGTTGACCCGGTGACGAAGAAGGCCACCGGAGTCGAGCTCGAGGGGGGCGAGGTGCTCGAGGCCGACATCGTCGTCTCGGCCGCCGACCTGCACCACACCGAAACCCAGTTGCTGCCCGCCGAGCTGCAGACCTACCCCCAGGAGTACTGGGACAAGAAGACGGCAGGCCCGAGCGCCCTGCTGATGTATTTGGGCGTCAAGGGCGAGCTCCCCGAGCTTGAGCACCACACTCTGCTGTTCACGGCCAACTGGCGCGAGAACTTCGAGGCGATCTTTGGCCCGCAGCCGACGCTGCCCGACCCGGCCTCGCTGTACATCTGCAAGCCCAGCGGGGTCGACCCCTCGGTCGCGCCCGAGGGCCACGAGAACGTCTTCGTGCTCGTGCCGGCGCCCGCCGAGCTGTCGTTTGGTCGCGGCGATGTCGACGGCGATGGCGACACGCCTCTCGAGGTCTACGGCGACCGCATCATCGCGCAGATCGCCGACTGGGCCAAGATTCCTGACCTCGCCGACCGCATTGTCGTGCGGCGCACCTACGGGCCGGGCAACTTCAACGCCGACCTCAACGCGTGGCGGGGCACGGCCCTCGGGCCGGCGCACATCCTCTCGCAGAGTGCGTTCTTCCGCGCCGGCAACGTCTCGAAGAAGGTCGACGGGCTGTACTACGCCGGCGGCTCCACGATTCCGGGCATTGGATTGCCGATGTGCCTCATCAGCGCCGAAGTGCTCATCAAGCGACTGCGCGGCGACACCTCAACCGGCGCGCTGGCCGAGCCTCTCGAGCCGACCGTGCGACCCGCTGCCGTCTCATCGACGGCCGCGGCCTAACCTCCAGCTTCGGTCGCCCATGAGCCTGATCAACTTCGCGTACCTCGCGGCGCTCGCCGTGTCGATCACGGGCATGGTGTTGCTTGATCGCCGTTTTCGCTTGTTCTTCTGGCGTGACGCGCGACGCGCCTCGATCGTGTTGCCGCTCGGGGTTGCGTTCTTCTTGCTGTGGGATCTCGGCGGCATTTTTCTCGGCATCTTCTTTCGCGGCCAAACCGAGTTCATGACGGGCCTGCTGATTGGGCCCGAGCTGCCGATCGAAGAGGTCTTCTTCTTGACGCTGCTCTGCTACAACACGATGAACGCCTACACGGCGGCGGGTGACTGGCTCGACGGCCGGTGGTCGCGGCGAGCATCCACTGCCCCATCGACGACGGGTGTTGGCGGATGACCTACACCCTTCTCAACGTCGTCTTTCTGGGCATCGTGGCGATCGTCGCAATCGCGGCTGTCGTGGTGCGGCGGGCGCCGCGCTGGCGCGCGGTGGGTCTCGCGGCCGTGCTCATGCTCACACTCACTGCGATGTTCGACAACGTCATCATCGGCACCGGACTCGTGGCCTATGACGACAGCTTGATTAGCGGGGTCTTCATCGGGATCGCTCCCATCGAAGACTTCGCCTACACGGTCGCTGCGCTCGTGTTGTTGCCCGCGGTGTGGGAGCTACTTCGTCGTCAACCGAGCCACCATGATGGGGAGTCGTGAAGACCCTCGGTCAACTCTTCGTCAGCTCGCGCCCCCTGAGCTGGATCAACACGGCGTTTCCGTTCGCCGCGGCCTACCTGCTCACGACGGGCCGCATTGACGCCGCGTTCATCATCGGCACGATCTACTTTCTGATTCCGTACAACCTCGCGATGTACGGCATCAACGACGTCTTCGACTACGAGAGCGACTTGCGCAACCCGCGCAAGGGCGGCGTTGAGGGGGCTTTGCTCGACCCGAGCATCCACCGCACAACGCTGTGGGCCGCGGTCATCACGAACGTGCCATTTCTCGTTGCCCTTGCGGCGCTCGGCTCGCCGCTATCGTGGCTCGTGCTCGCGGTGAGCGTGTTTGCCGTGATTGCCTACTCGGCGAAGGGGCTGCGGTTCAAGGAGAAGCCGTTCCTCGACTCGGTGACGTCATCGACCCACTTCGTGAGCCCCGCCGTCTACGGTCTCGTGCTCGCGGGGGCGATCTTCACGCCCGCACTGTGGCTCATTCTCGTGTCGTTCTTCTTGTGGGGCATCGCCTCGCACGCCTTCGGCGCGGTTCAAGATGTCATCGCGGATCGCGAGGGCGGGCTCGCCTCGATCGCGACCGTCATCGGCGCGCGCGCGACAACCCGGATGGCTGTGGGCGCCTACACGCTCGCGGGCCTCTTGCTGCTCGGCACCGACTGGCCGGGGCCGCTCGCTGCCCTCGCCGCGGTGCCCTACGTGATCATCACTGCTCAGTTCTGGATGATCACCGACGAGACCGCCGAGTCGGCCAACCGTGGCTGGAAGCGCTTCTTGCTGCTCAACTTCATCGCGGGTGCGATCGTCACGATGCTCATGATCTACTGGGCCATCAACCGCTGACCCAGCGGGCTGCTAGACGCCGCCCGCGAGGCCGATCGCCACGAGCAACAACACGGGAGCGAGGCCGAGCAGAATGCTCGTGCCCAGCGCGAGCGAGGCGATCGCGCGCCCGCCGAGCCGGGGCGCGGCGCGAATCGCGAGGGCCGAAGCCACCGCGGTGCCCACTCCGATCGAGGCCGCGATGATCAGTGATGCGACAACAAGGGTGATCTGCTCGACATTGGGCGCCGTGATGGTGTCGGTTGCGACGAGAGTCTGAAGAACGAAGCTCAGGAGAATGCCGACGATGCCGAGCCGGGCGACGCGAGCGGCCCGATTGGGTCCGGGCCGCAGGCTGCGAGTCAGGTCGGGGGTGAAGGCCGAGAACGGGTCGGGCTCGCGGTGCGGGCGGCCGCGCCATTCGGCGCCGTCGAACCACTGTTCGTAGCCTGGCTTGTCGACCATGGGCTGCCAGCCCGCGCCAGAGCGGTCGGGGTTGTCGTCGGTGTCGTCGAGGCTCACAACTCGTAACGGTAGCTGAGCTCAGCCGGGTAATCCCCGCGCGCGGTGAGCTTGGCGGCTGCGGTGGCGAGGTGCTGCAGCGTCAGACCCAGCACTTGAGGGCCGAACGAGATGCGGCCCACGCCGAGCTCGGCCAAACGCTCGAGCGAGTGGTAGGCCGGATGCGCGAAAACAGCGATCGGCGCACGCACGGCGGCCACAGCATCCGTCAGCTGCTGTTCGGTCACGAGACCGAGCATGAAGATGCTCGTGGCGCCCGCATCGACGTAGGCGTTGGCGCGGTCGATGGCTTCACTCCAGTTGTCGGGCGAGCCCGCGAGAGTGTCGGTGCGCGCGTTGATCGCGAGGGGAACCCCCGCGGCGTCGGCGGCAGCCCGCGCGGCGGCGACTCGTGCGGCGGCCTCGGCGATCGGCCGGCGCTCGCTGCGGGCGCCGGCGAGGGAGTCTTCGATGTTGAGGCCGGCGGCGCCTGCCTCGATGAGCCGGGCGACGTTGTCGCGGACGCCGCTCGCGTCGGGGGCATAGCCACGCTCGAAGTCGACGCTCACGGGCAGGTCGATTGAGGCCGCGATGCGCTGGGCGGCGCCGAGCGCCATGTCGACCGTCATGCCCTCGCCGTCGTCAACGCCGAGCGCCATGTCGACCGTCATGCCCTCGCCGTCGTCAACGCCGAGCGAGAACGCGACGGAGTGGCTCGCGGTCGCGAGTGCCTTGACGCTTGGGGTGCGGGCGACGATGCGGGCCGTCATGGCGTCCCACACGTTGACGACGATGAGCGGATCGCCCGGCACGTGCAAGGCGGCGAGGGCGGCGGCTTTATCGGCAGTCGAGGTCATGGCTCTACCCTGACACGACAACGGGGCGAGAACGATGTGCCCGCCCCGCTGGTGTCGCAGAGTTCGCTAGCTCGCGGCCTGCTGCTCGCGCGCGGCCTTCTTCTCGGCCTTGCGGGCGGCCTTGTCGGCACGCCCGCTGTGGTGGGCGCCGCACCCGCCGCGGCCGTAGCCGTAGCCGCGCCCGAAGCCGGGGCCGAAACCAGGGCCGAAGCCCGGCCCGACGCCGGGGCCAAAGCCCTGGCCACGCCAGCCGCCGGGGCCGCCGGAGGGCATGCCCTGCGATTCGTCCCAGCCGAGGTTGCGGGCCATCGCCTCGAGCGTGGCCATCGTCGTGGCGTAGTCCTCATCGCTGATGCCCTCGCGAGCGGTGGCGTCGAGGCCGCGATAGTACTCGTGCGCCAGAACGCGCTTGCGCCAGGCGGCGGCGCGCATCCAGCTGCGGGGCGTGGGTTGGGGGTTTTCTGACGAGTTCGTCATGGTGGTGTCTCCTTCGGTTGATTGCATGTCATCTAACAATGAATGTCACCATACATATATTCCCGAAGGTGGTCAACACGGTGCTGTTCGTCCTCAGCGAGCACGATCGATGTACCGTGACATCTATGGATGCGCAGCCGAACGACATCGACCCCGTCGTTGCCATCGAGCGCGCCATCAGCGAGCTGCGTCGCACGGGCAATCGCTGGCGGCCGGGCGGCCCGGGCGGCCCGATGTGGATGCCGCCGCAGGCACCGGGCGCCGAGGGCTCGAGCACAGGGCACCGCGGACCGTTCGGGTGGAAGGGCGGGCGGCACGAGCATCCGTTCGCCAATATGGCGCGCTACCGCCTCCTGTCGACGCTCGATCGCATCGGAGACGGCGCGAGTGTGAGCGAGCTCGCGGCGGCCATCGGCGTCGATCAGCCGCGCGCGAGCCGCGTCGTCGCCGACTGCGTCGACCGCGGACTCGTCACGCGGTCGGTTGACCCGACGGATGCCCGCCGCAGCGTCATCGCCCTCACCGACGATGGCCGCGCCGTCATCGACGAGCGCCGCCGCGAACGCCGCGCTGCCGTCGAGCAGGCGCTCGACGGGTTTACTCCTGCCGAGCGTGCGCAGCTCGCCGCCTTGCTCGCGCGCTTTGTGGCCGGAGGCCGCTCGGGCTGAGCTCGCGACGCCTTATGACGTTCGCCAGTGTCACAGCCAGTACGCGGGCGACTCTCGGCGAGCGTTGCGACCATGAGGAATGAACTCCACCCGCCTGCGCGACTACCAACCCTCCGATATGGACGCCATTCTGCGCCTGTGGGACGAAGTGCGTGCCGATGGCGTCGAACCGGTCTATGCCCTCGCCGAAGTTCTGGCGTCGTGCGAGAAAGATCACGCGGTCGTTGCGGTCAACGGCGAGACCGTGCTCGGCGTGGCCGTGGCTCGTGCCGCCCACGATCAAGGGTGGATCGTCTTTCTTGCCGTGACGGCGTCGGCACGCGGCGTGGGCATCGCCGGCTCGCTCTTGGCGGCGCTCGAGCAGCGCATGGCCCCGCAGGGCCTTACTCGACTGTCGATCCTTGTGCCCGATCAGCAGCACCAGCACGGCGCCCTTACCAAGGCGGGATTTCACGACCGCGCGCACCTGAGCTATTTCGAACGCGAGATTCCGGTGAAGCAACGTGAACTCACCGCGTTGCGTGAGCTAGGCGGACGCATTCTCGCGCGTGACCTGTGGGGCTCGATCGCGGGCATGCAGGCCGAGAAAGAGTTGCTTGAGCGACGACTCGTTTTGCCGCTCGCCGACCCAGCGCTCGCCGAGCAGTTCGGCGTTGAGCCGCCGCGATCGATCGTGCTGTTCGGCCCTCCCGGCACGGGCAAGACCACCTTTGCTAAGGCCGTGGCCTCGCGATTGCAGTGGCCGTTCGTCGAGGTGTTTCCGTCGCGGCTAGCGCATGGCCCGCAAGGTCTGGCCGGGGGCCTGCGCGAGACTTTCGCGACGATCGCCGAGCTCGACCACGTCATCGTCTTCATCGACGAGGTGGAAGAGATCGCGGCGCAGCGCGGCGGCGAACCGCCCTCGGCCATGCAGGGCGTGACGAATGAGCTGCTCAAGATCATCCCCGCTTTCCGCGATTCGCCCGGACGCCTCTTGATCTGCGCCACCAACTTCATTCGCGCGCTCGATGACGCCTTCTTGCGGCACGGCCGGTTCGACTACGTCATTCCCATCGGGCTTCCGGATGCTGCGGCTCGCCACGCCATCTGGTCGCGCTATGTCCCCGATTCGGTGCAGGGCCAAGTTGACCTCGAACAGTTGGTCGCGAGCAGCGACGGCTATTCGCCCGCCGACATCGAGTTTGCCGCGCGCACGGCGTCACAGTCGGCACTCGAGCAGTCGGTGTTCGGGGAGCCCGGAGCGGGCATCCGCGGGCCATCGACGTCGGACTACGTGACGGCGATTGCCCGCACGCGCGCGACGGTGTCGGCCGAGGTAGCGAGCGAGTTCCGAGACGATATCGCGGCCCTCGCTCGCACCTAGTCGGTCAGCTGATCTTGGCGTGCTCTCCCGGCTTCACGAAGAGCATGAGCACGAAGCCGACGGCAAGGATGACGACGATTCCGAGCACCCCGAAGATCGTTGCCCCAAAGGCCGTGATGAAGATCGCCCACAGCGCGGGCGACAGGAAGCTCGCCGCGCGACCCGTGGTCGCGTAGAGACCAAAGATCTCTCCCTCTCGCCCGGGGGGAGTGACGCGCGCCAGCAACGAACGACTCGCCGCTTGCACAGGGCCGACGAAGATCGTCAAGGCGAGGCCGAAGATCCAGAACACGATGGTGCCGAGCGGAGCCAAGAAGAACACCAGAAGGCCCGCGACAACGAGCCCGCCAAGTGCTGCCAGGATCACGGTTCGTGCACCGAATCGGTCGTCCAGACGACCGGCAGCGATCGTAGAAACACCGGCCACCAAGTTTGCGGCGATGCCGAAGATAATCACTTCTTGGTCGGAGAACCCAAAGGCCACGGCGGCGAGAATCGCGCCGAAAGCGAACACGCCGGCGAGGCCATCTCGATATACGGCCGCGGCAAGCAAGAACCAGAAGGTCTGGCGGCTCTCACGAAAGAGCCGACCGATGTCCTTCACGAGCACAACGTATGAGCGGAAGAAGCTCACGCGCTCTCTGCCCGGGGCTGGCGGTGCCTCTGGCACATTGAGGAAGATCGGGATCGAGAACAGCACAATCCAGATTGCGCAGCCGAGTGCGATGACACGGAAGGGCAAACCGTTATCGGTGGGGAGCCCAAAGAAATTGAAGGTGTCGGCGATGACGACGAGAACCATGGCGATGATGCCACCGAGGTACCCGAAGCCCCATCCCAGACCACTCACCCGACCGACCGTCTTGGGTGTGGAGACCTGGTTGAGCATCGCGTTGTAGTTGACGCCGGCGATCTCGCTGAAGACCGAGCCAGCGGCGATGAGCGACGCGCCCAGCCAGAACCACGCCGGAGCTGCTTCCACGAAGTACAGGCCGGCGGTGGAAAGCACGAGGAGCCCCGTACCAATTCCGAGCCATAGCTTGCGATTTCCGGCAGCGTCGGAGCGTTGACCGAGAACCGGCGCCACGAGAGCGATGAGCAAACCGGCGATGAGCCCGGCGAAGCCGATCCCAGCGGCGAGCTGATCAAGTGCTTGCCTGAACGTTGGGTCGTCCTCACCGAGCGCGACGATCTCTGGGTCAATGAAGGAGTCACTCGTCAGATACAAGGCCGTGAAGACGAAAGTGAGAATGACCGTGTTGAAGGGCTGGGTCGCCCAGTCCCACATCGCCCACGACCACACCTGCTTGCGAGGCACGACCTTGTCGTCGAGGTCAGAGGCAACGGCGGCGATGGCGCCCGTGCGCGCAACGGTCGGAGGAACGAGGGGGGCGCCAACTTCGTTGTCGGCAGGCTTCTCAGTCATGAGCTCACGCTACCCCTCGGGAGTGAACACGAGGTAGCGCGAATCGGCGTCGGTTTCGTGAATCCTCCACCTGCGCGCAACCTGAGAATTGAGCCAGGGTCGCTCAAGTTTGACGTGGGCGACTTGACAGGGAGCATCCCGAATCTCAAACTTGATACAGCGCGACTCAACCTTTCGCGCCCCTGATCTGAAGAAGGAGCACCACCATGGCTCGTGCCGTTGGTATCGACCTCGGAACCACGAACTCGTGCGTATCCGTTCTGGAGGGTGGAGAACCCACCGTCATCGCGAACGCCGAAGGCTTCCGCACCACGCCGAGCGTCGTGGCCTTCACCAAAGACGGAGAAGTGCTCGTCGGTGAGACCGCCAAGCGCCAAGCCGTCACGAACGTCGACCGCACCATCGCGAGCGTCAAGCGCCACATGGGCACCGACTGGAAGCAAGAGATCGACGACAAGAAGTACACCGCGCAAGAGATCAGCGCCCGTATTCTGGCGAAGCTGAAGCGGGATGCGGAGCAGTACTTGGGCGAGAGCGTCACCGACGCCGTCATCACGGTGCCCGCGTACTTCAACGACGCCGAGCGTCAGGCCACGAAAGAGGCCGGCGAGATCGCGGGCCTCAACGTGCTACGCATCATCAACGAGCCCACCGCTGCCGCGCTGGCCTACGGCCTCGACAAGGGCAAAGAAGACGAGCTCATTCTCGTCTTCGACCTCGGTGGCGGAACCTTCGACGTGAGCCTGCTTGAGGTGGGCAAAGACGACGACTTCAGCACCATCCAGGTGCGCGCGACGGCCGGTGACAACCGCCTCGGCGGTGACGACTGGGATGCTCGCGTCGTCGACTACCTCGCCAAGCGCTTCAAGGAGTCGACGGGTGTCGACGTGAGCAACGACAAGATTGCCAAGCAGCGCCTCAAGGAGGCTGCTGAGCAGGCGAAGAAAGAACTGTCGAGCTCGACGAGCACCAACATTCAGCTGCCTTACCTCTCTCTCACCGAGAACGGCCCCGCCAACCTCGACGAGTCGCTCACGCGCGCCAAGTTCGAAGAGCTCACGAGCGACCTGCTCGACCGCACCAAGAAGCCCTTCAACGACGTCATCAAGGAGGCGGGCGTCAAGGTCGCCGACATCGCGCACGTCGTGCTCGTTGGTGGCTCGACGCGTATGCCCGCCGTCACCGAGCTCGTCAAGCAGCTCACCGGTGGCCGCGAGCCGAACAAGGGCGTGAACCCCGATGAGGTTGTGGCCGTGGGCGCAGCCCTGCAGGCCGGCGTACTGAAGGGCGAGCGCAAAGACGTTCTGCTCATCGACGTCACCCCCCTGAGCCTCGGAATCGAGACCAAGGGCGGCATCATGACCAAGCTCATCGAGCGCAACACGGCGATTCCGACCAAGCGCAGTGAGACGTTCACGACGGCCGATGACAACCAGCCGAGCGTGGCCATTCAGGTCTTCCAGGGCGAGCGTGAGTTCACGCGCGACAACAAGAACCTGGGCACGTTCGAGCTCACGGGTATCGCGCCGGCTCCGCGGGGCATCCCGCAAATCGAGGTCACTTTCGACATCGACGCCAACGGCATCGTGCACGTCTCGGCGAAAGACAAGGGCACCGGCAAAGAGCAGTCGATGACCATCACGGGCGGATCGTCGCTCGCGAAAGAAGACATCGAGCGCATGGTGCGCGAGGCCGAAGAGCACGCTGCTGAAGACAAAGAGCGTCGCGAGAAGGCCGAAGTGCGCAACAACTCCGAGCAGCTCGTCTACTCGATCGAGAAGCTCATCAAGGAGAACGACGACAAGCTGCCCGACGACGTCAAGGGTGAGGTGCAGGCCGATGTGGATGCTCTCAAGACGGCGCTCGCCGGTGACGACGACGCCGCGGTGAAGACGGCGTTCGACACGCTCAACGTCTCGCAGACCAAGCTCGGCGAAGCCATCTACGCCGCGTCGCAGATGGAGCCGACCCCTTCGGAAGATCAAGAGACGCCCGCGTCGAAGGATGACGATGTGGTCGACGCCGAGATCGTGGACGACGAAGACGAGAAGCCTGCCGACGGTTCTGCCGACAAGGACGCCAAGTAGTCATGGCGGCGAAAGACCACGACGAGCCGCGCGACGAGCAGCACGAGCCGCTCGCCGACGACGGGGCATCGACCGACGCCCCGTCGAGCGACGACCTGTTCGCGGCGGAAGACGCTGACGTCGAGGTGTCAGAGACCGGCAACACTCTCGACGCCGACATTGACCACATCTTGTCGGAGGCCGGGCAGCGCGAGATCGAGGAATACCGCGATCGCGCCGCCCGCGCCGAGGCAGAGCTGGCGAACTTTCGCACGCGCGTCGAACGCGACCGCGCCGCGAACCGTGACGCCGTGATCGCCGATGTGATCCGCTCGCTGCTGCCCGCGATCGATGACCTCGATCGCGCGGCGGCGCATGGCGACCTCGAGGGCAGCCCTCTCGAGCTCGTTGCGCAAAAGCTGCGGCTCGCGTTCGAGCGCTACGGTCTCGCTTCGGTCGGTGTGGTCGGCGAAGCGTTCGACCGGGCCTTCCACCAGGCGATCGTGCAATTGCCGAGCGCCGAGGCTACGAGCCAGACCGTCGCCGACGTCATCGAGGTGGGCTACGTTCTCGGTGATCGCCTTGTGCGGCCCGCGAAGGTGGCCGTCTCGGTGCCCCAGAGCTGAGGTGACCCGTGGCCAGTCAAGACTGGTTCGATAAAGACTTCTACGCCGTTCTCGGGGTGTCGAAAGACGTCAGCGAGGCCGAGCTCAAGAAGGCCTATCGCAAACTCGCGCGCCAGCATCACCCCGACTCGAACCCGGGCAATGCCGCCGCCGAGGCGCGCTTCAAAGAAATCAGCGAAGCGCACTCGGTCTTGAGCGACCCCACGCAACGTGCCGAGTACGACCAGATTCGCGCGATGGGCTCGGGGGCTCGCTTTACGGCGGGCGGCGCCCCGGGCGGATTCGATGACGTCTTTGGCGGGATGTTCAACGGCGGCGCGCAAGGCGGCCGACGCAGCGCCCCCGGCGGCTTTGAAGACATCTTCGGCGGGCTCTTTGGCAACGGCGCGCCCGGCCAGCCGGGAGCCGGTCGTCGCTACGGCGCGCCCACCAAGGGCCGCGACCATGTTGCGAGTGTCGGCCTCGAGTTCGACACCGCGGTGCACGGTGACACCGTCACGCTCGAGAACCCGGGGGGCGGCAAGCCCATTCAGGTCAAGATTCCGGCGGGCGTTGCCGACGGGCAGAAGATCCGCTTGCGCGGCAAAGGCGAGCAGAGTCGCGATGGCGGCGAGCCGGGCGACCTCGTGCTGACGGTGCAGGTGCGCCCGCATCCCGTGTTTACGCGCGATGGTTTGCACCTTCGAGTGGATGTTCCCGTCACGTTCGTCGAGGCGGCCCTCGGTGCCACGATCGAAGTGCCGACCCTTGGCGGCGACCCCGTCAAGCTGCGCGTCGCGGCTGGTACTCCGAGCGGGCGTGTGTTGCGGGTCAAGGGTCGCGGTGTCACCACGGCGAAGGGCGTCGGCGACTTGCTCGCGACGGTTCAGGTTGCGGTGCCGTCGAACCTGAGCGCCGAGGCGACCAAACACCTGCAGCAGTTCGCCGCGGCACTGCCCGCGGAAAACCCGCGCGACGAGTTGCTCTCTCGAGCGCACGGATGACGACGGGCGGTGATCGCGACACAATGACGGCCATGGATGAGAACAGCCCGATCTTCGCGATCGCGGTCGCCGCTGAGCTCGCGGGCATGCATCCGCAAACGCTGCGGCAGTACGACCGGCTCGGCCTCGTGCGGCCGACGCGCACCGCGGGGCAGAGTCGGCGCTACTCGATGCGCGATGTGGTGCAGTTGCGTGAGATCGCGCGCTTGAGTTCTGAGGGCCTCAACCTCGCGGGCATCCGCCGCATTCTTGAACTCGAAAACGAGGTCGTTGCGTTGCGCTCGCGCGTGCGCGAACTCGAAGCGGCGCTCGCCGACGAGTTGCTCGCGCGCCCCGGCCGTCGCGTCTTCGCGGCCGGCGCCGAGGGCGAGGTCGTGTCGATCAAGGCCGGTACTCGCGCCCAGAAGTCGAACCAGCTCGTGGTCTGGCGTCCATTGCGGCGCAGCTAGTTCTCAGCAGTACTGTCGGCGAAGCGGGGGGTGTCGTCGAAGGCTGCGGGAAGGGTGACGACCATACGCGCTCCGCCGAGAGGCGACCGGCTGATCGAGATGTCGCCGCCGTGGGACTGCACGAGTGATCGCACGATGGACAAGCCGAGTCCTGTTCCGGGGATCAGTCTTTTTTCTGCGTCGTCACTGCGGAAAAACCGCTCAAAGACGTGAGGTAGGTCGATATCGCTGATGCCGGCGCCCGAATCGTCCACGATCAAAGTGGCCGTTATTCCATCGCTGGCCGTTGTGATGTCGACACTTCCGCCCGGCGGCGTGAACTTGAGGGCGTTAGAGAGAAGGTTGGTGACGATGCGACCCACGGTGTTCGTGCTGGCCATTACGGGGGTCGGGTCCGCGCTCAAGTGGTCCGAGATGGTGACGTTGCGGCCATGAGCGATTCCCGACTGTTCTTGAATCGTGTCCCGGGCAATCCTGGTCAGGTCGATCGTGTGTGATTCGCGAAGTGGGTTAGGGGCGGTCATGCGACCGATCTCTAGCAACTGCTCCACCATCTCGGTCAAACGCTGTGCATTTCGCACGATGATGTCAGCCGACTGTTGCTGATCGGGCGTCGCCGTCTCTCTCAGCTCTTCCGCGAAGCCGAGAATGCTCGTGATCGGCGTGCGCAATTCGTGGCTGACGGAAGAGACAAAGTCTTCCTTCTGCCGGGCGAGCGCGCGCAACTCTTCGGCCACGAGTCGCTCGCGAGCCATGGCGTCGACCATGGCCCGCTGAGCTGCCACGAAGTCAGTGATCTCGACCACTTGCAGGCCGAGCACCACCTCTCCGTCGGCGGTGGGCACGTGCCGGCCGTATACCTGAACGGTCCGGTCGTCGGCGATGAGCACGTCCGTCGAGAGGTCGTCTGTTCCACTCACGAGCCACGCATCGATGAGCGGGCTTAGCCAGGCTTCGTCGATCAGGTCGGCGGCGACATCGTTGATCTCGAGGATGCTCGGGCTCGCGCCCGGCATCGGACGCAGAAACATGGACCCCACCTGCGAACCGACGAAGCCGCCGCGCAATACGGCGCCCCGCAGGTCGTTCGCGGCGCGGAGTTCGGCGTGCTCGCTGCGTACCACGGTGATGAACTGAATGGTCAGTGCCATCGCCAAGAGATACAGCTGAACGTACCTTTCTGGGGGCAGCGTGTTGTCAACCAGGGCGAAGGGCCCCCCGCCGAGCGCCGTCATCGCGGAAACAATGATCCCCAGCGCGATGAGTTCAAGGGTAGGGATGACGGGTCGAAACCGCACGGCCGCCCACCCAAAAAGGGGGAACAGCAAAGAACTCAGAGGGCCGGTCTGAAATGGCAAGAAGATCAGCAGGGCGGCGCCTGTGGTCAAGATTAACTGCACGATCAACTCGATGACCTGCCCGGGGGTGCGCCGCGGAAGCGGCACCAGGGCGAGCGGCGCGATGATGAGCAGGGCCGAGAGGTGCGACGGTATCAATGCCCCGAAAGTGGGGAGCGGGCTCACGTCGTTCGCCACGAACGCCATCCCCACGATGGCAGCGACAGCGACCGACGCACTCAACGCGGCCACAATGAACCGCAGCAATCCGCGCCGTGACGAGAGCATCGCCGAGCGGCCCTGTGGGCCTAGCACCCACATGAACACCGCAATCTCGATGACGAGCGCGACAGCACTCCATAGGGTGACATCAAGAGGCTTACCGACGAGCGCGTTCGAGCCTGCGCCCGCGGCGCCGACGAGCACCAGAACCTGCCACCGTGGCCCCCGGTAGATCAGCGCGAGCAACGCGCCCGCTCCGGCCGCTGGCCACCAGATGGCTGTGGTGCCGCCGGGGGCCGAGAGGTACAGGGCAGCGAATCCGAGCCCAAATGTCACGAGTGTGAGGCCCACGATGAGGGTCACGTAGGCTGGTCGCTTCAGGTCGCGTGACCGCTGAACCAAGCCGACCGCGCCCAGCAACGCGGCATCTTCTTGCTGCAAATCACGGTGTCGAGTCGGGCTCACACGCCCGACACTAGCCCTCGGTGGGCGGAAAGGGGGCAGGGTCGTGGTACGAATTTTGGTCGCCGAGGATGAGTCAGACATTCAGACGCTCATCCAGCGTCGACTACACCGCGAGGGCTACGAGTTACTGTTCGCCGATAATGGCGACGAGGCCCTTCGCCTGGCCATAGCGGAACGTCCCGACCTGATCGTTCTCGACTGGATGATGCCGGGTCTCACGGGCATCGACGTCTGTGTCGCTCTGCGCGCGCACGCCGAGATCAGCGCCACCAAGGTGCTCATGCTCACGGCGCGGGCACAAGAGAGCGACCTCAAGGTTGCCTTCGATGCGGGCATTGACGCGTATCTCATCAAGCCCTTCGGCACGATCGAACTGCAAGAGAGCGTCGCCACGTTGCTCACTCGAGTCTGAGTCAGCGGCGGCGATTGGCCAGCCCTAGGGTGGCTTCGTGACCGAACTGGGCGACACCGAGCTCACCGCGTTGCTTCACAAGTTGCGGCGAAGCCCCGACATCGAGGCGCCCGAGCTGCGCGCGTGGGACGCCGCTGACCGCTATCTGCTCGATACAGCAGCGGTGGCGCTCGACGACGCGCCGGCGGCTGCCGCAACTGTGGTGGTCGTCGATGACACGCATGGCGCCGTGTCGCTCGGGGCGCGAACCCTCGGCGCGGGCGTCATCCGCGTGCACCAAGACTCCCTCGTCGCCCAGCGCGCGCTCGAGGCGAATGCGCGCGTCGCGTCGGTCGGCGGCATCGAGCATCACCCACTCGACAGTGTCATGACACCGGAGGCTCGCCTTGCGATCGTTCGCCTGCCGCGCTCGCTCGATCGCCTCGATGCGGTTGCTCGTCTTCTGGCCGCACGCGCGCATCCCGACCTCGTGCTCGTGGCCGGCAACATGCTCAAACACATGACGCCCACCCAGAACGACGTACTGCGCTCGAGCTTCGAGCGGGTTGACGTGTCGCTCGCGCGCGGGAAGGCCCGCCTGCTCACCGCGCGCAGGCCGCGCCGCATCGCGCCGGCCGAACCGGCGCGCGGTTTCGACCCCGACCACGAGCTGCACATCGTCGCGCTGGCGGGTGTGTTCGCGGGCGCATCGCTCGATGTCGGAACGCGGGCGCTGCTCGACGCGGCCGGACAGTTGCCCGCGTTCGCCACCGCGATCGATCTGGCGTGTGGCTCGGGCGTGCTCGCCGCATTTCTCGCGCGCCGCCAGCCGGGCGCGCGCGTTATCGCGAGCGACGTCTCGACGGTGGCCGTGCAGAGTGCCGCGCTCACAGCGGTGGCGAATGGTGTGCGCGTCGAAGCTGTCCACGACGACGGGCTATCGATGCAACCCGATGCGAGCGCCGACCTCATCGTGCTCAACCCGCCGTTTCACGTGGGGGCGGCGGTGCACACGGGCATCGCACTGCGGTTGTTCGCGGACGCCGGCCGAGTGCTTCGCCCGGGCGGTCAGCTCTGGGCGGTGTGGAACAGCCACCTCGCGTATGTGCCTGCGCTCGAGCGCGCCGTGGGGCCAACGCGTCAGGTGGCGCGCACGCCAAAGTTCACCGTGACGGCGTCGCGACAAAGATGAAGTAGACCTCGCCGTTCAGAGATTCCGCCATTACAGTCGGCGGAAAGCGGCGCACGGCTAGTGACTGAGCGCCTTCCCATCACGAAGGGGCGTGGTCATGACGACGGCTGCCGACGAGATTCAGCCGATGCCGCCTTCCTCAGCGCAGCCTTCCCCCGTACGCGGCAAGCCGGGGAGCACAGGCGCCCGGATCGTCGGTCTCGACGCTGCGCGTGGGCTTGCTGTGCTCGGCATGATCGGCGCGCACCTCGTGATCGTGAGCGCTTTCGATTGGGGGTACCCCGACACCTGGTTCGACCTCGTCAACGGTCGCTCGGCGATCTTGTTCGGTCTCATGGCGGGGGTATCGCTCAGCCTGATCTCCGCTGCGGGGCGCCGCGCTGGCGGCGTAGAACTGTTGCGCGTGCGAATCTCGATTCTGGTTCGTGCCCTGGTGATCTTCGTGATCGGAACGCTTCTCGAAGTGATCGACCCGGGGTTCCCCATCATTCTCGGAACCTACGCCGTGGTCTTCGTCGCTGGCGCGTGGCTCATTAGCGTGCGATCGCGCACTCTTCTGATTGCCGCCGGCGTAGTCGCTCTCGTCGCGCCCGTTCTCGTGCTGCTGGCTCGGGAGGTGTTCTACTTCGCCGAGCCGGAGCCGACTCTCGTCGCCACCGAACTCGTCTTCATCGTGTTGCTGAGTGAGTTTGCCGCTGTCTTCTGGGTCGGTTTTCTCATGGTCGGCATCGTCGTGGGGCGTCTAGATCTCGCGCGTCTCTCGGTGCAGGCGCGCCTCGCCATCACCGGCGGTGTTCTTATGCTCATCGGGTACGGACTCGGTGAGCTGGGCAACACCTTTGCCCCCGATGATGCGGAGAGCGACTCCTGGGCGGCACGGGTGACGAACCTGCTGCTGCAGTATCCGCACAGTGCAACCACGAGTGAAGCGGTGGGGTCATCGGGTTTCGCACTACTGGTTCTTGCCCTCTGTTTGGCAGCAGGGTCAACGCGGGTCGGGCGCGCGCTGCTCTACCCGGTTGCCGCAGTGGGGTCGATGGCCCTCACGGCCTATGCGGGCCACTTCGTCGCGATCGTGCTGCTGGGGGATGCCGCCGCGTACTCAACCGAGTACGGCGTCTTCCTGATGTTCATGGCTGTCACCATCGCGGCGTGCGTGCTGTGGCGATTGCTCTTCGGTTCCGGGCCGCTCGAACGTATCGTCACGGCTCTGGCACGACGTGCCGCCCGGATTCCTCGCTGAGCGCTACTGGTCGCGGTAGCGGCGAGCTTCGGAAAGCTTGATGGCCAGCTCTGCCGCTGTGAAGCGCGGGCCGTACGCGGGCATGTCGCGTTGGATG
Organism: Actinomycetota bacterium; assembly: GCA_013297625.1. GTDB lineage: Bacteria > Actinomycetota > Actinomycetes > Actinomycetales > Microbacteriaceae > Microcella. The sequence goes on along the minus strand of JAAFHT010000010.1, from coordinate 23,759 downwards.
CGCCAGCTCGCAGCGAGCCCTCCGCCATTGACGGCGTCGAAGCCGATCTGATCAACGAGCGCGCTGACGCGCTCAACGGCCACAGCATCCTCGCCGTAGACCATGAGCGCGCGTCGATCGGGCGTGCCGGCGGGCTGAGCCTGCCCGGCGATCTCGCGGGCGGGAATGTGGTTGAACGCCTTGACCACCGTTGCGCCCGAGAAGTGACGCGCAACAAACTCTGCCGTCGTGAGACTCTCGTCGTCGAGCTCGGCGATCTGGCCGTCGCGTGCCGGGTAGTAGTTGTTGGTGTCAATCACGATGCGGCCATCGAGCAGCTGGCTCGGGATGCTCGCGACAGCCCCAAGCGGAATCGTCACGACGACGAGCTCACCGGCCTGCGCTGCCTGCTCCACACTGCCGGCCGTGGCGAGTTCGCCCAGCTCGGCCACGAGCGGAGCCAGCGATGCAGGCCCGCGCGAGTTCGCGATTACGACGCGGTGGCCGAAAGCCGTGAACGCGCGCGCGAGCGCACTGCCGATGTTGCCCGAGCCGATGATGCCGATCGTAGAGGTCATGTCGGGTGCAAGCCCGGGCCTCTGCTGGGTATTCCCGTGGCCTGGGTGTTCGTTCGGGCGCAGGGGGTAACGTTCGCCGCAAGCGCACGCGCGCTGACTCGATTCGCTGGCGCATCCTGAGCGCTCAGCGTAAACTTGAGTCGTAACGACTCAGGTTTCAACACCCCGCACGACGATCGCCAGCAAGCACAGGAGTGCACACGATGGCCAACATGCAAGGCGCCCCCTCGAGCCAAGAGAAGCAGAAGTCTGCCCTCGAGCAGTACGGGGTCAACCTCACCGAGATTGCCCGATCGGGCAAGCTCGACCCCGTCATTGGTCGTGACGCCGAGATTCGCCGCGTCAGTCAGGTGCTGAGCCGCCGTACGAAGAACAACCCCGTCCTGATTGGCGAACCCGGCGTCGGCAAGACCGCCGTAGTCGAAGGGCTCGCCCAGCGCATCGTCGCGGGTGACGTTCCCGACTCGCTCAAGAACAAGCAACTCGTGAGTCTCGACCTGTCGGCGCTCGTTGCGGGCGCCAAGTATCGCGGTGAGTTTGAAGAGCGCCTCAAGGCCGTGCTGAAAGAGATCGACGAGTCGAACGGCCAGGTCATCACGTTCATCGACGAGTTGCACTCGCTCATGGGTGCGGGCGGCGGCGAAGGCTCGGTGGCGGCCGCCAACATGCTCAAGCCCATGCTTGCCCGCGGTGAGTTGCGCATGATCGGCGCGACGACGCTCAACGAGTACCGCGAGTACATCGAGAAAGACGCCGCCCTCGAGCGACGCTTTCAGCAGGTCTTCGTCGGCGAGCCGAGCGTCGAAGACACCGTTGCCATTCTGCGCGGCCTCAAAGAGCGCTACGAGGCGCACCACAAGGTGTCGATTGCCGACAGCGCTCTCGTTGCCGCGGCATCCCTCAGCAATCGCTACATCACGAGCCGTCAGCTGCCCGACAAGGCCATCGACCTCGTCGACGAAGCCGCGAGCCGGCTGAAGATGGAGATCGAGTCGAGCCCCGTCGAGCTCGACGAGCTCAAGCGCGCCGTGACGCGTCTCGAGATTGAAGAGCTCGCCCTCAAGAAGGAGAAAGACGAGGCCTCGAAGGCACGACTCGCCAAACTGCGTGACGAGCTCAAAGAGAAGACAGCGCAGCGCAATGCCTTGCAACAGCGCTGGACGATCGAGAAGTCGGGTCTCACTGCCGTCGGCGAGTTGAAGACGCGCCTCAACGAATCGCGCATCGCGCTCGACAAAGCCATGCGCGAGGGCGAATACCAGCAGGCGTCGAAGCTCAACTACGAGATCATTCCGGGCATCGAGCGGCAGCTCGCCGAGGCCGAGAGTGCCGAGAGCGGCCCGCGCATGGTCAACGACCAGGTGACCGACGACGACATTGCGGCGGTCGTGGCGGCCTGGACGGGCATCCCGGTCGACAAGTTGACGCAGGGCGAGACCGAGAAGCTGCTGACGCTCGAGGCCGAGCTCGGCAAGCGAATCGTCGGGCAAAAGGCCGCCGTCGCCGCCGTGAGCGAGGCCGTGCGTCGCACGCGCGCCGGCATCAGTGACCCCGATCGCCCGACCGGCTCGTTTCTCTTCCTTGGCCCCACGGGCGTCGGCAAGACCGAGCTCGCGAAGGCGCTCGCCGACTATCTCTTCGATGACGAGAAGTCGATGGTGCGCATCGACATGAGCGAATACGGCGAGAAGTTCAGTGTCTCGCGCCTCATCGGAGCCCCTCCTGGGTACGTCGGCTACGAGCAGGGCGGTCAGCTCACCGAGGCCGTGCGTCGCCGACCCTACTCGGTGATCTTGCTCGATGAGGTCGAGAAGGCTCACCCCGAAGTCTTCGACTTGCTGTTGCAAGTGCTCGATGACGGCCGGCTGACTGACGGCCAGGGGCGCACGGTCGACTTTCGCAACACCATCCTGATCTTGACCTCGAACCTCGGGTCGCAATTGCTCATCGAGCCCTCGCTCGACTGGGCGGCGAAGGTTGCGGGTGTCAACGACATCGTGCGGCAGTCGTTCAAGCCTGAGTTCGTCAATCGTCTTGACGACATTGTGGTTTTCTCGCCGCTGTCGACCGATGACCTCGGTCAGATTGTGTCGCTGCAGGTCGATCGCCTCGAGCGTCGCCTCGCCGAGCGTCGCTTGCAATTGGCGGTGACGCCGGATGCTCGCACCTGGCTCGCCGAGCGTGGCTACGACCCCGTGTATGGCGCGCGGCCGTTGCGCCGCCTCATGCAGCACGAGATCGATGACTCGCTCGCCCGCGCGATTCTCTCGGGCACGATCACCGACGGTGATGTTGTTCGGGTGGACGTAGCGCCCGACGGTGAATCGCTCGCGGTCGCGCGCATGGACGGCGTCTAGGGCCTAGCCCAGCGCCGCGTTCACCGCGAGCGCGATCACGAGTGCGCCGCCGACGAGAGCCGTAATGCGCGCTCCCGTGGGGCCGGTGAGAGCTCGGCCAACGAGGGATCCGGCCGTCGTGAGCAGCAGCTGCCAGCTCAGCGACGCGGCGAAGGCCGCCACAACAAACACGATGCGCTCGGCGACTCCGGCATCGACCGCGAGCGTTGAGCTGCCGATTAGGGCGGCGAAGTAGATGACCGTCACGGGGTTGACGAGCGTGAGGGCGCCGACCGTCAGAAACAAGCGGCGGAAGGTTGTGGTGCGTAGGCGCGGTTCGGGCGCAGCATCCGGACCATCAATCGCGGCGGGGGCGACGGCCGAACGTCGGGGCCGCACACCCGGCAGCGCAATGACGATGCCGAGCACCACGAGTACCACCACCGAGATCCAGCGCAACGGCTCTTCGACGAGGGCGATGAGGGGTGCGATCACGGCACCCGCGGTCACGGCAATCGTTGCGTAGAGGCCGTCTGCGGTCGCGGCACCGAACGCGCCGCCCGCGGCGATGCGGGCGCCGTGCTGGGCACCGAGCGTGATGAGGAGGGCAGCGATCGCGCCCACGGGAATCGCGATGGCGTAGCCCGCGACGATGCCGGCGAGCAGAGCATCCAGCATGGTCGTCCTCTCGATCGGCGACCCGGAGGTCGGACCGACGAGACTACAACAGCGCGGGCATGACCTCGTTCTCGAACAGCTCGATGCCGCTCGTGTCGTAGGCCGCCTCGGCGAAGTAGGTGATGGCGTAGGTCATGCCGAGCTTCTGCACGGCCTGCAGGCGCTCAATGAGTTGCTCGGGCGTGCCCGCGAGCCCTGTGCCGTTGCGCAAGTCGGCGACGGCCTTGGTCGCGCGCTCGGCGCCGATGAAGCGCGTGAGGCGCGCCTCGATCGCCGCAATGCGGTCGGCGACCTCGGCCTCGTCGCGACCGACGACCGTGTTGTAGTTCGACGAGCGCGTGATGGCGTCGAAGCTCGTGCCCAGGCGCTCGCAGTGGCCGCGCAGAATCTCGCTCTTCGCGGCGAACTCCTCGGCACTGCCGCCGAAGTTCGTGTACTGGCCGTATTGCGCCGCGATACGCAGGGTGACCTTCTCGCCGCCGCCGGCGATCCACAGCGGGATGCCCTCCTTTTGCACCGGCAATGGCCGAACGATCGCGCCGTCGACCTGAAAGTAGCGACCATCGAGCGTTGCTGAGCCCTGCGACCAGGCCTGCCGCATGATCTGCACGCCCTCGTCGAGCGCGCGCAGGCGGTCGCCGATCTCGGGGAACCCGTAGCCGTAGGCGCGCCACTCGTGCTCGTACCAGCCCCCGCCAATGCCCATCTCGACGCGACCGCCCGAGACGTGGTCGACCGTGGCCGCGACCTTCGCGAGGTAGGCGGGGTTGCGGTAGCCCATGCACGTGCACATCTGGCCGAGGCGCACGCGCTCGGTGATCGCGCCGAACGCCGCCATGAGCGTCCACGCTTCGTGCGTTGCTTCATCGCTCGGCACGGGCACGGTGTGGAAGTGGTCGTAGACCCAAATCGACTCCCACGCACCGGCGTCAGCGTGCAGCGCGAGGCGCTTCATCACCGCCCATTGATCGCTCGGCTCGATGTCGACGAGGTCGTGGCGCCAGCCCTGGGGAATGAAGAGTCCGAATCGCATGGACTCCACGCTACGCCTGTGCCCGCTCGTTAGCGCGTGAGTTCGTGCCGCACGATCTCGAGAAAGCCGTCGATGTCGGCTTCCGTCGTATCGAACGCGCACATCCAGCGCACTTCGCCGCGGGCGCGATCCCAGTCGTAGAAGCGCACGCGCTCGCGAATCCGGTCGGCGACGTCGTTTGCCAGCAGTGCGAAGACGGCATTGGCCTGAGTCTGCTGGCTGAAGCCGAGTGACCCGGCGGGCACGTCGCCCGCGGCAAGCATCCCCTCGAGGCCCGATCGAAGGCGCGCCGCCATCGCGTTGGCGTGGCTGGCCGAGCGGATGCCCAGCCCCTCGTCGAAGAGCGTCAACAGTTGCGCCGAGATGAAGCGCATCTTGCTCGCGAGCTGCATGTTCATCTTGCGCAAGTAGATGAGTCCGTCGACGCGCTCGGGGTTGATCACGACGATTGCCTCGGCGCCGAGCAAGCCGTTCTTGGTGCCGCCGAGCGAGAGAATGTCGACCCCGGCGTCGGCGGTGAACGCGCGCAGGCTCGTGCCGAGGGCGGCAGCAGCGTTCCACACGCGGGCGCCGTCGAGGTGCAGGGCCATGCCGTTCTCGTGGGCATAGTCGGTGAGTGCGCGCACCTCGGCGGGCGTGTAGACCGTGCCCACCTCAGTGGTGTTCGTGATGCTCACGGCGAGCGGCTGCGCTCGGTGCTCGTCGCCCCATCCCCACGCTTCTGTTGCCACGAGTTCGGGGGAGAGCTTGCCGTCGGGCGTCGGCACGGTGAAGAGCTTGAGGCCGCTCACGCGCTCGGGCGCGCCGCCCTCATCGGTGTGAATGTGCGCGGTGCCACTGGCGACCACAGCACCCCAGCGCGGCATGAGCGCCGTGAGCGAGAGCACGTTGGCTCCCGTGCCGTTGAAGACCGGAAAAACCTCGGCCTGCTCACCGAACTCCGCCTTGACGACCTCGGCAAGGCGGGCCGTGTACTGGTCTTCGCCGTAGGCGATCTGGTGGCCGCCATTGGCCTCGGCGAGTGCGGCAAGCACCTCGGGGTGCACGCCCGCGTAGTTGTCGCTCGCGAAGCCGCGGTAGCTGGTGTCGTGGATGCGGGTCACGGTGTCATTCTCCTCTGCATACGGTGCGCACGCTGCGCTGTCAGCCTGCCGCACGACGTGCTGGTCGCCGTGAGCGGGCAATCAACCCCACGCCTACTGCGCTCAGTACCGCGATTGCCACCGCGAGGTCACGAACCGAGTCGGCGGCGCCCGTCGCGGCGAGTTCGGGCCCTGCCGCCGTAAACCGTGACGTCTGAATGCGGAACACACCCTCGTCAGAACGCGTCCACGTCACCACGGGAGACGCTTCGTTGCTCGCTATCTGGGGAAGGAATGCGTCTCCGAGCGCGGCCGACAGTGTCAGTGGTGTGCTCCATGTCTCGCCGCCATCGTTCGACGACGATGCTTGGATTCGGCTATTCGTTCCGTCGAACAGTCGCCAGGTAATCGTGATGAGACTGCTGCTGGTCGCAATCTGCGGGTAGGGCTGCGAGGGGCCTGTCGCCGACAGCGTGCGCGGTGTGCTCCAGGTGGCGCCGCCATCTGGGGAGTAGGCAGACTGCACGACAAAGCCTGAGCCGTCACCGCGATACCAAACGATTGAAACTCTCGTGCCGTCGGTGGTGACCTGGGGCTGTTCTGAGCTTCCCCCGGGAGTCGAGAGCGTGCGGGGCGAGCTCCAGGTCGCCCCGGAGTCGGTCGAGAACGCGGTCTGCACCGCCGCCGACGTGCCGTCGAAGCGTTCCCAGGTTGCCGTTGTGGTGGTGCCATCGGTCACAAGTTCGGGAAGAAAGGTGCTCGCCGCGAAGTCACTGATGTCGACGGGTGTGCTCCAGGTTGACCCAGAGTCGGTCGAGGTTGATGCCTGAATCTTCGAGGTTGTGCCGTTCGTGAGCGACCAGACGATCGTCGCGACCCCAGCGCGTGCGACGACCCGCGGCGTCGTTGCGTCGAAGCCGGCTGGCGAGAGCGTGACGGAAACGCTCCAGGTCGCGCCGTTGTCTGTCGAAGTCGCCACCTCGAGCCGGTCGGTGCCATCGGTCCGCGTCCAGGTGGCGAAAAGTGTGGATCCATCGGTGGCGATGTGGGGTGAGCGCGCAGTGCTCCCTGCGGCTGAGAGTGTGGCCGGAACGCTCCAGCTTGTGCCACCGTCAGTGGAGACCGCGGACTGAATGCGAAAGCTCGCGCCGTCAAGGCGACGCCAGATCGCGGCGATCTGCATGCCGCTCGCCGCCAGGTGAGGCTCGATTGCCGTCGCTCCCGCGGCCGACAGCGTCAGTGGAACGGTCCAGGTGGCACCGCCATCAACCGACGACGCAACTTGCACCCGCCGCTCGGCCCCGACGAAGCGTTCCCACGCAACGGCGTGTACGGCGCCCGAATTGACGATCTGTGGCTGATTGGCGTCGCCCGCTGCTAGATCAGAAATCGTGACGGGTGTCGACCAGTCGCCGGGCGTTGCGGAAGCGGGTGCGCTCGCCGCCACGGCGAGGGCAACGACGCTGAGGGCCAGGGCCGCTCGCCAGGCACCCGTCACTGAACGCACCACCCTGAGAACCCTTCGCTATCGACTGTGTGGGCGAAACGTATCACGGGGCCTGGGCCCCACTCGAAGACGCCCGCGCGCTACGCACTGCCTGAGGCCGGGTTCGTCAGCTCGACGAGGGCGCCGTTGAGTTGCTCGTGATCGACCGACCACAGTGCCGCGCACGCCGAGGCAAGGTCGTCGACCGCGCCGGCCTCATCAAGCGCTCCGACGACAAACGTGACGGCCGCGGTCGGGGTGCCCTTGGTGCGCCAGCCGCTCGCGAGCGCCTGCACCCAGGTTTCGGCGGCCGACTTGAGGGTGACGTAGTTGGCCATGCCCCACTTCGGCTGGGCGACGGATGCGGAGCTCACGATCGCCAACCGCCCCGCGCTCGACGCGCTGAGGTCGTCGCGTAGTTCGCGGCTGACCACCCGCAGGGTTGTGAGAACGCGACGCTCGAGCCACTCAAAGTCATCCGGGTCGGAGCCGCCGCGCCACCCGCCCACGAGGTGCAGCAGACCGTCGATGCTCGGCCGGCGGTCGCGCAGTGCGGCCGCCCACGCGCTCACCGCGGCCGGGTCGGCGAGGTCGACGACCGCGGTCTCGGCCGCATCCACGTTGGCAAGCGACTCGGCCCGCGAGCCCACGGCCACGACATGCGCGCCCGCTGCGGTGAGGGCCGCGCATACCGCGCGGCCACCCACCCCTCCCGCACCGGCCACCACGACGGTGCGGTCAGCAAGTACCTCGGTCACGCAGTGGCGCCCGTGATGCCCGCGGTCGACTCGATAACCTGCGCCATCTTCTTGGTGAGGGCTTCGTAGAACATCGAGAGCGGAAACTCGTCGTCGAGCACGAGGTCGGTGTAGCCCTTGAGCGGGCCGGCGAGCACCTCGTCACTCAGGCCGCGTGCCCACACCGAAGCGGGGTGTGGCGTGAGCGTGCCCGACACGAGCTCGTAGGCCTTGAGCCAGTGCACGGCCTTCGGGCGGTCAATCGAGGCCCAGTAGAGCTCGTTGATGGCATCAGAGAGCGCGACGACGACGTCGGGCACGGCATCCCAGTCGATGGCGAGCTGGGTGTCTGTCCAGTGCAGCACACCCTTCTGGTGCATCCACGCAAACAACAACTGACCGCCGACGGCGTCATAGTTGCGCACGCGCGTGCCCGAGATCGCAAACCGGAAGATGCGGTCGAAGATCACGGCGTACTGCACCAGTCGCGCGTGCTGCCGCGTGATGTCATCGGTGTCGTCGGCGCGCCACAACGCAACGGCCTCACGGAACGCGGTCAAGTCGCAGCGCAGTTCTTCGAGCGTGTAGAGGAAGAACGGCATGCGCTGCTTGATCATGAACGGGTCGAACGGCAGGTCGCCACGCATGTGGGCGCGGTCGTGAATCATGTCCCACATGACGAACGTGCGCTCAGCGAGTTGCTGGTCGGTGAGCAACTCGAGAGCGTCTGCAGGCAAGTCGAGCTTCGTGATCTCGGCGGCGGCCCGAACGACGCGGCGATAGCGAGCGGCCTCGCGGTCGGCGAAAATCGCTCCCCACGTGAATGTCGGCAACTGCGCCGGGGTTCCTTCGGGGGCGCCGGCGGGCACGCGAGGCGTGACGGCGACCGACTCGGGAAATAGCACGGCCGAGTTGGTGTCGTAGCCGGGCGTGAAGTCGGCAAACCGCAAGCCGAGGTAGAGCGCGTTGCCGTAGGCACCCGCTTCGAGCGCGGCGACAAAGTCGGGCCAAATGACCTCGAACACCACGGCTTCGACGAGCCGGTCAGCCGAACCGTTTTGCGTGTACATGGGGAACACGACGAGGTGTGCGACGCCGTCGCGACGCTCGCGGGCCGGGTGGAAGGCGTCGAGCGCGTCGTAGAAGTCGGGCACGACGAAGCCACTGTCAGCCCAGCGCTCGAAATCGATCGCGCACGCCGTCAAGTAATCGGCATCGTGCGGAATCAGCGGGGCGAAGTGGCGCAGGGCAGCGGCGATCTCGGCGACGTGGCCCGCGGCAGCTGCGTGGTCATCGGCGTTCGGGATGCTGCCGTCGTGCACCTGCATCGGGCGCACGGCCTCGGCGGCGCGCTTGAGGCGCGACCATGCCGGGTCGGCCACGATCTGCGCGCTCGTGAGGGCAGCATCCGTCGCCGCGCGGAGGGCGTCTTCGACGACCTCGGGCTCTCCGATGATGGTGGTGCTGCGGGTCGCGGTGGTGTCGGTCATGGTGTCCCTCCTTCGTCGAATCAGGTGAATACAGACTCATCCATGAGCCTAAGCACGCAACCGCCGCTTGTGGTTGTGAAGGGCGCACGAAACTTGCGCGAACGCCCAGATTCACGCGCACAAACGGCGGTTGCGCCCGACGGGACGCGCGGGATGCCTTAGTTGACGGCGCCGACGGTGTATTGCACCTGCGCCGTGCCGTCTTCGTTCTCGGCAATCAGCAGGGCGACGTTCCACGTGCCGTTCTCAAAGACACGAGCCGACGACCCTTCGCCGAGCGACAACTCAGACACCTGGGTATAGCCAGCGCCCTCGAGGTCGGCAAACGCCTGCTCGGCATCGGCAAGGCTGCCCACCTTGATGGCCGCCGTGAAGACGCCCTCAGCGGCGGCCGAGAAGACGACCTCGCCTTGCAGCGTCGGAACGTCGGCGGGCCAGGAGTCGGGCAGGCTCGCACCCGAACCATCGACGTCGACGTTCACGCCGGTTTGGTCTTCGATGATCTGCTCGACTCCGCCTTCGATGAGTCCGCCGGTCAGCTGCTCGAGTGGGTTGCCGAAGCATCCGGAAAGGGTGAGCGAAACGCCCAGCGCGAGGGCGGCGACGGCGGGAACGGTGCGGCGCATGATGATCTCCTGAGGGTGGGATGAGTCGGGGCGCGGAATGCGCGCTGACGCTGTCTGTCTAGTGTGGCCCCATTGTGGGCAGGATTCCATGAGTAATCTCACCCTGCCCACGGGTCGCTGTGCGCTGTTGGCCGCGCGTTAACGCGATGACGCCGAACGCCGACGCATGAGCCGCACGATGCGCCACACGATGAATGCCACGACGACGATGATCGCGACAACCAAGACAATGCGGCTGTAGCGCGAGGCGATGTCTTCGACCACGACCCAGTTTTCGCCCAGCACGAAGCCCAGCACGACAAAGATCGTGTTCCAAATGCCGCTGCCGATCGTCGTCAGCAGCAAGAAGAGCCACAGCCGCATTCGGTCGACTCCCGCGGGAATCGAGATGAGACTGCGAACGATCGGAATGAACCGGCCAATGAGCACGGCGAGAGGCCCGAAACGGTGGAACCACGCCATCGCCTTCTCGACATCGGCGGAGCTTGTGAGGGGAATGCGATCGGCCGCGCGCTTGAGCCTTTCGACCCCGACCCATCGGCCGAGCGCGTAAAGCACGATCGCGCCCACGAGCGAGCCGATGGTGGTCGCGACAATGACAGAGACGAGGTCGAACGATCCGCGGCTGGCCGTGAAGCCAGCGAGCGGCAAGATGAGCTCGCTCGGGATGGGCGGAAAGAGACTCTCGATCGCCACGAGAAGCGCGGCGCCGAATACGCCGAGGGTTTCCATGACACTGATGGCCCATTGGTCGATGCTCACGATCAACGACCCTACTGGGCGGCGCTGAGGCTCAGTGTTAGAAGATCATCGGCCGATCATCGTCATCGTCGTCGCCCGTGAGGTCGACGACCACGGGCACGTGATCACTGGGGGCGTCGCCCTTGCGTTGCTCGCGCTCGATGCGGGCATCCACCACCCGATCGGCGAAGCCGGGCGAGCCGAGGATGAAGTCGATGCGCATGCCCTCATCGCGCGGAAAGCGCAGCTGCTTGTAGTCCCAGAAGGTGTAACCCTCGGGCACGAGCGGCCGTACGACGTCGGTGAGCCCCGCGCTTTCGAGCGCGGCGAACGCAGCGCGTTCGGCGGCAGAGATGTGCGTCGACTCACCAGGAACGAAACTCGGGTCGCCCATGTCGGCGTCGGTGGGCGCCACGTTGAAGTCGCCCGTGAGGGCGAGCGCGGCGCCGGGGTTCTCGCGCATCCACCGCTCGCTGTCGTCGGCGAGTGCGCGCAAGAACCGCAGCTTGTAGTCCATGTGCGGGTCGTCGAGGGCGCGCCCGTTGGGCACGTAGAGGCTCCAGACGCGCACGTCGTCGATCGTCGCGCCGATCGCGCGAGCTTCGAGGGGAGCATCCGGGCCCTCATGGCCTTTCGCGAAACCGGGCTGACCCGCAAAGCCGATCTCGACATCGGTCATGGGCAAACGACTGGCGATCGCAACGCCGTTCCACTGGTTAAGGCCGTGCAGAACGACTTCGTAGCCGGCCGCTTCGAAGGGCTCGAGCGGAAACTGCTCGGGCTTGCACTTGATCTCTTGCATCGCGAGCACGTCGACATCGGCGTTGAGGAGCCAGTCGACCACTCGGCCGTATCGCGTGCGGATCGAGTTGACGTTCCACGTGGCAATGCGCATGCGTTCACGCTATCCGGTCGTTGCGAGTCTCCGGGTCTGGCCGTTGAGCCAGTCGAGGGCATCCGCCCACAGCGGCTCAGACGACGGCTTGAAGTAGCCCGTGTGGCCAATAGGGCCGAGGCCACGCTCTCTCGGCACGATGTCGATGGCCGTCACATCGACCGAGGCGTACCCGCTCATGAGGGCGTCACGCGAACGTGGGAGTGCCCACACATCGTCGACAGAGTTCGCTGCGGCGACGGGGATGCTGACCTGAGCGGCGATGCCAGCCTCGTGAGCCAGCTCGGGCACGTCGAAGAAGTTGCGGCGGTAGCTCACCCACCGCTTCCAGCCGCGATACACCCCGATGGGCATGTCGGAGCCCAGGCCGATCATGGCTCCCGGCATAACGCCGCGCAGACGCGTCAGGATCGGACCGGCGACATGCCAGAGGGCCAGCACGCGAGCCGCTTCGAGCGGCGGCATCCAGCCGTGCCACCCTGCGCCCGAGCCGAACGTGTAGATCGCATCGACCGAGGCGATGCTCGGGATCAACCCGAAGGCGACGCCGCCGTAACTGTGGCCGACGATGTAGAGGGGGCGGGCATCCGTCACCGAACCGATGACCGCATCGAGATCGAGCCGCGCCCAATCGCCGTAGTCCATCTCGAAAGCGCGCAAGTTAGCCGGAGCCGAGTCTCCGAGGCCTCGATAGTCGACCGTGACAACGTCGTAGCCCTTGCTGGCCGCGTACTCGGCGAAGCGACGGTAGAAGCGCTGGGCGACTCCCGTAGCGCCGCCAACAATGATGGTGGCCGTCGCTGGGCCGCTGCCGGTGTAGCGCACAGCGCCGAGTGTGTACCCGTCATAAGCGGTGATGGCGAAAGGGCTGGCCGTCACGGGCGCGCCGGTCACGGTCGCGCTCGCATGAGGTCGAGCACGAAACGGCAGGCCTCGACCATGGGCTCGACCTGGCCGGCGACCCGCGCTTGCAAGAGCCCGCCTTCGTAGGCCGCAACGATCGCGAAGGCCATGCGCTCGGCGTCATTCGCCGTTCGACCTTCGCGCTGCAGCCCCGCGGCGATGACGCCTCGCAGCCGCACGAACGCGGCATCGAGCGCGACTCTGATGTCGCGGTCGTCAGGTGTCGTCTCGAGTGCAACCGTGGCGAGGGGGCAGCCGAGCGCGAACGATGATTCACGCAGCCCGGCCGCTGCCCGCTCGAGCCACATCGTGAGTGCGTCAAGAACGTCGTCGCCGCGCTCGGTCGCGCGCTCCAGCCGCGACTCGAGCCGGTCAACCGATTCGTCAATTGCGGCGATGGTGATTTGCGTCTTGCCGCCGGGGAAGTGGTGGTACAGCACGCCCTTGGGTGCGGCCGCGTCTCGAACGAGGTCGTTGAGCCCGGTCGCGTTCATGCCGCGGGCTTGGATGCTCGCGCTCATGGCCTGCACGATGCGCTCACGGGTGGTCGAGGTCATGACGGTATTCTATAGACCAGTCGGTCTAGCACGTCAACCCCGGCTTCGAGGCCGCCCCAGCGCCCCGGCTAGAGTGATCGGGTGACCGAAGCCCGCGCGCAGCTCATCCAGTTCATTCGCGATGAGGCCGTTTTCCACGGTGATTTCACTCTGACGAGCGGCGCGAAGGCGTCGTACTACATCGACTTGCGCAAAGTGAGCCTCGACCACCGCGTCGCCCCGTTGATCGGGCAGGTCATGGTCGACCTCATCGCCGACATTCCCGACATTGCCGCCGTCGGCGGGCTCACGATGGGCGCTGACCCGATCGCGTCGGCCGTGCTGCACCAGAGCGCGGCCCGCGGGCTCACCTACGACGCGTTCGTCGTACGTAAGGCGCCGAAAGACCACGGGCGCGGCAAGCAGGTTGAGGGCCCCGATGTCGCGGGCAAGCGCGTGATCGTGCTCGAAGACACCTCGACCACGGGCGGCTCGCCGCTCGCCGCCGCCCGCGCTCTCGAAGCAGCCGGAGCAACGGTCGTGGCCGTGGCCGTTGTCGTCGACCGGGCGACGGATGCTCGCCGCGTCATCGAAGAAGCCGGCTACGAATACCGCGCGGCCATCGGGTTGACCGACCTGGGGCTCGCATGATGAGCGAGCTCGGCGACGAGCGCGATCCAGACACCGGCGCGTTCGACGCCGACGAGTGGTTTCGCACTCAGTTCGGCGGAGACGCCGAGCCCACCCCGCCGCCGGTCGCGCCTGCACCGCCGGTAGTTCCTGAGCAGCCCGCTGCGCCGGTACCGCCGGTAGTCCCCGCGCAGCCCGTGGCTCCTGCGGAGCCCGTCGTTCCGCCCCCACTCGTCCCACCTCTTGTTCCGCCGACGGCAGCCCCGACGTATCCGCCGGCGTTCCCGCCCGCCGCGCCACCGTCGTTCCCTCCCGCAGTTGCGCCCGCCGTGCCGCCCGTCGCGCAGCCGACGTACCCGGCACCGAATCAGCCGGGCTTCCCCCCGGCGGGTTCTCCTCTGTTTTCGCCCGCAGTGCCCCCGGCAGTGCCGCCCGCCGTGCCGCCCGGTTCACTGCCGTTCTCGGCACCGCCGTTCACCGAGCCGGCCCCGACGCAGCTCGCGCCGATCATCGAGCCCGAGCCCACGCAACCGGCGGAGATCATCCCTGCGGCCCCTTTCACCGGCGCGGCTACTGAACTGCTCGCCCAACCCGACGACGGGGGCGCGCTCGACGCCCTGTTCGGCAGCGACAGCTTTCAGGAGTATGACGACACCTTGATTTCTGCCGTGCCTCGATCGAACCGCCGGGGCGGCGGAGGCGGCGGCGTCGACGGCGGAGACGGAACACCGGGCGAGAAGGCCCCTCTCGTTCGCACGCAGAAGATCTTGCTTTGGGTCGCGGGGTCGCTCGTGGCGGTTCTCGCTCTCGTGGCGATCTTCTTCGTGGGCACGCGCATCCCGTTGCTGTTGGGTCCTGCACCGGGGGCAGAGCCGATGCCGAGCGCGAGCGCCTCGCCGAGTGCGTCAGCGACGCCGCGGCCGGTCGGGCCCGTGCCTCCCGGCGAGTATCGCTGGGACGAGGTGTGGGGCGGCGAGTGCCTTCAGCCGTTCGTTGACGCGTGGCAAGAAGAGCTGACGGTCGTCGACTGTGCCACTCCGCACGCCGCACAACTAGTGTTGCGCGCGCCCTTCCCGGCACCACAAAGCACCGCGGAACCTGCTCCTGAAGGTGAAGACCCTGGCTTTGTGGCGGCGATTCCGTATCCCGGCGAAGAAGCCCTTGCGGCTCAGATGTCGTTGTTGTGCTCGGCGGCGGGAGTCATCAACCTTGCCGCAGCGGCCGCGGTGACCGACCTGCAGGTACAGGGTGCGTATCCCGTCTCAGAAGAACAGTGGGATGCCGGCGAGCGCGACTACTTCTGCTTCGTCTCACGGTCGTCGGGTGAGCCCATCACGGGTTCGCTCGCGATTCCTGCTCCCGCGCTATAGCGAGGGCGTGAGCGAGGCGGCTTACAGCTCAGTTTCGACCGGGGCTGCCGTGACGAGCTCGTGCACGCCCGCGAGCACTTCGTCAGGACGGAACGGGTAGCGCGCAATCTCGGCTTCGTCACTGATTCCCGTGAGCACGAGCACGGTGTGCAGACCGGCCTCGATGCCCGCGACGATGTCGGTGTCCATGCGGTCGCCGATCATCGCGGTGTTCTCGCTGTGGGCACCAATGCGGTTCATGGCCGAGCGGAACATCATCGGGTTCGGCTTGCCCACGACGTAGGGGTCTTTGCCGGTGGCCTTCGTGATGAGCGCCGAGATAGCACCGGTGGCGGGCATGGGCCCGTCGGCGCTCGGGCCTGTGGCATCGGGGTTGGTGGCGATGAAGCGTGCCCCGTCGCCGATGAGGCGAATCGCCTTGGTGATGGCCTCGAACGAGTAGTTGCGCGTCTCGCCGACGACGACATAGTCGGGGTCGGTCTCGGTCATGATGAAGCCAGCCTCGTGAAGCGCTGTCGTGAGCCCCGCCTCGCCGATGACGAAGGCGCGACCGCCCGGAATCTGGCTCGCGCAGAAGTCGGCTGTCGCGAGCGCGCTTGTCCAGATGGACTCTTCGGGCACATCCAGCCCGCTGGCACTAAGCCGCGCAGCGAGGTCGCGCGGCGTGAAGATCGAGTTGTTCGTGAGCACGAGAAACGGCGTGCCGGTGCTTCTCCACTGAGCGATGAGTTCGATGGCTCCGGGCAGGGGGGTGTTCTCGTGGACGAGAACGCCGTCCATATCGGTCAGCCAGCACTCGATTTCGCGGCGATCGCTCATGATCGTCAGCCTAGTGCGGCCAAAAACGTATGATGAAAAGCATGGATGCTGCGCTCTCGACCCGAACGCAACGCCCGATTGATCTTGTGGCCATGGCCCACGATGCGAGCCACTACCTGCTGCGACCGCACACGATTGCCACGCCTGACTCGATTGCGCAGGTGGCCACTCTGCTCGCCGAGGCGAGCCGCACGGGCAGCCCTGTTACCTTCCGCTCGGGCGGCACGAGCCTCTCGGGTCAGGGAGTCACCGACCAGATGCTGGTCGACACGCGCGCAGCGTTTCGCGGCATCGAGGTGCTCAACGGCGGTGAGCGTGTGCGCGTTCAACCCGGGGCCACGGTGCGCCAGGTCAACGCCCGACTCGCGCGGTTCGGCCGCCGCCTCGGCCCCGACCCGGCCAGCGAAATCGCGTGCACGATCGGCGGCGTCATCGCCAACAACTCGAGCGGCATGGCGTGCGGAACCGAGCAGAACACCTACCAAACACTCGAGTCGATGACTCTCGTGCTCGCAAGCGGGGCCGTGATCGACTCCGCTGCCGCCGATGCGGACGAGCAGCTACGGGCCGCCGCGCCCGAACTCTGGGCCGGGCTGTCGGCGTTGCGCGAGCGGGTGGTGGGTGACGCAGAGTCGGCGGCGAGCATCCGTCGCCTGTTCGCGATGAAGAACACGATGGGCTACGGCCTCAACAGTTTTCTCGACCACGAGCGGCCCATCGACCTGCTGGTAAGGCTCATGATCGGCAGCGAGGGCACGCTGGGCTGGGTGGGCGAGGCAGTGTTTCGCACGGTTCCCGTGTCGCCGCTCGTGGCGACGGGGCTGCTCGTGTTCCCGAGTCTCGCGGCGGCGACCGGGGTGCTGCCCGCGCTCGTGGCATCCGGTCTCGCGACGATCGAACTCATGGACGCCACCTCGTTGCGCGTCGCCCAAACCCTTAGCGATGCGCCGGCGGCGATCACCGGCCTGACCGTCGACGGCCATGCGGCGCTGCTGATCGAAGTGCACGCGGCGACGGATGCGGCGCTCGCCGCCGGCCTCGCCCGAGCTGAGGGCGCGCTGGTCGGGCTGCCGCTCGCCGCCGAGTTCGCGTTCTCGCGCGAGCCCGCCATGCGGGCTGCGCTGTGGCACGTGCGCAAGGGCCTCTACCCCGCCGTGGCCGGAGCGCGCCCGAGCGGCACCACGGCCCTGCTCGAAGACATTGCGGTTCCGGTCGCCAACCTGCTGCCCACGTGCGAGGCGCTCGAAGAGATGTTTGCGCGGCACGGCTACGAGAGCGCCGTGATCTTTGGGCACGCGAAAGACGGCAACATCCACTTCTTGCTCACCGAACGGTTTGACTCGCCCGAGGGTGTGGCACGCTACGCGGCCGTGACCGAAGAAATCGTCGAGCTCGTGCTGGCGCAGGGCGGCACGCTCAAGGCCGAGCACGGCACGGGCCGCATCATGGCGCCGTTCGTCGAGCGGCAGTATGGCGCCGAGCTGATGGCGGTCATGCGTGAGCTCAAGCGGCTGTGCGACCCGGCGGGGGTGCTCAACCCCGGCGTCATCATTACCGACGACGCGCAGGCGCACCTTAAGAATCTCAAGACCACGCCGACGGTCGAAGCCGAGGTCGACCGCTGCGTCGAGTGTGGCTATTGCGAACCGACGTGCCCGAGCCGCACGCTCACTCTCACCCCCCGTCAGCGCATCGTCGTGCGACGCGAACTGGCCGCGGCTGAAGAGCGCGGGGATCACGCGCTCGTCGAAGCCTTGCTCGTTGACGAGCCCTACGAGAGCGTGCAGACGTGCGCCGTCGACGGAATGTGCGGCATCGCGTGCCCCGTCGACATCAACACGGGCGACCTCGTGCGGCGGCTGCGGGCCGAGGGCCGGGCGCCCGGCCGGGGCGTGTGGAATGCGGCATCCGGCAACTGGGATGCCACAACCCGCGTCGCCTCGGTCGCCCTCACCGTGGCGGATGCTCTGCCGACCGCTCTCGTGCGCGGCGCCAGCTCGGCGGCGCGCGCCGTGCTCGGCACCGATGTTGTGCCGCGCTACGAGGCAGGTCTGCCCCGCGGCGGAGCCCGCCGCTCGCGTTTACTGGGCGACTCGGCAGCGGTCGGCTCGGGTCACGTCGGCGGCCCTGCTTCCGTCGCGGTCTACCTGCCCGCGTGCGTCGGCACGATGTTCGGGCCGGAGGGTGCCGACGCCGACTCGGCCGGCGCCACCGCGGCCTTGCTCGCGCTGTGCGAGCGCGCGGGCGTGACGCTCATCGTGCCCGAAGGAATCGACGGCCTGTGTTGTGGCACCCCGTGGAAGTCAAAGGGACACACCGCCGGCTATACGAGCATGCGCGACCGCGTGCGGGCCGCCATTGCATCGCTCGGCCCCGAGGCCGATGCGCTGCCCATCATCAGTGACGCGGCCTCGTGCACCGAGGGTTTCGTCGGGCTGCTGAAGGCCGAGGGCGTGCCGCACCGTGTGGTTGATGCGGTGACCTTTGCGGCCGAGACCTTGCTGCCGCGGCTCGAGATCGCGCAGCGACAGGGGCGGGTGGCCGTGCATCCGACGTGCTCGACCGAAGCACTGGGCGCGACGGGCGCGCTCGTCGCGATTGCGCGCGCCGTGGCCGACGACGCCATGGTGCCCGAGGCGTGGGGATGCTGTGCCTTCGCGGGCGACCGCGGCATGCTGCATCCCGAACTCACGGCGGCGGCGACGGCCGCGGAGGTCACCGACCTCGAGCGGCTCACGCGCGAGGGCGGAGCGTTCGACCACGCCGTGAGCGCCAACCGCACGTGTGAACTCGGCATGAGCCGCGCGACGGGTATGCCCTACGTGCACGTGCTCGACCTGCTCGAGCGGGCGACCCGCCCCTAGCGCTCGCGGCTGCCGTGACTCGCGCGCCGCAGTCGGTCGCGGATGGCGACAGCGATACCCGGCCCCGGTGGCGAGACCACGACGACGCGATGCAGCCCCGCCTCGTCGGCCGCGCGCAAGGCGGCATAGAGTTCGCGCGCGAACTCCTCGGCCGAGTCAGGTGCCGCGATTCGCATGACCCCCGCGGGGGTTTCGTGCTCGACGAGGGCGATGAAGCCATCGCCGGGCTTCGGAACGACATCGAGCACAACGGTCGCCGCGGGCGCGTAGTGCGCCGGCAACGAACCGCTGACACGGATGCTCGCATCACGCTCGCCAAGCGCGAGCCCCGTCACCGCCACGATCATGTCGTCCGTGATCGAGCCCGGTCGCAGCACGACGGGTGCCGGGCCCGTGCAGTCGACGATTGTCGACTCGATGCCCACGTCAGACGGGGCACCCTCGAGGATGAGGTCGTGAGGACTCATCAGCGCACCCAGTTCATCGCGCACGGCCGCGGCCGAGGTCGGCGAGACGCGCCCGAACCGGTTGGCACTCGGCGCCGCAACCCCGCGCCCGCCGAGGCTTTCTAACTCGCGCAGCAGCTGCACGGCAACGGGGTGACTCGGCACGCGCACGCCGACGGTCGGTTGGCCTCCCGTGACAGCGTCGGGCACGGTTGCCGATCGCTCGAGAATGAGCGTGAGCGGCCCCGGCCAGAACGCGGTGGCGAGAGCGTGCGCGTAGGGGGGAATCTCGGCGGCGAGCTCGCCCAGAAGCTCAGCCGAACTCACGTGCACGATGAGCGGGTGATCGGCCGGCCGGCCTTTCGTCGTGAAGATGCGCGCGACGGCGTCGGGGTTCGACGCGTCGGCACCGAGACCGAAGACGGTTTCGGTGGGAAAGGCCACGAGGTGCCCGGCGCGGAGGGCACGCGCGGCGCGGGCCAGGGGGTCGGTCGACATCGGGTCGATTATCTCGCGAGCTCGGTGATGGGCAGGCCGAGGCGGGCGCTCGCGATGCGCACCGCATCCGCGCTCTCATCGATGCTGATGCTGCGGCGGCCGAGCGAGCGGGCGGCCGCTGCGGTCGTGCCGCTGCCCGCGAAGGCGTCGAGCACCCAGTCGCCCTCGCGGCTCGAGGCCTGCACGATTCGGCGCAGAACGCCGAGCGGCTTCTGGGTGGGGTATCCCGTCTTCTCAGGGCCTGACGTGGGCACGATCGTGTGCCACCACACGTCGGTGGGCAGCTTGCCGCGCGCGACCTTCTCGGGAGTCACGAGGCCCGGCGCCATGTACGGCTCGCGATCGACGGCCTCACTGTCGAAGTAGTAGGCCGCGGGGTTCTTCACGTAGACGAGAATCGTGTCGTGCTTTGTCGGCCAGCGCCGCCGCGACTTGGCGCCGTAGTCGTAGGCCCAAATGAGTTCGTTGAGAAAGCACTCGCGGCCGAAGAGCGCATCGAGGGCGACCTTGGCATAGTGGGCTTCACGCCAATCGAGGTGCAGGTAGAGCGTGCCGTCGTCGCGCAGCACGCGATGCGCTTCGAGAAGCCGCGGGGCCAGAAAGCCCCAGTAGTCACTGAAGGCATCGTCGTAACTGCTGAGCGCTTTGATCGTGCGGGTGTAGTTCGTGCCCGCGAAGCCCAGGTGGGCACCCTCGGGGTCGCGCGTGCTGCGCGTGGTTGCGCGCCGCTGCGTACGACCCGTGTTGAACGGCGGGTCGAGGTAGACGAGCTGCATGCTCGCGTCGGGCACCGCGCGCAGGGCGTCTAGGTTGTCGCCGTGAATCAGCAGGTCGGGGCTATCGCGATTCCAGCGAATCGGTGCGCTCGACGCTGGGCTCATGGCCCGAGGTTAACAGGCTGCGCCGCCGAGGTGATCGCAGCAGCACGGCGAGCAGCAACAGCGTCACTCCAATGGCGGCGCCGTGGGCCGGGGTGAAGCCGGCGATCAGCAGGGTCACGACGCCGACAATGCCGAGAATGACCTTGAGCGCGGCCATCCACGGACCGACCGGCTCGGGGGGCGGGCCGCCGCGCGCTTCGCTGCGGCGTTCGAGCCAGCCGACCCCAATGACGATCGGGATGAGCAGCAGGGCAACGGCCACGAGGAACGGCGGGCGGCTCTGCCACCAGCCTTCGCTGAGCGGCTCGGGGAAGGGCGCGCCTGACACGACGAGCACCACGGCGATGAGCACGATGACCGGAACGTGCCACAGGTAAATCTGCATGGCGTTGCGGTTGATGGCGCCGCTGAGGCCTGCGAGCGTTTCGCGTTCGGCGAGCCGGGCAATCCACGGGCGCAGGAACGCGAATAGCAGCGTCTGGCCCACCCCGAGCACGAGAATCGCCGCGGTCGGAGGGTTCAGGTTCTCGTACATGTCGGTTGAGTAGCCGACCACCGTGGTGAGAAAGAGCAGCACGCCGAAGGCGGCGAGGCCGGCGAGGCCGAGCATCCACCGCCGACGCCAGTCGAACCAGCCGTCGGCGAGGCAGAAGCCCAATTGCTGCACGAAGACCCACACGAAGAGCAGATTGAAGGCTCCGATGAGCGGCAAGCCGGTGAGCAAGGCCGTGGTGTCAACGAGCATGACGGCGGCGAGCAGGCTCAGCAGGGTCACCCACGGGGCGCGCTCGTGCAGGCGGGCCATGATCGGAACGAGGCCCGAGACTCCGAGATAGACCGCCAAGAACCACAAGGGTTGGCCGATGCGAAAGCCGACGTCGGACAGCACCCCGTCGGGCAGGCCTATGAGGCCCAGAACGGCGAGAGTGAAGCCCACCAGTCCGAGGGGCAGCAACGCCGGCCTGGCCAGGCGGGCGACGCGGTCGCGCACATAGTCAGCGTCGGTGACTCCGCGGTCACGCTGACGTCTCCAGGCGAGCAGGCTCGAGAAGCCACCCATGACGAAGAACAGGGGCATGACCTGAACGAACCACGTGCTCCAGGCGAAAATCGGATGCCCGTCGAGCGAATTCGTAATGGCGAGACCCTCGGTCTCAACGGTGATGCCCGCCATCATGACGTGCAGGCCCACCACCACGACAAGGCAGGCCGCGCGAACGAGGTCGACGGCGTGGTCGCGGGATGCTCGTACCGGGCCCGCCGAGGCCTCGGGTGCGGTCGGCTCAGGCACGGAGTCACTCTTCTGCGACTCGAAGGTCGTCATTGACCCCCCTCGTCCTCTAGCCGGATGCTCGGCGTGTACCGGCCTCGTGGGCGCGGGCCGCGCGGTCTCAGCGTACGTCAGCGAAGGCGAAGTGAGCCAGGAGATGTTGCAGGATGCTCTCGGTCAGCTTGTCCAGCCTGTCAGTCACCGGCCGGCCGGCCATTACGAGGCCTGCCGGCCGGTGTGCACGGCGGGCGCCTAAGCGCGTAACGTGCCCGGCTCGAAGGAAATCACCGCTCCTTCGATGAGGTGTTGTGCATATTCAGTCAACTCAGGCTCCGATATATCTGCACCTTCACTTCGAAATGCACGAGTCACCTCAGACTTCACCGAGTCCAGGTCGCGGCCTTCGGCAGTTCTCCCAATCTCACTGAACCTTCGATTGAGTTTTCGTGCGATGTCTCGCATTGCGGAGTTGACCCCGCGGCTTATCTCCTTTTCGATAGCACGCTTGTCGAACTGCATAGTGATGTCGAATTTCATGGGTAGCTGCCTTTCACCCGAGGGGGCGAACACGCAGTAAAGAGCCCAAACGCTGACAAGGTCACGCCGGCTGGGGCCAATGATCAGGTCGCACACCCGGGCGGCATGAGAGTCACCTGCCGCCCGGGTGCTCCGATCTAGCCCTTGCCGAGGGTCGACGCAGCCTTCGACTTGGCCGACTTGCTCGACGAGTTCGACGCGAGGGTCTTACCCGCCTTCGAGAGCTGGGCCTTCGAGGGTGTCGCCGACTTGGATGACTTGGTCATCGATCGACTCCTTCCAGCTGAGCGTTGGCAGGTCGCCTCCACCGTCAAAAATCGCCCGGTGGCGCAGAGGCCATGGGGCCTCTAGAGTCGAAGAGTCTCGCAAAGACATCTCGGCCCTGATCTGCGGCATCCAGACCTCGTTCTGCTGGTGCAGATCAGGGCCCTTCTGTTGCTCAAGACTTTACCGGCGCATGCCGACACGTCTTTAGGCACCCTCGCCTGTTGCATGTGGAAAACCAGAGTGGCCAGAACCTCAAAGCAACGCCAATTTCCCGATAATTCCGGTCATTTCGCGCAATCGACGCGATACGCGTGGAAAGGGAGAAAGTTGTCCCCAAGATTCAGCACACTTATCCCCATGTTGTCCACAGCGCAGAGCCGGGGAGATTCGCTTCAGATACGGCGTGTCGCGGGTGTTTGAGGCTCGAATCAGCTCGTGAAGGGGTTGTAAGGGCGCCCGCCCTCGACGATTTCGCGGTTGAGAGCGGTAAGCCGAGCGACGAGTTCGGTGGGGTTCTGGGCGACCGTGGCCGGCCAGCTGTGCGCGGCGGCCACGGCGACGTCGATCTTCTTGTGCAGGGTGGCGAGGTCGGTGAAGCCGTCGTCGTCCATGAGGTTGTAGAGCGCGGTCAGGCCCATGTTGTGCTCGAGACACAGTTCGCTGCGACGCGCATGGGGCGGACGCTGCGCTCGCCACTGCCTGACGCTGGTCGTCGGTGACGGTGTCGGGCCAGGTCAACGCCGTGTCCGCCAACCGACATCATGCCCCCATGTCCCCCCAAATGCCGACTATCCCTCGCTTAGGAGAACAGATAATCTCTCGACGCAGTGAATCAAGAGACAAGACAATGGTCCTCACGAGGGGACCAACCGACCGAGAGTAATCAACCGTGAAGAAGTCACCTGCAGCCCTCCTGACGCTTTTCGTCTCGTTTGCTTTAGCAGTTTCCACCGTGAACCTTGCGAGCGCTACCGAGTTTCCCGACAACGACCTCAACTCGATTGTTTCTGAAGTCGTGCCTGTTGATGTTGCAACGCCTGGAACGGAGCTTCCATTGCGCGATTCGGGAGATGCGAG
>JAAFHT010000152.1 GCA_013297625.1 Actinomycetota bacterium | reverse complement strand
TTTTTTTTTCGCACGGTCTGGGCGAGGTGATCTTCACGTTCGACCCCGACGAAGCCGGGCAGAAGGCCGCGAGTCGCGCCTTCGCCGATGAGCAGCGCTTCGCGGCGCAGACCTATGTCGCCGTCGCGCCCGACGGCCTCGACCCGTGCGACTTGCGTCTGCAGCGCGGCGATGACGCGGTGCGGATGCTCGTGCAGAGCCGCAAGCCCATGTACGAGTTCATGGTGCGCCGCCAGCTAGACCTCTACGACCTCGAGACGGTCGAAGGCCGAGTTGCCGCGCTTCGGTCGACGGCTCCTATCGTTGCGGGCATTCGCGACGAGTCGCTGTCGATCGGCTACACCCGAACGCTGGCCGGATGGATCGGTATGGAGCCCACGGAGGTTGCGCAAGCTGTGCGCGCCGCGCGGCGTGCGCCCGCCCGTCCACCGGCGACGCGCCCGCCTTCTGCGGCCGCCTTAGAGGCTGCGCCGGGCATCCCGGTCGACGATGCCGCAGCACCCGCTGACAGCGTCGCGCCCGCGATGGGCATTGCGCAGCTACCCAACGATCCCGTTGCTCGACTTGAACGTGAACTGCTCATGGCGCTGCTGCAGCATCCTGGTGAGATTCCCCTCGATGTCGCCCAGCGTGCCCTGCACACCAGCTTTAGTCAGCCAGCACTCGCGACCGTTCGCGATGCGATGCTCGCGTCGATCGAGGCTTATGGCTCGAGCGATTGGGCACGACGCGTGACTGACGAGTCGCCCGGTGCGTTCACCGCGCTCGTCACTCAGTTGGCGATCGCCCCCTTGCCGATTCGCGAGGGGCACGCGGCAGAGTACTGCCAGGGGGTCACGACGTCGCTCATCGAACGCGACCTGCTCCGGCGCAAAACCGAGCTTCTCGGCGCCCTGCAACGCACCGATTCTGCGGCAGAGCCCGAGCGCTACCGCACACTTCAGCGCGAGCTCGTCGACCTCGAGGCTGAACGACGCCGCGTGCGCGGAGACTAGGATCTCTCGCGTGACTGATGCCGCCGTACGTGCCCGCGACCTCACGCTGAGGTATCGCGGCGGAGGCGGAAGCAAGCCCGTGCAGGCAGTCACGGGCCTCAGCCTCGACATCGCACCGGGCGAGACGCTCGCCGTCATCGGCGATGCCGGGAGCGGCAAGAGCACGCTCGCGCGAGCTATCGCGGGTTACACCTCGCGCAGCGTTCCGCGCGGTGTTGAGATCGTCGGCGGCGCGCTCGAGGTTCTCGGGGTCGATGTTCGACGCCTCGGCCGTCACGACGATGATGTGCTCGCCTTGCGTGTCGGGTATGTGCCGCAAGATGCCGGTCTGGTTCTTGATCCTCACTTGACGGTGGGCGAAAACGTGGCGGTTCCGCTGTTTCAGCGCGATCGCTCGTTCTCCAAAACGCTCGCGGGCGGCATCGTCGCCGAAGCCATCGATGCCATGCACCTGACCCTCGCGACCATCCCGAAGTACCCGCATGAGCTCAGCCGAGGGCAACGCCAGCGCGTCGCGATTGCCCGCGCCCTCGTTCTCGACCCCGATCTTCTGGTTGCCGACGAAGCCACCGCGGGAATTGATGCGACAGTGCGAGGCACGATTCTCGGCCACCTCGCTGAGGTTCAGCGACGCCGAGGCTTCGCGGCGTTCATCGTCAGCAGCGAGATCGGTGAAGTGCGGCGGCTTTCGCAGCGGCTTGCGGTACTGCATCGCGGCACGATCGTCGGAATGGGCGGCATCGTCGAGGTGCTCGATAACGCCAGCCATCCCTATGTGCACCGCCTCGCAGAGATCTCGCGGGTCCGAGCGTGAGCTTTGGTGCAGGAAGCCAGCGTGACGTGAGGATCTCGAGTGACGACGAGTGACCGCATGAGCCGTTCTGCAGCGTTCGCCGCGGGAGCGGTCTTCTCGATCGCCGACCAGCATCGCGACCCTCTGTCGGGGCAGGGGCGGTTGCCCGACCGGCGTCCCGAGCCGGGTGAGATCGCCGTGGCACCCATGGCGTCGCCGTTCTTCTCCCAGGCCGTGACCGCCGGCGGCGGCGTCATGAGCGAGGTCGACGCGAACACTCGCGGGCTCGTGTGGTTGAGCGAAAAGCGCGCCGACGAGCTCGCCGAGATTCTTCAGGCGCATCCGTCGATCGGGTGGGTGCAGTTGCCATGGGCCGGGGTCGACGGTTTTGCTGACGTGCTCGCTGGCTATGCCGATGGCGGCGGGCCGCTCTTCACAAGCGCCAAGGGCGCCTACTCCGAGCCGGTCGCCGAGCACGCTGTGGCGCTGGCGCAAGCGGTCTTGCGAGAGTTCGCGCCGAAAGCCCGCTCGGCCGAATGGGCGCCCGTGCGGTCAGGGCTGTCGCTCTATGGGCGACACGTGGTGATCGTGGGGGCCGGAGGAATCTCGGCCGAGCTCATTCGGCTACTAGAGCCGTATCGCACAACGATCACCGTCGTGCGGCGTACGGCAGGAGAAATGCCCAGAGCGCATCGTACGGTGACCGTCGAGGCCTTGCACGACGTTCTGCCGCTGGCTGACGTCGTGATTCTCGCTGCTGCCTCGACCGTCGAAACCCGCGCGCTCATCGGAGCCGACGAGCTCGCTCTAATGCAGCCCACCGCAGCGCTCGTCAATATCGCTCGGGGGGCCCTCGTCGATCAGGATGCCCTGGCGATCGCACTGCGCCAGCAGCGGCTGCTCGGCGCGGGCCTCGATGTGACGACGCCCGAGCCGCTTGATGCCGACCACGTTCTGTGGAGCGAACCGAGATGCCTGATCACCTCGCACTCGGCCGACACACCCGAGATGACCGCACCGTTGCTGGCACGTCGCATCACCGAGAATGTTCGGGCGTTCCTCGGCGACGGTCGATTCGTCGGCATCGTCGACCCTGTTGCTGGCTACTGAGGCGCAGAACAGCGTGCGCGATTCTGGTACGTTAGACACGCTGTTTCAGCGATCCTCGATAGCTCAATTGGCAGAGCAGCCGGCTGTTAACCGGCAGGTTCTTGGTTCGAGTCCAAGTCGGGGAGCCATCTCCCTCAATTCGCGCAGGCCTTCGCGGCCCTCGCGCTCCACCTTTCGCTTGAGAGGAACCCGCGATGGAAGCCTGGGTGAGCGC